>CAIQOO010000101.1 GCA_903873485.1 uncultured beta proteobacterium | reverse complement strand
CGAGAAGTCAACATCGTTAATTTATAAATTAATTATTAGTTTTGTATACCCACACAGCGCCGAAGCACTAAATATTTATGAAGTATAAACTAGTTAGTTAAAGAATCTATATGTATCTATGTCATGATAAGTCATCTATATCATGCGTTTATAACACTCGTAAATGCCTGTTGCGTTGGTGTGGCAGATATTATTTATCAGTTCAATTATCACTCTGGTTTGCGGAGAAAACATGTTGTTAGATACGTATCCTGATTTTATGTTTCGTTATAAGTCAAAAGCTTACGGAGAAAAAGAAAATATTTAATTAACTTAACTATTATATTAGAAATATTTTCCAGAAGTACTCGAAAATTAATCCAGTTTCAGAAATATTAATACTTTAATATTAGTCCTTGATACCGGAAAGTTTCAATTTTTACCGCGCTCAAGACATATATATACCCACACTGACAAAGCGACATCGATTTCAGTCAGTCAAAACAATATCTGAGGAAACGTGTTGCTTTGTCAGCACCAGCATCTATATTCATCGCACAATGCGACTGCACTACTGCGGCATTGGCGCTAAGATACCTTTCTGGCGTTCCAATATCCGTCACAGTGCCGGCCACGAAAATGCCATAGCACTGCCGACTATCCACCAGCGAAGGAAACAGTTGCTGCTCAAGTGAAAATGGCACTTTCCAGGGAACTTTGTCAAAAGCCTTTTTCTGCAACAAATACACTCCAGCATTGATAAACTCGCCTTCCGGTTCCTGTACGGACGGTTTTTCGCTAAAGGAAAGAATACGATCCTCCTCGCCCATTACAATCACGCCGCAATCCCTGCGCTCATCCGCAGTCACTAGCACAATCGATGCTAGTGCTTTTCTTGCCTGGTGAAACTGAACGAGCCCAGAATAGTCCACCCGACAAAAAGAGTCCCCATTCATGATCAGCATGGACTCCCCGCTCACTAGGGGAAGTGCCTGTGCAACCGCCCCCCCGGTTCCCAGAGGCTCATTTTCACATGAGAATATATATTGTGCATCTTTACGATGTTCATAATATCCAATAATTTGCTCCTTCATATGTCCAACGCAGAGAATGATTCTTCGAAATCCCTGCTGCAATAGGTCATCCACCAGAATGTCCAGCACCGGTCTTCCGGCCACTGAGGCGAGACCTTTGGGCCGATCCGGAAACATACTTTTCAGTCGGCTCCCTAGGCCTCCGCATAAAATAAGTGCGTCCACAGCCTGCACGGATTCAGTAATCATCATCTTTGACATGGTAAATAATCTGGCTTCCCAGATGGTCAAACCGGCAGGGCACATACAACAGATTGCTGAGGGCACGGCGCACAGATTCCTGATGATCGGGCTCCACCAGAAACAGCACAAACCCGCCGCCTCCGGCACCCAACAGTTTTCCACCAATGGCACCGGCCTTCATGCCGTTGTCGTAAATGGCATCAATTTCAGGATTGGAAATCTGGGCGGTCAGGCTTCGCTTGATCCGCCATTGCTCACCCAATAGCAGCCCGAATTCGGCAATGCTGCGGTTTTGGCTGGTCAGTATTCTTTGCGCATCTTCCACGATTTCCATCATTTGCCTTAGATTGGACGTACTCGCCGGAATACATTCAATCTGTTTCCTCGCAATTTCAGAAGCTGTTCGTTGAAATCCCGTGAAAAACAGCATCAAATGCGCCTGCAACGATGCAAGTTTAGCTGGATCCACTATTAGGGTCGTTACCGCAAACTCCTGCGGCCCACCAAAATCAATCCGGTTAAATCCGCCAAAAGCCGCAATAGTCTGATCCTGCGAGCCCACATTTTCCTTCAGCAAATTCTGCTCAATATGAATGGCCATTAAGGCCAGTTCCCGCTTGGTCGGCATCTCATGCTTGAGCGCGTACAGTGCATGCAGCAGACAAACGGTGAAGGTCGAACTCGACCCCATTCCGGTGCGCGCTGGCAAATCGGCGTGGTGAACAATATCCAGTCCCTTGTCCAATTGCATGAGGCGCAGGCTCTCGCGCACCGTCGGATGTTCGATTTCATCAATGGTATTCACCTCCTCCCGCTTGAAATACCGTATCCGGTATCTGTAGTCAAAAAAGGGGGGCAGATGGCGGCAGGTGATGTAGCAGTACTTGTTGATGGATGCACTCAGTACCGCCCCACCATTTTCCTTATACCAGGCCGGATAATCGGTACCGCCGCCAAAAAATGAGACGCGAAACGGTGTCCTGCTGACGATCATTGTCTAAATCTCAAGGGAATTGTGAAAAAAATGACCGTCCGGAAACGATCCTGGCACGCGCATATCATCGGCGAATGGCGTGCGTCGATTGTATGCCAAATGGTGTGGAAATCCCCGTTATTTTTTTGCGCAGACTCCATCGATTAAACTCGGCTTCCATTCGAACTTGTTCCAAAGTGCTGCGGCGACGTTTACCTCTGCCGGGCCGTCTTGCAAAGCCATGCGGGCGAGCGTCATATCAACCATGAGGTCTTATCAGCAAATGATCTTCCCGCAATCGCCATCCCACGACATGCACACGCCGCCATCGGATATCCAACGCTACCGAAAACTGTTTCGGGAAGCCCTCAGAATCAGACTTGTGGAAGAAAAACTCATCGAGTTGTACCCTTTCGACAAAATTCAGAGCCCGATGCATCTGTCCATCGGCCAGGAGGCGGTTGCAGTAGGTGTCTGCGAAGCCTTGCGCAAGGAAGACCTTCTGTTCATCACCTACCGCGGCCACGCGTTCTACCTCGCTAAAGGTGGCGATTTGCGCCTGATGATGGCCGAGTTGTATGGTCGGGCTACCGGCGTTTCCAAAGGCAAGGCGGGCTCCATGCACTTGGCGGCCCCTAGTGTGGGCGTGATGGGCGCTTCGGCGGTGGTTGCGTCCACCCTGTCGCTGGCCGTGGGTGCCGCCTTGGCCCACCGGATACAAAAAAAGGATGGATTGAGCGTGGTGTGCTTCGGCGATGGTGCCACCGAGCAGGGAACCTACCACGAGTCCTTGAACTTTGCCGCCTTGTACAGCCTGCCCGTATTTTTTCTCTGCGAAAACAACGGTCTGGCAGTACACGCCAATTTGGCTGAACGCCAGTCTTATCAGATACACCAACACGCCCGAGCCTATGGAATAGAGTCTATGCGGCTGGAAGAAGGCTGGGATTTTCTCAAAGTGGGAGATGCCGCCGCCAGCATCGCCACAGCCATTCGCCAGGATGGAAAACCCCGGTTGCTGGAGGTCATCACCTGCCGTTACAAGGAGCATGTGGGGCCAGGCGAAGACTTTGCTGCCGGGTACCGCTCACAAGCGGACATGGATGCATGGAAAGCCGAGGATGCCCTGTGCCAGGACGCGGCCCTGATCCATGCACTGCGCCCGGAACTGGATACAGAAATTGCAGCCGCCGTCGCCTTTGCCGAGGCCAGCCCTGTGCCCGACATCTCCGAACTGCTGACCGATGTCATCTGAACCTGTTGCCCACTTGCCATGAACACACCTCACAGACTTCCAGCAATCGCCACCTACCGCGACGGCTTGGCCGTTGCCATGCGCAGCGCATTGACCGACCATCCGAACACCATCCTTATTGGCCAAGGCGTTTGCGACTTCAAAGGCATCTTTGGCACCACCACCAATTTGCGTACCGAATTTCCCGGACGCGTCATTGAAACACCCCTGTCTGAGGACGCAGTCACCGGCATCTGCGTGGGCGCAGCCTTGACCGGTCTGTACCCGATCAATACCCATATCCGCGCTGATTTTGGCTTGTTGGCAATGAACCAACTCATCAACATGGCGGCCAAATACCGGTACATGTTTGGCGGGCTGTTTCGTGTTCCGATGTTGGTGCGCATGGTCATTGGCAGGTCTTGGGGGCAAGGCGCGCAGCACTCACAGTCGTTGCAATCGCTGTTTGCCCATATTCCGGGACTGCTGGTGTTGATGCCCTCCACCCCGGATGCGATAGTGCAAAGTTACGCACATGCGGTGGCGCACCACAAGGGGCCTGTCATCGTGTTTGAACACCGGTTGATGTACGACCTGGCCTTTGATACCAGCAACCGGCCCCCGGTAGAAAACCCTCTGGCATCCAGACTGGCACGCGAAGGCAGTGATGTAACCATTGTGGCCACCTCCATCATGGTGCTGGAAGCGCTTCGCGCTGCATCCTATCTGGCCGATTTTGGGATCGAATGCGAAGTCATTGACCTGCACAACATCTCCAACCCGGACCGTGCCCTCATCATGTCCAGCGTTGCAAAAACAGGTCGATTGCTGGTTGCCGACACCTCGTGGCTGGCCTATGGCGTAGCGGCGGAGGTATGCCGTATCGTCGCGGAGACCGATCCGTCCGTGCTCAAAGCCCCGGTCGTCAATCTGGGAATGGCTGCGGCACCCTGTCCCACCGCCAAGGCGCTGGAAGATATTTACTACCCTGATCTGCACCGAACCATTGATGCCGTGGCCCGACTGGTACGGGGGAAAATAGAGCATGGTGTAATCATTCCACAGCACAAGGCCATGACTGATTTTTACAAAAGCTTCAAAGGGCCGTTCTGAGCTGAATATATTCGGAGCATGCCATGGAACATATTTGCGTCGGTCTGGTTCAAATCAACAACAGTTTTTCAGGCCAGAATTACCTCCCCTATTCGACGGGTCTGCTGCAGGTGTATGCAGAAAAGAATGCCCGCAATCCGGGCCGGCTGCATTTTCTGCCGGGAATATACAAACGGGAATCCATCACCACCATCGTGGAGCGACTGAAAATCGCAGACATTGTGGGCTTGAGTGTGTATGTCTGGAACCATGAAATTTCTCTGGAAATTGCGCGCAGATTGAAAGCCGCCAAACCGGACATACTGATCGTGTTGGGCGGGCCGCATGTGCCGGATTTACCTGAGCCTTGGTTGCGTCAAAACCCCTTTATTGACCTTGCGGTACACAATGAGGGCGAAAAAACCTTTGTGGAGATTTTGGACCAGTTCCCCTGCCGGGACTGGGCTACCATTGCGGGCATCAGCTTCGTAGATGCCGCTTCAAACTATATACGCACCCCGGCACGTGAGCGGTTCAGGGAGCTGGATGAAGTTCCTTCGCCCTTCCTGGAAGGCACGTTCGATACCCTGATGGCAGCCAATCCCCACGAAGCCTGGATTGGACTGTGGGAAACCAACCGTGGTTGTCCGTTTCGTTGCACCTTTTGTGATTGGGGATCAGCTACAGCGGCCAAAGTGACGAAGTTTGGCATGGATCGCCTGATGGCCGAAGCCGACTGGTTTGCCGACAAAAAAATTCAATATATCTTCTGCTGCGATGCCAATTTTGGGATTCAAAAGCGCGATCTTGAAATTGCAGAATATGTAGCAAAGGTCAAAGCCAAAACCGGATATCCCGTGGCACTGTCGGTTCAAAATACCAAAAATGCCACGGAACGCGCCTATCTGGCCCAAAAAATACTTTCCGATGCCGGACTGAACAAGGGCGTTGCATTATCCATGCAAAGCGTTGACATGCCGACACTGGTTGCGATCAAACGCGACAATATCTCCACGGCGACCTATTCCGAACTGCAGCGGCGTTTTACGCTGGACGGAGTGGAAACCTATAGTGATCTGATTTTGGGTCTGCCCGGAGAGACCTACCAGACCTTTGTAGCCGGGGTCAGTCGCCTGATACAGGATGGACAGCACAACCGAATTCAGTTCAATAACCTGTCCATCCTGCCCAATGCCGAGATGGGTAATCCGGCCTACCAGAAACAATATGGCATCCAGGTGGTTCGTTCCGAGATCATCAATATTCACGGTGAAAAGCTGGTGTCCGAAGATGATGTTGCCGAATACCAGGAACTTGTTATCAGCACACACGCCACCCCACCGGCAGAGTGGCGGCGTACACGTGCCTTCAGTTGGATGACCGCGTTTTTGTACTTTGACAAAATCATGCAGATACCCTTGATGGTGCAGCACCAAAGTACCGGAATGCATTATGGTGAATTGATTGAATCCTTCATGAACGTCAGCGCGGACGACTATCCGCTGATTGCGCAGATAAGGGATTTCTTTTTGCAGGAAGCCAGCTCCATCCAGCAGGGCGGTTCGGAATATGTCTATTCCAAAGAATACCTTGGTATCTATTGGCCGGCAGATGAATTCCAGTTTATCCGATTATCCGTGGAAGGACGTCTGGCCGCTTTGTACGAAGAAGCCGATCGCCTGCTGCGCAGCCAACTGGTCGAGAATCCAGAGTCAATGGCGCAACATGTGCTTGCGGATGCCCTGAAATTGAATATTGCACTCATCAAACAACCCGGTGTAACCTCCGACATTCATGTTGACCTGGATTTTGATTTGATCAGTTTTTACCAGAACATACGTTCCGGAAAAATGGCAGAAATACAGAAAAAACCAACCACAGTGCACGTGGAAAGATCCGCAGCATACTATGATGATTTGCAGCGCTGGTGCCGCGAGGTGGTCTGGTGGGGTAACAAGAAGGGTGCCTATCTGTATTCCAACAAAACCTCGGAACGCCAGTTGGCGGGCCATTATTGAGAACCCCATGCAATACCAGCGACTCGGCAAAACCCCTATTGAAGTTTCAGTGCTTGGATTTGGCGCATGGGGAGTTGGCGGGCGGACTCCCGGTGCCACGTCTTATGGGGAAACCGATGACAAAGTATCGTTGCGTGCCTTGCACCACGCTGCGGCATCTGGAATAACGCTGTTTGATACGTCCAATGTCTACGGAGCTGGTCACAGTGAAACCCTGCTGGGGCGGGCCTTCAAATCTGTGCGTAATTCCGTAATTATAGCCACCAAAGTCGGCTGGAATTCCTATGACGGCCCGTCCGATTTTTCGGCCAAAGGGATGCGTGCTTCTCTGGAAAATAGCCTGCGCAGACTTCAGACCGAATATGTGGATATATTGCAACTTCATAATCCTCCAACGGGTTGGCTGCAAACGCAACCGGATATTCTGAACACCCTGAATACTTTCGTGTCGGAAGGCAAGGTACGTGCACTGGGGGTATCAGTGCGCTCACCGGAAGATGCATTGGCACTTCAGGATCATCCCGAGATAGCGACCATTCAGTCCAATTTCAACATGATGGACATCCGTGCACAGGAGTGCCAACTGCTGACACGACTGCAAGAACATCAACAATGCCTGATCGCCCGCACACCGCTGTGTTTTGGCTTCCTCAGCGGACACATTGACCGTACTACGGTTTTTCCGGACGGAGATCACCGGCTTGGCTGGCCCGTGGCGCAACGGGAATGCTGGATCGAAGGCAGTGCACTGTTCGCGCGGCTGGTTCAGCAGCACGGTGCCGGCCCACTGTACGAAGCCGCACTCAGGTTCTGTTTTTCATTTCAAGGGGTCGCCACCGTACTCGCCGGAATGCTGACAGAGGACGAGGTTTCACGCAATGTACAGGCCGTGGAGAAGGGAACGCTGCCAACCCGATTGATGGATGCCATCTTGGAAGAGCATGGAATAACCCGCTTTTTCGTACACCCTGCGTCGCCAACACCACCCCAAGGACTGGACCTTGCCAAGATGTGATGCGCCAAGACTTTAGAAATATACACGCAAAACAATAGCATGATGCGCTTGTTTAATGTAGGCTAGTGGCAAATTGACGTAGTTCAAACTGCTATCAATTCAGGTTCATCTCGGCCATTCAAAACGCCCGACTTTCCCCGCCATCCACCGCAATGGCAGCGAGTGCATTTTTTTCGTACACCTCCATCCAGACTTTTTCATCGGTATCTTCCACACTGGCAAGCCCCCACCGACCACCGCCATCCACGTGGTGCGTGTGTAGTTCAAGCTTGCGTCAAGGCGAACTGCACCGCTTTGTCACTGAGCCAAATGCCATGTTCACGCATGCGCTGTAGAGCATGGGGAATCGCAATGCTGTAGCCCAAACGCTGCGCCTTGAGCAAAACGCCAATTGAGCCCGTCAAGGTCAAGCCACACAGTCGCGCAACGCGTCGGCCAGCCGTTTCATCAATACACACCAGAGGCAACTCCAAATTCATAGCAGTTTGGATCACGCTGGCTTCGCCAACATCCAAAGAATTCTTCAAAAATGGCTGCAGTGGGACTGGTGTGCTTTGGATATCCAGCCAGTCGGCACGGTTAAACACATCCACGCCAAAAGACTGCTGCCCACCAACTCGCACTTCTTGCGCAACTTCCAGCGGCACAACGACCCGACGGTATAAAAATTGCAAAATATCCAAACTCCCCGTAGCCGCGACCAAGGCGATCAGCGGCGTGGTATTGGTCACCAGCACTGGGTTGCGCTCAGGCATTGCGCACATCCATAGCGAGTTCTTCAGCATCCAAGTCCATCATGGGCACGCCAAAGCGCTGCAACTGCGCCAAGAAGGTGACGCGGTCGAGCCCGATCAAGCTGGCGGCCATGCCGGAAGACAAGCGCCCCATTTCAAACAGCTTGGCCGCCATCGCCAATTTGGCCTCATTGGCAAAATCTTGCGGTGCGCGGTGCATGGCATCCAAATAGTGGTTTGGTACATCAACAACAATTTTCATAACGGCTCCTGAGAGATGGCGAGGGATTAGCAGCATACCTCCCCGCACCCATTGCCGCATCAATCAAACGTAGTTCAAACCGCTATCAATTCAGGTGTATCGCAGCCGTTAAAACGCCCGACTTTCACCGCCATCCACAGCAATGGCAGCGCCATTCACAAGCCCTGCCTGTTCTGAACAAATAAACGCAACTACCGCCGCGACTTCTTCGGGGGTTCCCAGGCGCCCCAATGGACATTCCTGCGCCACATAGCTCTGGAACCCGTGCGGATCACGCTTCATTTCATCTTCCCACCCCGTACCCGGAATCATGATGTTGCCCGGCGCGATGCTATTGAAAGTAATGCCATCCCCGGCCAAATCATGGTTCATCCCCAGGCATTTCATCATGCTGGTTTGTGCCGCCTTGGCCATATTGAACCATGGACGCCCGCCACCCTCGCGCCCCAAACGGGAGGTAATCGTCACGACTCGCCCCCATTTTTTTGCACGCATAAAGGGAAGCATCCGGGTCGTAAAACGGATGGTGGCGAGCGCATTTTTTTCGTACACATCCATCCAGACTTTCTCATCGGTATCTTCCACACTGGCAAGCCCCCACCGACCACCGCCACCAACGTTGTTGACGAGAATATCGACCCCGCCCCATGTCCCGATCACCTCAGTGCAAAACGCCTGGATCGACTCGCCCGAATGGACATCACAAGGCCGTGCAATCACCTCGCGTTGGAATGGCTGCAACACCTCCCTAGCATACGCCAGCCGATCATCGCTTCTGGAGCAAATCGCCACATCGCACCCCTCTCGCGCCAGCGCAATCGCAGTAGCCAACCCGATACCGTGGCTACCGCCCGTCACCAAGGCACGCTTTCCGATCAATCCAAAATCCATGGCACCACCTTACACAGGCCGCCAGATCGTCTGCGAATACCCCTCCAGCACCAGACTGCCAAAATGGGCACGCTTGGTCTTGAGAATTTCCACCAGCCCCTGCTCCTTGAGATTTAGTAACTGCTTGTGGTAGCCACGCCAAAAATTGCGGAGTTCATGTGCGGTGATGGCCAAATGGTCGACCAGCGAGTGCGGGTCATACCAGTCGTAAGTAGGCTCCACATGCACAACTAACGCAGGCCGTTTATCCATGAGAAACTGCAAAAACTTAACATTATTTTCCCCGGTCTGTTCCAGTGCACCAATCGTCACCACTGCCGAATTGGGAGGAATATCCAGACTGTAATCGGGTTCAAAAAAATCAAAAAGATGCCCGTGCGTATTCAAACCTTTCAAGGATCGCAGGTTTTCAACAATTTCGACCGATGGCTGCGCCCAGTCCAGACCATGAATCGTCGCCGCAGGATATAACTCCGCCAGCCGCGCCACATTAAATCCGGAACCACAACCGAATTCAAATATGTGGTCAAACCTCCGGAAAAATGTCAGAAACAGCCACTCCCGAAAAACCTCGTACCATTGTTTTTCGAAAAATGGATCCTCGGTTTTGACAAAATTACCATACAACCGCACCGGCATATGGGGACGAATATAGCGCGGCAACAATGCATTCAGATTTCCGCTCGACAGTTGAAATTCCTTCAGGTTTTCACCCCAACCTTCCAGCCAGCGGGTTTTATCGCCCTCGGCCACCACCGAAAACTGGCGGTTGCGAATACGCCCCAGGAAGTCAAGTATCAATTTGTCGCGCTCAGTCTGCGAATAGGGCGAATAGGCCCAATTGCGTGACTGGATCATTTCAATACAAACCGCAGGCATCGTATTGGCATCAATACCAAACAAATCGGCAAAATCGGCGACAGTCAGGGTGGAGGACATGGCAGGTTTAATTCCAGAATGGGTAAAAATCAGCGTGTAAATCAAAATGGCTCAAACTGCTCAAAATGGCCCTCGAAACCGCCGCTCGTGGCTTAAAAAGTCAACGGTACTCAAATCCATCCGAGGACGCCCAAGCATGTCTTCCACCGCTCGCACAATCGTTTCCGCATTCGGGTAAAAATGATTTTCTAATGTGCGCACGGTAGGACAGGGCGTATGCGCAAAACCAATGCGGCGCACAGGTTGCCGCAGTACACCAAAACACAGCTCACTCACTTGGGCTGCCACCTCCGCACTAAACCCGGAATGCACCCAGTCATAATCTGCCACCAGACAATGGCCTGTTTTTTGCACCGATGCAACGATCGGCTGAATATCCAAAGGTGCCAAGGTGCGCGGGTCAATCACTTCAATATGGATACCCTGTGCAGCGAGCAGGGTTGCGGCCTGAACTGCCTCCACATTCATCCACGAAGTCGCAACCACTGTCAGATGAATTCCCTCCCGCAAAACATTGGCAACACCCAAGGGTATCTCATAAGATTCTTCGGGGACATCACCCTCTATCCAGTGCAACCAGCGATGTTCCAGAAAGATAACCGGATTATTGTCGCGGATTGCCGCAATCAAAAGCCCTTTGGCATCTTTGGGAGTGGTCGGTGCGACGACCTTTAATCCGGGAATATGGGTGAAATAGGAAAATAAACTCTTGCTATGCTGCGCACCCTGCCCCCAGCCGCGCCCAATAATTGCACGCATTACGATGGGCACAGGCGCGTGTCCACCCGTCATATAGTTATGGCAGGATATCATATTAACGATTTGATTCATCGCCAAAAGAAGAAAATCAACCCGGATATGGTTATGTACGGGTCGCATCCCCTTCAAAGCCGCACCTAGGGCGAATCCGGCCATACTATCTTCACTCAGCGGAGTATCAAAGCACCGATCCGAACCATATTTTTCCGCAAGACCCAGCGTGGTTCCAAATATTCCCTTGAAATCCGGAACCCCAATGCCATACACAAATACGGACGGGTCAATGGCCATTTCCTGGGACAATGCCTCCTGAATAGCCGATGCAAAACTAATTTGTCTCATAAAACACTCCATGGTGCAGCAGTTCTGCACTGGGATGCGCAGCAGCCTTGGCCGCATCTATGCTGGCTTCAATGACTTGGTTGATTTCATTTTCCATCGCCAATAGATTAGTTTCTAAAACTCCCAGACCCAGCAAACGATTGCGTTGCAGCAACACGCAGTCCCGGTTTTTCCAAAAAGCATCTTCCTCTGGCTTGCGGTAGGGCGCTGTGCTGTCCATGCTGGTGCCGCAGGGTTCAAGATAACGGTACGTACGCACACTCAAAAATGCAGGTTTCCCCTCAGAAAACACCCGAGCTGCGGCCTCGGTTGCCATGGCATAAATGCTTTCAACATCGTTCGTACCGTCTTCAAAAACCAGGCAGTTGTACTGGCGAACCACGGCAGACAAGGACTTAAACCCTTGGCGTTGCGCCTTTCTCGTATGGACTGCAAGGTCGTTGTCCTCGCAAACAAACAGCATCGGAAGTCCCATGGAACAGGATGCGTTGAGTGACTCCCAAAATGCAGCTTCATCG
Organism: uncultured beta proteobacterium; assembly: GCA_903873485.1. Classification (GTDB taxonomy): domain Bacteria; phylum Pseudomonadota; class Gammaproteobacteria; order Burkholderiales; family Burkholderiaceae_C; genus Rhodoferax. Next base: position 71,458 of record CAIQOO010000101.1, on the reverse strand, counting down.
GTGGCACCATCGCCAAAAAATGCCACGGCAACACGTCCCGGTTCCCTTTGCTTGTTGGCATAGGCCGCCCCCATCGCCACAGGAATCCCCGCAGCTACGATGCCGGTAGAGCCCAACATTCCCCTGGGAATATCCGCCAGGTGCATGGAGCCACTTTTGCCGTTGGCGGTTCCATTGACCCTTCCATGTAATTCGCCAAAAAATGAAACACAGTCTTCGGTCTGTGCCAAATAGGCCGCATGACTGCGGTAACTGGCCATCACGTCGCTTCTGCCATGAAGTGCCTTGCATACGCCCACGGACACGGCCTCCTGCCCCATGGACATATGCATCGGGGTTTTCATATTGTCATCCGGATAGATTTTGACAATATATTCCTCGCAACGCCGGGCGAGAAACAGCGTTCGGTACAGTGACAGCGAAACCTCAAGAGGCTGCCTCACGAAAGATTGCATCATCATGGGATTTAGTTATCAGGAAACTTGTGTCTTGGACGCGAGACGCCAGCGTTCGTGTTCGTCTTCCTGTAATTTATTTACCTGCGAGTGGACGCTCAACAAAATTCCATAGTCATGGTCGATACAGCATTTTTCCACCGCACTCGCAGAATTGTTGGCCATCAGTCGTTCAATTATCAAATAGGCGGTTGAATAATATTCAAAACAAAACGCAACTGCCGCAAATTTGATCCCTCTCAACATCGAATCCTGATCATTTTTTGATTCGGTAAAAAAAGCATCCAGTTGTTTGAACCATAAGGCTTCCGACACTGTTAGATATCCTTTTCCACAACTGACACCGGGATACCAGTTTTGGGAATTCAATAATTCAGCAAGTCGGAAATCGCGTTTTTTCAGCAGGATTGCCTGATCTGCAAACAGACCCTGCCCGGCATAAATTTCAAAAAACTCCACCTCGGTCACCAGCGCAACCGCATCCTTGAGATAATTTCCTGTTCCTTTCAGAATTGCAACTTCCAGCCCTTGGGCATCAATACTCAATACGTCCGGAGTCACCCCGAGTTCTTTGATAACAGTTTTCAAACTCTTGGTTGTTACCGTCTCCTTGCGGTCCAGGGCGGTATTCACACCCCATGTCGGTTTGTCGTCTGCATAGGGAACCGGGCATATTTCTTCCAGAACCTGCGGATTGGGCGGTAAACCAGAACTGTTTTCCGGATGTTTGTTAATATAAAAATCCTGCACATGACCATCCTTTTCTCCGATAAACGCATTGACCAAGTGCAAACGAACACCCAGCGGTGTCAGCGACGTATCAACTTCCTTGTCACTCTCATCCTGTCTTGCCTCAAAACCCACCACGACACAGTTCCGTGGAAACTTGTGAATGATCGAATCAATGGGGCCATAATTCCCCATGGATCCCCCCACATGAAACAAAATGATATCCTGGGGCCGTACACTTATTTTTGACATACCTTGCTCCGCCTTCATAAATTAGAATTTGCACGCAACGGCACCATTGCCCTGCATTACTGGTATCCCGGAATCCACACACATCATTCAATGGATGCCGCCTGCACTAAAAATATTCCCTATACCAACGTACAGTTCTGCGCAAACCCTCATCCAGAGAGGTTGATGCACGAAACCCCAGCATCTTTTGTGCCTTTGAAATGTCAATCAGCCGTTTTGGAATCATGGAAGGCTTTGCAGTATTGAAGCTGATTTTTGCATCTGCATAGCCATCTATTTTGAGCAACCACTGCAACACCTCTTTGACAGTGACTGGTTGTCCGGCAGCGATATTGATGGGAACAAATCCATCCAGTTTTTCCATTGCCAGCAGCATTCCATCCACAAAGTCCTGGATATAAATAAACTCTTTGAGATCGTTGCCATCGCCCCATACTTCAATCGGATCGTGCCGTTCCACCACCTTGCGCACCAGCGCAGGAATTACATGCGATGTTTCCCATTCAAAATCGTCAAATTCACCATACATATTGGCAGGGCGCACCACACATACCTTCATGGGATTTTTGATCCGGGTGGCGTACATCTCGCACACAATCTCGGTAAAGCGTTTCATCCAGGCTGATATATGGTACTTCTCGAAAAATAGATTGGTTACATCGTCCTCGGCAACCGGGAAATCTGTCAATGGGTACACCACATTACTGCTGATAAACAGGAATTTCTTGACGCCCGCCTGGTACGCAGCATCGAGCATGCTGATGTTCATCAATATGTTGGGTGTCAGATGCACCAGTGGTGTATTTTCTATGACTGCAGCACCCGAGGTATGTGCTGCACACATGAATACATAATCTGCACCACGCACCGCTGCCTGACAGTTTTCCTGTTGGCGTAAATCTGCGCGAATGTAATGGATACGGTCACCATGAATCACTGCATCCCTGCGATGGAGAGTTGCTGTCACATTGGCACCCATGCCAAGCAGCCGCCGGATCAAGTTAACACCCACAAACCCTGTACCGCCAGTCACCAAGACATTGGAATTATGGAACATCGTGAAGTCCGGTATGAAATATTATTTGGATGTTGGCGTACAAGACGTTCAATTTACAAAATGTCCAGCCTGATCGCGACGCGAAAGTATCGGATTATCCACAGGCCACCAGGCACCAACGGCGGGGTCATTCCACACTATAGTGAACTGGCCTGCCGGGTTATAGTAGGTATTTTGCTTGTAGTGGAATATGGCCTTTTCACTCAACACTAGGTGACCATTGCCAAATTTTGGAGGTACAAGCACCTGATGTCTGTTGGTGTCTGACAACGTAAAACCCTGCCACTGGCGATACTGCGGTGAGTCAGCATCGTTATTCACAACCATAAGGTAAAAGCTTCCATACAGACAAGTAATCAGTTTCCATGTTTCTGCATCCCCATGAATGCCGCGCAACACATTGCGCGAAGATACAGAAATATCATCCTGAACCAGGTGCATATCCACGCCATGCTCCCGGTAAATGGCTTCATTGTAGGTTTCCACATACTGACCGCGAAAATCCTCAAATACCTCCAGTTTGACCAGCAATACGCCATCAAGTTTTGTTTTTTCGACTTTCATTGCACACTCCAATACAACCCATGAAATAAAACCGAACGCCTAGCGCGTCAAAACCATGGTGCCTGCAGCAATTCTTTCACGCCAATAATTCAGGAGATCGCGCATGGTTTGCTCAAATCCAATCACTGGTTTCCAGCCTGTATGCTGCGTAAACTTCGCCGTGTCAGGCACCTGGAGGTCGGCGTCAATGGGACGCAGGCGCTCCGGATCAACCTCTATCCTAATGCCTGGATGCGTTGAGATGGACAACAAAAAATCCAGCATTTCACGCACCGTGCAGGAATAGTCCCCACCGATGTTGTACGACTCGCCGGGTATGGGATTTGTCGTCACCAACAGGTAGTAAGCGCGCACCGCGTCACGCACATCCGCCCAGGTACGCAAAGAATCCAGGTTGCCCACCTTGATGATAGGCAGAATGCGCCCTGCTTCAATCAGTGCGATCTGTTTGGCAAAGGTCGACTCCGCAAACACATCCCCGCGCCGTGGCCCGGTATGCGTAAACATACGCGTTGTCACCACCCGCTGACCATACGCCTCGGCATGGTACCGCCCCACCAAATCCGTCCCAACCTTGGATATCGCATAGGGGGAAGCCGGATGAAAGCTGCAGTCTTCATTGATCGGCAATTTTTCTCGGGGAACCCGTCCATAGACTTCCGATGAAGCGCACACATGAATGACGGGGTCTATTCCTTGAACGCGCCTTAACGCCTCCAGCAAGCGCTCCGTCCCCAGAATGTTGGTGTCGAGCGTATCCAGTGGCGACGTAAAACTGGTCTTGGGATAACTCTGGGCCGCCAGATGGAATACATAGTCAGGACGAACCTCCTCCACCGCATTCATCAGGGAGATGTAGTCACGCAAGTCGCCCGCAACAAAAATGAGCCGATCACCCCGATTGGCTCTGTCCAACAAATGAGAGACATTGTCCAGCGGACTGCGCCACCGGCACATGCCAAAGATGTCCCAGTCGGTTTCTGCCAGCAGGAAGTCTGCAAGATGAGACCCCACCATCCCGGTAACTCCGGTGATAAGCGCTTTTTTCTGTTTCATGGCCTTACTATATCGGAAGTCACGGGGACTGCCCTGATTGAAAAGCCTGACTTTGTAACTTCAGTGCGGAGCGCTTCCCAATGGAAATATGATCACGAGTCGGCCGCCACCTCAGGCAGGTAGATTGCACCAAAGTTCATAGCATATTGTCCCAGCCTGTTGCGGACCAGAAGCACTTTTCACCCCAAAGTTTCATGCAACTACCAACACACTCCTCAATTACGCCTCTGCATCGATACAATGCACAAAACTAGCGTATGTGATTTACCATTCCTGCATTTACAAAAATACGATATTTCAAATGTATCTAAATTCTTGATATTATTTTAATTCAATACCATTCCAAAGATCGCCGATGAATTTCAACCCAATGAGACCCTGGAATATCTTGTCAACACATCATGTACTGAATTTACCACCTTGGTTTTCTGTGCTTCGTGACTGCATTAAGCTGCCCTCCGGGAGAATTATAGATGACTACTACAGAATCGAATCCCAGGATTACGCAATAGTATGTGCCCAAGATAATGACGGAAGGGTATTACTGGAAAGGCAATTCAAGCCGTCTGTGGGCCGTTTTGTTCTCACATCTCCCGCAGGCGGAATCCAGCCGAACGAAATCCCTGACCAAGCAGCACAACGCGAGTTGCTAGAGGAAACAGGCTACTGTTCTAGCTATTGGCAGGGACTTGGTTCGTTTGTCGTGGACGGAACACGTGGGATTTGTCGCGCACATTTCTTTCATGCCCGATCCATAATCAAGACGAACGACCCACTCGATGACGAAATGGAATCATGCGAGCTGGTTTTTCTTGATTCCATGCAGGTTCGGCAACATATTATGAATGAAAATATATGCCTTTTGCCAGATATTGCACTGCTTGCGCTCACCATTCTGGCAGACACATCCAGCAAATAATTCACCAGAAATGCATTGGAGCTGCGGTCTATAGCGTCGTTATTGTCGCACAATTCCAATATGAACCAGACCATGACCAATATTAAGACACATAGCAAGCTTCTTTCCATCATACTATGTGGAAGAAATGATAATTATCTTGGGGACTTCAAATACAGAATCCGCACCTCCATCAATTATGCAAGCCTTAATTGTTTAAGGGCCGACATCAAAGAGATCACAGAAATTGTGGTGATTGACTGGAATAGTAAGACTCCACTTCGAAACGACTTGGAATTGTCTTCTGACGCCAACGATATTTGCAAATTCATAGAAGTTCCTGCTGCTATCGCCGACAAATACCATTATGGCGGTGGGCTATTTAACACAGAAGTAGCCGTGAATGTAGGGCTGCGGCGTTGCTGCGGAACCTACGCAATGGTCATGCCAGCAGATATTCTTTTGACTGAGACGGCGCTGCGCAATATTATTCAAGTGTTATCGGGCCAAACCCTAACCTGTTTTGACACCAAGAGGTCAGCACTGTACCTGGATCGAAAGCACATTCCATGGCAAATTGTTGAGAAACAACCTGATATACTAGAGTGGGATAGATATATTCAACTTTGCAGCAGAAATCTCTTTCATGATCGCTACTACATTGGTTTGAATGGAGGCTACGGTGGCCTGATGCTGCATCGGGACATATGGGCAGAGTGCCAGGGCTTCATAGAGGACAGCTCGGGATGGGGAGGTTCAGACACCGAGTGGGGTTTGAGAGTCAATCAGAAATATCCCGGCATTTCCCTTGAGCCATTTGGGATTATGGCTTACGATATGAGCCAAAATCCTGACGTGACTGCAACCCGAAAACCAGCCAAATCCATTATATTCAGCAACCAGGTCGGAAGAAATAATCCAGATTGGGGTATTCCTGATGAGTCCCTTGCAGAGACGAGCGGTTGCATCATCCGGGAAACGGTGCATAGCAACCTCCATTTTTCAAGACCCGACCAGGGTAACGCATTGATAGAAATCAATCAACTACTGGCTACGGTTTGTCCGGGGCTGCCAGGGTTCAACAGCATACCTCCTGGAAGTACGGAATACCTGCTGATTGCGAGTCTTGCTTGGTACTGCACAAAATTTAAACCGACGTGTTACCTTGAGTTTAACTGTCAGAGTGGGCTCGCAACCTTGGCCTATGCTGCGTTGTGTCCCTTTGGAGAAATACACGTCATGGATGATTACAATGAATCAGACAAGACACCGGATTTTCAACATTATGTGGACAACCTACCACATTCAAAATTGTTAAATCTTGGATTCATGGGACAGGCATCCATCATTACCGGCGACATGAATACCTCGCTTCAAAGGCTGAGGGCCGGATTTGTCGGCGAATTTAAACCAGATATTAGCATAATAAGATGCGACGCTTTTTCGACACCAGATATTTGTGCTGAAAATATCGACAGTATTTTGCATGCCACGATGGAAGGTGGTGCAATACTGATTTCATCAACATCACTAGACAGATTCAATAGTGTGCTAGATCATATTATGTCCTGTCACGGACGACACCACTTTTTACAGTCTTCTGATGTTCCGTACATTTTTCTATTGAAGAATGGCCCTTCTGGCAAGTTGCTCTGAAAGCAGGAGTTCCCGCTGTAGTTCTCTTTGAAGTCACAGGGATCGCAACTTTATAACTCCGCCTTTTAGATGATTTAGATGATTTAGATGATTTAGATGATTTAGATGATTTAGATGATTTAGATGATTTAGATGATTTTGACTGAGTTCACCAAATATGCCGACCGTAACCCATTGTTTTTAAACAAGGTGTTACTTAGAACAACGCTGTTATATTTTAAAGGGCAAGAATCTTTTGAAAATACAAGACCGTCTCCCTCAAACCATCATCAAGACATATTGAAGGTTCCCAATCAAGCTTTTTCTTAGCAAGTTGGATATCTGGTTGGCGCTGTTTTGGGTCGTCTTCAGGCAGTGGAAGAAAGATCAGTTTCGAATTTGATCCAGTGATCGACAAGACCTTTTCTGCAAGTTCCAGCATGCTAAACTCGCTGGGATTTCCAAGATTCACAGGACCTGTGAAATCAGCTTGCGAATCCATCATCATGAGCATGCCATCAATCAGGTCGTCAACATAGCAGAAGCTACGGGTCTGAGAGCCCATGCCATAGAGTGTTATTGATTCACCTTTTAGTGCCTGCACAATAAAGTTACTGACAACCCGACCATCCTTAGGATGCATTCTTGGTCCATAAGTGTTGAATATCCTAATTACTTTTATTTCCAACCCATATTGCCGCCTATAATCAAAAAAAAGTGTTTCTGCACATCTTTTACCTTCGTCATAGCAGGAGCGAATGCCAATGGGATTTACAGCACCCCAGTATGATTCAACTTGGGGATGCACCACTGGATCGCCGTACACTTCGCTTGTCGATGCTTGTAGTATTCTTGCCTTCAAACGTTTCGCCAAACCCAACATATTAATAGCACCGTGAACACTAGTTTTGGTAGTCTGAACAGGGTCGTGCTGATAGTGCACAGGGCTAGCGGGGCATGCCAGATTAAATATCCTATCAACTTCCAGATATATCGGTACTGTCACATCATGACGAATTAATTCAAAGTTGTTATTTGAAAGCAAATGCCTAATGTTTGACTTGGAGCCAGTAAAAAAATTATCTAAACATATAACATCGGTACCAGCTTTAACCAGTCTATCACAGAGATGACTACCCAAAAATCCGGCTCCACCTGTTACCAATACCTGATTCATGTTGCTTCCGTTTTAGAATAGACTTGCATTGCATTGGTGCATTCTTTTGCTCAAACTCAAAACCGTCTTTCGAACACTGCGAAGCCGTGTCGCAGTTCAAAGTTTTCAATTACCAACCGATAGGAAGCATGATTTTTTAACATATGATAGACATTAAAGCACTTGTGCGCATTGATGTCATCCAAAGCGATTATGCGAGAGCCAGCTACCGCGTAGTATTCACGCTCTCCAGTAAATTCTGAGCCATCAATCAGCACTAAATCGAATATGTCGATTTGATTTTCTTGCTTTATTCGATGAATGCCATTAAAGTGTAGACCAGAAGATACGACATAGTTAATATCCGCCTGCAACCATCCGAGGATTTGATCGAGTTGGTAGGCATTTAAAATAGTATGTGTGGTGTTATAGAAATTGACCACCTCTTCCCTCCGAGGAAACTCGTTCAACGCCACTGAAGACATATTGTAGCATTTGACGAAAGTATCGTTGGCGTATGCTTTGGCAAGATTTGCAAATCTCTCCTTGCTGACTTCCATGCAAAATAGACGAACACTCTGCTTGTCTTGACGCACGCGAATTGCTTCGACAAACGCTTCAGTGCTACCTTGGCCACTGGAAGAACCGATTTCCAAGATTGTCTTGACATGAGGATTGCTGGCCATCATCTTCAAGGCTGAGTAAAACATGTCGTTTTTTATTTCTGGGGGAATGATTTGATTTAACATATATTTTCTATTTTCTCGTTAACATACGACATTATTTTACGAAAGCTTTGATCGCCGTGATGGTGATCCAGTGCGAACCGATGCCGTTGAACGATGTTACCTGGGCCACCAACGTCAAACATTTTATTTGCAATTATTATAAGACGTTCAGGATCCATAATATCATCGGCATCATAAAATATAATATGTTCTCGCGGTATCGCACTGATAGGATGTATAAAACGCAGTGATTCGGGGACGATTGGGATGCCACCCGTAACGAGAGCATCAAAAATACGAATTGGTATATCATTTAACACTGGAACAATCCAATGGGACTTAAATCCGTGCCATTCCTGAAATCGATCGCGATCGCTTCGCTCGTGGAAATCATGTGAGCTAAATCCTATGGACGGAATTTTTTGACTTAATGTAACGATAACCTGACTTCGGTAAGAAAATGCGGAATAAGGAATATGCATCCCCAATGATGTCGAAACCCTGGTACTGTGAAGTATCTCTCCCACGTTGGTGGCCAGAAAACTACTTGTCCATTGAATGACTCCGGCGGCTACCGGATCGGTGACAGCACTGTTGTACTTGGAGAGCAGGTAGTGATTGTCCATGTGAGCTGGTACATAAACATCGCTATGTGCAGCGAGTGCTGGACTCAACGATAGCCAATGGTGATTGTCGAAGTCCCAGACTACAAACAGTGTATTGGGAGACTGGTTGAAAACCTGAACGTAACCATTGGCATTGCCTTTTTCATGAGAATCATTATTGTTGATGATGACGATGCCACACTCGATGTATGCAGCGCGCTTCATAACATCCAGATCAGTAAGATCGCTAAAATAACCCTTTGGTAAATAACATACATCATACAAATCAGTATCTAACGTTAAGTTACGAAGCGTATGACTAACAAAAACGCATCTCTTGCCCGGACGAGAAAAAGTCAACGCCAACTTTCTAAGTCGTCGCTGCTTTGCCAATGCAAGACTGAAGAAAGCAGGGTCTTGAAAAAAACTAATCGTATCGTGAGCCAGTCGGTTTACGAAACCCTCATTGAACATGTGATTAAAAAGAGCGGTAATGCTCTGGCTATTCAAGTCAATCATAGTCACACATCTTTTGTAGGAGCAGCGTTTGAAGCTGCAACACCGGCACTATGCCGCAATAGTGAAGTTTCGCGATAGATATGCTCAGGTAACCCCTGCCCCATCGAATGTTCATAACGAATCGCAGCTTTTCCAGGATTGAAAGGAATGTTTAATGCCTTCCTGACTTGCTGCTCAACGTCATCCCGCAAAGAAACTATATTGCCTGCAGATAGATGATCAGTAAAAACATATGATTTATAACCCCCGTTGGGGTCTCCTTTATAGTAGTCTGGAGTAACCGTATAATCAAGTTCGTATGCGTGCAATCGGTCACCGGTCCTCTTGTGTGTATAGGTCCAGACACCCGGTTGAGCAGGATTTCTTACCGCCAAGTCGTAATATGGTGTGCCTGGATAAGTAGTGATGACTGTGCAGTCAAAATCTTCAACTTTCATGGTTATTAACCAATCTCTGATATCGAGTATTGACCTTTCGCTTTCGCCAGGATGTCCAACGGACATCAGTGCCTTTACCTTCAGACCATGTTTATGTGAAAGTTCGACGACACGTGAGTTATCCTCCACAGTGGCCAATTTATCGATATTCTCAAGAATTCGTGGATTGGCACCCTCAAATCCACATAATATCCATCGGAATCCTGCTCGGGCCATTGCCTCTGCTTGCTCGTCAGTAAACAACTCTGCCTTCACGAAACCTCGGAGCTGAAACTCTACGCCTAATTCGTGCTGCAAGGCACTTAGGGAATTGAGAAGTTGCACGAAGGACTTGCTCACGTTAAGTTCGTCGTCGTAGAACATAAAGCCAGTGTAACCATACGTTAGATGCAATAGCCTAACTTCATCAACAATGGATACTGTGCTTCTATTCCGAATTAAACGAAGACTCTTGGAGTTTCGCCCTCCGCAAAATCCACAGTGGAATGGACACCCCAACTGCGCAATCAAACTGGTCGCTGGAAAACCTTCTATTGCGTAATGGTAGCTGCTCAGATCAATCAAATGGCGCGCGGGCATTGGTGAAGCTTCATACTCAGCATTGGACATGAACAGCGGCCCCCTGTTGTCGTCGCCATCCACAACTTTTGGACAAGTCTTCTTGAACAACTCGAACACCGCGAATTCGCCATCTCCCGATACCAGGACATCAAAGTAGGATTCAAGAACCCTTGCTGCTATCGCACCACGTCCGTCGGAAATGCCAAGTTTGTTCTCAACTTTTAGTGCAGAATAGGTGAGTGTCACGTGAGGCCCTCCTAAAACTACGCGTAACTCTGGCGCAATTTCCCGAATCAGCGCTGCCAGTTTTACCGCTGAAGGAAGCTGTGGCGTTGTACAGGTTATTCCAATCCACTCAATGTTACTGGAGGTGAGATGAGCCCGTAGCACTTCTAGAAAATTTCCTACCCCAGACAAATCGATCACACCTACATGTACTCCGCAACTTTCAAGGGAAGCTGCAACCCGTAGTACACCTAGACTGACAAAAACACGTTCGTCCAACAGGAAGGGCGATGGAGGAATGACCAAAGTTACTCTCTTTCCGGATAGATTTTGCAACCTCGATAAATGTACCAAATTATTCATGAAATTCTCCATAAAGGTGTGAGGTAAGCGGGTAACAAGAAGTTAGATACGTTTCCGGTGTTTGTGTTTCCTTACAAATCAGCCATCTACGCAACAGAAGTAGGTGTCTAACTTATTATCACCGGCTTAATGAAATATTAAACTTCTTGTTCTAAATTAGTTTAAGTGAGCGAGCGCATGCTTGCATCAAAGTTCCAATCATAATGAGTCAATAACTGATAGTACATATTTAGCTTGAGCGGAAGGAGAATAGTTTTCTAGTACCCATTGTCTTGCATTTCTGCCAATTTTTGTAAGATATTCAGGATCATCGCTAACCCTATCCGAAAGATCATGCGGAATGTTACTAGCATAACTCAAATCAACAGGAATGTAGTGCACCCAGGGTTCAGGATTAACAGGTAAGACAAATCCATACTTATCAAAATCGAGTTGAATTGGCGCGCACGCCATAACAGCACTCTCAAAATAGCGCCAGCTATCCCAGCGTAGTACAACCGGAGTTGCCCCCATGTACTTAAACTTGTATGTAAACTGACCTTGTTTTTCCCACTCTGCTCTAAGATACTCGAACCCCCAATAATCTGGAATAAACTCGCCGCCATAGGCACAAACCGCATTTACTGAGCTGAGTTGCTGAAGGTATTGTTCAGGGGTACTATTGCGCCGATCAACCTCGAAATATTTCTCTAACCCCTCCACAAGCACCAAATCAAGTGCATTTCGGACAGACTGAGAAAACGTTGCATTAAAATTTCTGACAATAACATTACGCTTATTACCAAGATACTGAGCATTTGCCAACTCAATGATGTCGTCGGAAAGACCAATACCGAGTGGAAATATTCGTCCCTCTCGGGTTGCAAGGCGATTGAAGTGGGCCGTAAACGCAATGAAACATTCAGGTGCATCCCAAAAATTGGTTGTATCTTCCATATTCACAACGACTACTGGTCTAGATTCTGCAATTTTGGATAGTGTTTGGAGATTATCGCCATATCCATGTGAAACATCCACTACGAGAATATCATGCAATAGTTCATTATTGCCCACTAGATTCAAGTAACCTGATTTTGCAATGGCATAAGGCGTAGAAATACCCCTGGAATATAGTCCATTATGTATATGGCCATTCGTATAAACATCCCAACCCAAGGCATGAAAGCCTTGCATAAGACAACTCACGTTGTGACTAGGAATCATGTTTGGGATGAAAAATCCGACTTTCATAGGGGTCCAAAAAAAAACCTGCTGTAAGTTTCCTAAGTGCTTCGAAGAATTTCCAAGTTGCGGCGAGCGATTTCAAGCTCAGGACTCAGACGTAGAGCGCTGGAAAAACTGTCAATTGCAGCTTCGTGATTCCCGACAGAGGCATATGCGCAGCCAAGATTAATGTACGCTTCTGGCACACTATCTGAGAACATCAGGCTAGTACCAATTAATCGAATTGCCTCGCTGAAGTCGCCCTTTTGATAGGCCAGTAAGCCCAACATGTGGAGGGCGACAGCATTCTCTGGCTCAGTTTCCAAAATCTTAATTGCCGCGTCGTTGGCTAGGATGCTCTTACCGGACTGCAACAATTCAACTGCAAAGTTGATATCCTGCACGTCCACTTTATTTCGCGCATTCCGGACCAATGGTGTTTCTGTTGGTGTCGTATGAGCCAAAGCGAGCACCACAGATCCAATTTCAGTGCTAATATCTTTTGCCATTTTCTTCCATGAAAATCTCTTTGCTTGGAGTGCACCTTTCTTGGTCAGATGCCTCCTAACCTGTGGTTTCCGAACCTGTTGAAGTGCCTCCAACATCCCTGCCACATCCTGTCCGCCAACAAATATCGCAGCGTCGCCGGCAATCTCGGGAATGGAACTGTTCGGACAAGCGATGACCGGACAGTGGCAGGCCATAGCTTCAATAACTGGCATGCCAAATCCTTCGTAAAGAGAAGGGTAAATGAGAGCAATCGCACCACTGTAAGCAGACTGGAGGTCATCCTCAGAAAGGTTAAGTAAGTAAACTTTTGCATCGCCTACGCGCGAGCGGAACTCTGCCTCAAGTTCTTCTTGCGGCCCCGTACATAGAATTGAAAAATCCTTGCGACGTTCACCGAATTGTTCAAATGCAGAAAAGAAAAGAGTCGCATTTTTGTAACTGCTGCGTCCACCAACCAAAAGGAAATACGGGCGATCAATGCCGATATCCTTTAAAAAACGGTTGACGATTTGTTTTCCAGACCGGTGAAGATCGACACCATTATGCGTAACGGTTATGCGGTCGGCCGCAATAGATGGGAAAAAGCGTCGCAAATCATTTGCAGAATTCTGGGAAACTGCAAAGAAACGATGCGCATTCAGAATAGCCCTATGCTTTTCATGCCACATTGGTGTATTAGCCGTGTCCCAACCTAGCACCTCCGGAATCATGTCATGTACCATCATCAAACTTGGTGTTGAAACTGGCATAGAATAATAAGTTGAGATGAAAAGTGATGCACGTTCTGCATCGCATATCTGCTGGATAATTATGCGGTCAGACTCCATATCATCATAATTGTGCAACGGAACATTGATATACCGAAACCCATTAAATATAGGAGCTGTATTTTCGCGACTAAGAATAACTATATGTTTCGAAAAATCATTGTCAGACCACTCTTTTAGTAGCGACCTCCAAACTCTTGCAATTCCTGTCTGGTAATTCTGAAAGAAGACACAGTCTATAACTATCTTATAGTGATCACAGACGCTTGAGTCGGCAATTTCTTCTTGAATGTCCGGCGCATTTGTCTGCCTAAAGGGAGAAAATTCCCCAAAAATCGATTCAGCTTGCAACTTTTCCTGATGGAATGATAAATATACTTTTTCAAGGTTCTGATAATGAAGTCTTGTGTTGAATAGCTGGTTGACTGAACTGTTGATTAATATTCTTTCTTTTGTTGATTTCAATACATTTTTATCTAATGCCAATTTAAGTGCAAAAGCCTCGTAGTCGGCCAACGAGTATGTAATTAACTCAGGGATTCCAATGGAGTGTAGTAAACTCCCGGCCACGCGCGATGGAAAGCTACTTCCCATATAGGTTAGCACGGGTAATCCCGCCATCAACGCGTCGCTTGCGGTAGAATGTGCATTGTAGGGATGGGTATCCAAGAAGATATCTGCTTGCCGGTATCTCGCCAGATGATCTTCAACCAACGGCACACGACCTGCAAACACCAATCGAAGAGGATCAACCCCTCTTATTTCAGCTTCTCTTCTTAGGTTTCTCTGGGGAGTTTGGCCCCGTGACATGAGCCACAATACACTGCCAGGCACTTGTACTAACAACCGCATCCAGACATCGAACACCGGCGGCGATATTTTGTAATCCAGGCTAAATGAACAAAATACAAACCCAGTTTCAGGCAGTCCACATTCGGCGCGTGTTGGAGTTCGCTCTGAAATATTGACGCTGTTGTCGGTGGGCAAATAGGTATCAGGCAAGTAAGCCACTTTTTCAGTATAAAAATGCTGATGCTCGGGTGGAATAACATGCCGGTCAGCCAAGATGTAATCATAATAATCAGTACCCATCGTGCCGGGGTAGCCAAGGTAATTAACTTGCACCGGGGCGGGACGATAGGCAAAAATGTCGGTGCGCGTGTCCGAGGTAAAGCCACCCAAGTCCACGGCAATGTCAATTTCCATGTCGCGCATCATCCGTGCGATTTGCTCTGATGTCATCTCGCGGGCATCAATGAATTTATCAAACGCTTTGAGCATGCGGGCACGCAGGCGACTGCCATCATCTATGCCAATCGAAATGGCGATGGTTTCAAAGCGGGTTTTGTCGTGCAGTTCAAAAACCCCTGCCATCAGGTGGCCCACCGGGTGCTCACGAAAATCGGGAGAGACATAGGCCAGGCGAATTTTCTTATGACGGTAGCGTTCACCTTGCCAAAAAGACTGTGCTTTTTTGGGGCAGTACGCGCTGGCAAATGTCTTTGCCGCTATCAGGTGGTCACTGGCATTGTCGGATGCCGACATAAAAGCCAGCGACTTGCAGGCGCGTTTGCCTGCACGCACGTCATCCACAATCTGGGTTCTGTGTTTCTCAAAGTCAGTCCAGTCGCAGATATGCAAGCGCTCATAAAACAGCAAGCCTTGGGCGTAGTCGAAATCCGGGTTGATCTTGATCAGACGCTCAAACATGGCAATGGCTGGCTCACTTTGCTTGAACTCCGTCAGCATGATGCCGCAATTGGCCAAAGCGGCCTCGTGGTTGGGATTGGCGGTGAGGATTTTGTTGAACCGCTCCAGGGCTTCCTTGTGCCTGAACATGGTGCGCAGCATGGCACCACTGTTAAGCAGCACCTCGACATGATCAGGCTCAAGTTGCAAGGCGGCATCGTAACTGACCAGTGCGGCATCCTTGTTCCCCATCGCCTGCAATACGGCCGCACGCAGGTAATGAAGCTGGGTAAATGTTGGCGCAGCGTTGATGCCACGGTCGCACAACTGCAAGGCGTTGGTCAACTCGCCAGCGTTCATTGCGATCAAGCCCAGTGAATAGAGTGCGTGAGGGCTATTCGGATCAAGTGCCAGCACTTCGTTGAAGGCCGCTACGGCAGCATCAAGATTGCCCTGGGTTTGCCATTCAATAGCCTGGATCAGAGTGTCTGTGATCGCCATTCTGGCTTGCCTCTAATTTGCGTTGAATCGCATGGCGTTAAAGCCGCCATGCTGGTAATGATGACAGAAAAAAGGTGGCTGCCAAGAGCCTGTGGCAACTCCGGTAAGGATAACAACGTGCATCACAAAACTTCATTCAGTAGATTAAATAGTATTAAGTTTATAGCAAACTAGGCAAGCTGGACGGGCGCTAAAAGCCGATTTGATTAAATATTTGGAGAACTCCGGCAACCACAGCCTTCACACCTGCATATTCATGATGTCAGTGTAAGCCTGAACCATCCGGTTTCGCACATGCAATGTCGCCTGAAACCCGATTTGTGCCTTTTGAATCGCCACCATGGTTTCTTCCAGGCTGACTTTGGGGTTTTCCAGTTGCACCTCGCGCTGCAGCTTGCCGGCATTGTTTTGCGCTGCGCTGACGGAAGACAGGGCACTTTTCAGGGCGCCCGAAAATCCGCCCGACTCAATGCCGCCGGTCGCTGCCTTGGACGCAGCGGCACCCAGGTTGGGCCGAACCGCAACCGGCATCGTGGTGGGATTAAGTCTGAGGTTCATGGTGTGGGTCACCCAAAATTGCGGGATAAAAGGATGCTAGCAACGCCACGGCCCCAACATAAATTTGAAGTAGCCGGTAAAAGCCGCTCTTTTCAAGCTAATGTTTTCAGATCAGGGCCAAATAATCATCGGCATGCACACTGTCTTGTGCACTTTTTCCCTTAAAAATTCTCATGTCCGCCGCCACTGCCATCACCGCCATTCCCGTTAACCCGACCATTGGCCAGCGCCTGGCCAATCTGGACCGGGCACAGCGCATCCGGCTGGGTGTTGGCATCGTGCTGTTTGTGGCGATCGGCATCATCGGTCTGATGATGGGCCGCCAAGCCGAATGGCGCGTGCTGTATGCCAACCTGGCTGACAAGGATGGCGGCGCCATCGTGGCGCAGTTGACGCAGATGAATGTGCCTTACCAGCATGCCGCCGGCGGTGGCGCAATTTTGGTGCCGGCCAACATGGTTTATGACACCCGGCTCAAGCTCGCCTCGCAAGGCTTGCCCAAAGGCACGGTCACCGGTTTTGAACTGATGGACACCGCCAACCGTTTTGGCATGACGCAGTTTCAGGAGCGCCTGACCTTTCAGCGCGGCCTCGAAGGCGAACTGATCCGCTCGATTCAGGCGTTGTCATCGGTGAAAAGCGCCCGCGTCCACCTGGCTTTGCCCAATCAGAATGGTTTTTTTCGGGATCAGCAAAAACCCTCTGCCTCGGTGCTGCTGAGCCTGAACGCCGGGCGCTCGCTGGATCGCAGCCAGCTTGCCGGCATCATTCACCTGGTGTCGGCCAGCGTGCCAGAGATGGACTCCAAGTCGGTCAGTGTGCTCGACGACTCGGGCAAATTGCTGTCCACACCGCCGGAAGGCGACAACGGCATGGGCGGCGATGCCCAGCAGCTCCAGCATGTTCAGCAAATTGAGCAACTCTACAGCAACCGCATTCTGGACATTCTGGAGCCGGTGGTGGGGCGGCAAAATGTGCGCGCCCAGGTGACGGCCGAACTCGATTTTTCGCAAACCGAGTCCACCTCCGAACTGTTCAAGCCCAATCAGGCGCCGGATGCCACGGCGATTCGCAGCCAGCAGTTGCTCGAAAGCGGCACGCCGACCAGCAACCTGCCCACCGGTGTTCCAGGTGCTACCACCAACCAGCCGCCCGGGCCGACGGCAGCGCTGGTCAATGGCACCGCGCAGGCCTTGGCCGCCGCTGGCGCCGCCTCGTCAAGTGTCGGCAACGGGCGGCGTGAATCGATCATCAATTACGAGGTGGACAAAACCGTGCGGGTGGTGCGCGGGAGCACCGGCATGATCAAACGCATCAGCGCGGCGGTGGTCTTCAACCACCAAACCACCACCGATGCCAAGGGCAAGACCACCACTGCGGCGATGAGTGATGCGCAGTTGGAAAAGATGACCGCGCTGGTGCGTGAAACCATTGGCTTTAGCAAAGACCGGGGGGACTCGGTGAATGTGGTCACGGCACCCTTTACCGTTGACAAGCAGGCCACCGTGGCGGTGCCGCTGTGGCAGCAGCCCGAAGTGCTGGACCTGGCGCGCAGCTTTGCCTGGCCGCTGGGTACCTTGCTGTTTGGTGCACTGGTGCTGCTCGGAGCGGTGCGCCCGGCCTTGAAAGTCATGGCGCAGCCCGTGCTGGTGCCGGATGAAACGCCCGCTGGCACCCTTGATGCGCTGGAGTCTGATGAACCTGATCGGCCGCTGTTGACCGGGCCGGGTTCGGCTGGAAACCAGTCGATAGAAATGAGCCCGGGCGATGTGGCACTGGAAGAAGCCCGCAAATTAACCCGTGACAATCCGGCAGCAGTTGCTAACATCGTCAAAACCTGGATCAACGGTGAGGCCCCCGCATGACGCGGTGGCACCGATGTTTGAGCAGGCCGTGAACCGGAAATTCAATCATGCCGCAAGCTGACGGACTAGAAGACGCTGCCATTTTGATGATGTCTCTGGGTGAGGCCGAGGCCTCCGAGGTATTCAAGCACCTGTCGCCCAAAGAGGTGCAAAAGCTCGGCGAGGCGATTGCCAAAATCAAGACCATTACCCGCGAACGGGTCAACGAAGTGGTGGACAAGTTCACCGGCATTGCCGCAGCGCAAAGCTTGCTGGTGTCGAATTCAGGCGATTATGTGCGCTCGGTGCTGAAACGGGCGCTCGGCGACGACAAGGCGGCTTTGCTGATTGACCGGATTTTGCAGGGTGGCGACGTGTCGGGCATCGAGAGCCTGAAATGGATGGAGCCATCCTCGGTGGCCGAATTGCTGCGCAACGAGCATCCGCAAATTGTGGCGGCCATTTTGGTGCATCTGGACTTTGACCAGGCGGCCGACATCCTGAAGTTTTTCAATGAACGCCAGCGCAACGAGGTGATGCTGCGGGTAGCGACCATGGAAGGTATTCAGCCCTCGGCCCTGAAAGACCTCAACGAGGTATTGTTCAAGGTGCTCGCCGGTGGTGACAAAATGCGTAAGTCGTCGCTTGGCGGCATCAAGACGGCGGCTGAAATGATCAATCTGATGGGCACCGCGATCGAGGGCACGGTGATCGAGTCGATCCGCAACCACGACCCCGATCTGGCGCAGAAAATCATGGACAAGATGTTTGTCTTTGACGATGTGATCAAGCTCGACGACAAGTCAATCCAGTCGGTGCTCAAGGAAGTGTCGTCCGATGTACTGATCGTGGCATTGAAGGGCGCACAGCCCGAACTTAAGGAGAAATTTTTGTCCAATATGTCAACCCGCGCTGCCGAGTCGCTGCGCGAAGACCTGGAGTCGCGCGGGCCGATGCGCCTGTCGGAGGTAGAGGCGCAGCAAAAAGAGATTCTCAAAACGGTGCGACGGCTGGCCGACGAGGGCACCATCGTGATTGGTGGCGGTGGTGCTGATGATGCGATGGTCTAGCCATGCGTAACTACGCACGCTTTATTCCGGGTGAAGAGATCGAGGAGGTCGAGCAATGGCGTTTTGGCGCGATTGACACCGCCGCGCAATTGCTGGCAGCACAAGTCAAGGCACGTGCCGCCCAAGCCGATGCGGCGCAAACCGAATCGGCGCTGCAGCAAAGCTACCAGGCCGGTTTTACCGCAGGTCTGGCACAGGGGCGGCTGCAGGCGCAGGCGGCGCTCAATGTCCAGATGCAGGATTTCTTGAAGACGCAGGCCAAGGAAGCTGGTGACCGGCTGGCGGCGCTGTTTGCCTCTGCGCAGCAACAACTTGAGCAGGCTGAGCAGGCCATGGCGCAGGATGTGCTGGCGCTGGCCTGTGAATTGGCGCGCCAGGTGCTGTGCCAGGAACTGTCGGTCAACCGGCAGGCCGTGTTGCCGGTTTTGCATGAAGCGCTGGGCCTGCTCGGTGCCGATTGCAAAACCGCCCTAGTCAAGCTCAATCCGGCCGATCTGGCCGCTCTGGGAGAACAGATTCAGCATGACTTTGCCGACATTGCCCTGAACTTGCGCGCTGACCCGGCTGTGCAGCGGGGCGGCTGTGTGGTGGCATCGGCCGGCATGGTGGTGGATGCCGGCATCGCCCGGCGCTGGCAACATGCGGTGGCGAGTCTGGGCCTGAACAGTGCCTGGGAGGTGCCCGATGAGCACGGCTGAACTGGCCCCCAAGTGGCAGGCATTTTTGGCGGATGCGCAGCGCCGGGTGCAAAACTGCAGCACGCTGGAAGTGCGTGGCACCCTGACCCGATTGACCGGCCTGGTGCTGGAGGCGGTGGGCCTGCGCGTGCCGGTCGGCTCGCAATGCCTGGTGACGATGAAGTCGCAGCCACCGGTGCTGGCTGAAGTGGTGGGTTTTTCCAATGACCGGGCTTTTTTGATGCCGGCCGGCGACGTGCATGGACTCTCCAGTGGCGCCAGCGTGGAAGTGGCGCCGGCCTATGTGGTGGTGCCGCGGCTGGGTGATCGCCGCCAGGCTGATCGCAGCATGGCGCAGGGCGCACTGCGCTTGCCATTGGGCGATGGTCTGCTGGGCCGGGTGGTCGATGCGCATGGCGCACCGATGGATTACCAGGGGCCGATTTTGAATGTGTCGTCGGTGCCGCTGGACCGCAAGCCAATCAACGCGATGGACCGGGCACCGGTGCGCGAGCCGCTCGATACCGGCATTCGCGCCATCAATGCGCTGCTGACGGTCGGGCGCGGCCAGCGCATTGGCTTGTTTGCCGGTTCGGGCGTGGGCAAAAGTGTGTTGCTCGGCATGATGGCCCGCTACACCGTAGCCGATGTGATTGTGGTGGGCCTGATTGGCGAACGCGGCCGCGAGGTGAAAGAATTTATCGAAGATATTTTGGGCAAAGACGGGCGTGCCCGCTCGGTGGTGGTGGCAGCCCCGGCCGATGCGCCGCCGCTGCTGCGCATGCAGGGGGCGGCTTACGCCACGGCGGTAGCCGAGAGCTTTCGGGACAAGGGCAAACATGTGCTGCTGCTGATGGATTCGCTGACCCGCTACGCCATGGCGCAGCGCGAGATCGCGCTGGCGATTGGTGAGCCGCCGGCCACCAAGGGTTACCCGCCGTCCTGTTTTGCCAAATTGCCGCAATTGGTCGAGCGCAGCGGCAATGGCCTCAACGGGGTCGGGTCGATCACGGCGTTTTACACCGTGCTGTCCGAAGGCGATGACCAGCAAGATCCGATCGCCGATGCGGCCCGGGCGATTCTCGATGGCCACTTTGTGCTGTCGCGGACACTGGCCGAGGCCGGCCACTTTCCGGCCATCGACATCGAGCAGTCGGCCTCGCGGGTGATGCACAGCGTGGTCTCGCGCGAGCATTTTGAGCTGGCCAGAAACTTCAAGGCAGTTTATTCGCGCTATGAAAAGGGCCATGACCTGATTCAAATTGGCGCTTATGTGGGCGGCTCTGACCGGAATCTGGACGAAGCCATCAACCTGCACGAGCCAATGGTGAAGTTTTTGCAGCAAGACATGTTTGAAGCGGCCCGCATGGAAGCCAGCGTGCGCGACATGCGCGCCGCGCTGGTGGTGCCCAGATCCGGGCGTTGATTGACGACAAGGCAAACCCATGGCCGCTTTCAGAACTTTGATGCTGGCGATCGAACTGGCCACGGTCAAGCGTGACCAGGCCGTGGCGCAATCGCAGGCGATGCTGCGGGCACAGGTGTTTGCACAGGATCAGATGAAGCAACTGCAGCAATATGCGCAAGAAACCGATCAGCGCTGGGTGCAAGCTGCCCAGCGCAGCACCAACACCGAGTTGTTGCACCACCAATACCAGTTTATGGGCCGCTTGAACCAGGCGATTGCCTTGCAGGATGGGGCATTGGCCAGTGCTGCCCGCCGGGTGGAAGATGCCCGGCAGCACCAGGTGCAAGCCGATCTGCGCCTGGCCAGCCTGAAACTGGTGCTGAGCCAGCGCCAGGCGACCCAGGCCAAAGTGCTGCAGCGCCGGGATCAAAAGGAGATGGATGAGTTTGCCTCCCAGCAGACCCAACGTCAATTGCGGTTACAAGTGGAGAATGATTGATGAGCATCGAATCAAGCAGCGCAGTGCAAAGCCACCGGTCGGTGGCGGGTGCCAATCACCGAGGCGGCAACAAGGCAGGCAAGGCCGATTCGGCTGGCGGTGGTGTGGCATCGGGGTTTTCCATGCTGATGGATTTGCTGGCGGAACCAGTCGCCCAGGCAGACAGTCTGACGGTGGCGGGTGAAGCCGCGCTGCTGGCGCAGCCAGGGCAGCCAGTACTGCCGGGGCCGGGCGGGGCTGCCGCGACGGCTTCTGTTTTAGAGCAAAATATGCCTCCAGCCCTTGCTGGGTATGCGCTGACAGCTATGAGTTTGGTTGCAAGTCAAGATGCCGGCAAGACTGTCACACCGACCGACACCCGTGCCTTGATGACCGGTTTGACCGGCGCAACACAATCGGCAAACGTCGGCGTGCCGACCTGGGTCGGTCAGCCGGTTTTGCATCAAAAAATGGCTCCAACCCTTGCTGCATCTGCGCTTCCAGCTATAAATTTGGTGGCAAATCCAAACCTCGGCAAAACCGCCGCACTGGTCGATATCGGCAGCGCGATGACCGCCACGCCGATCAGTATCGGCAGCGCGATGACCGCCACGCCGATCAGTATCGGCAGTGCGATGACCGGCCAACAGTCTGCGTCGCCAGGCGGCAAGGTCATCCCGACAAGTTTGGGTGCTGATCCCGATGGCACTGACCTGGGCGAAAAAACCTTCCAAAATTTCCCGTTCACCCTGAGCTTGTCGAAGGGCAATGAAGGCATCTATCCTGCGGCAAGCTCAGGACAGGCCAAGCTCAGCCCGAACGGACAAACCCTCAAGTCAGCGCCATTGGGTGCGGCTCCGGTCTTGAATCAAAAAGTGGCTCAAGCCCTTGCTGCATCAGCGCTTCCAGCTATTAATTTTGTTGCAAATCCAGATATCGGCAAAACGCTTGCATCACCGGCTGTCAGTGGCTTGACGCTCGATGGAAAAGGCGCTTTTCAGGGCAACAAGCCAGCACCCGCAGGTTTGGCGGGTGTGACAGGCGCAGACTTGGCGCAGGTTGCAACACGGTCTGAGGTGGCGGGAAGCGAGCCTGCAAGCCGCGATCAACCGGCTGCCGGGCAGCTTATGCAAACCTTGCCCGATGGGCCACCAGTGCATAAGGGCTGGCAACAGTCGCCGTCCTTGACGACCATGTTGTCTGAGTTGCGGGACGCCAAGTCGCATTCGGCCACGCTCGATTTGGCGGCAACATCAGACCTTGGCAACGCCATGCTTGCCAGCGGAGCAGGAGATGCCCTAGTGCCAACCCAGAATCGTTTTGGGGCGAAACCATTGGCCCGGCCGGGCGCGGCGGGGGCCGAGGGCTGGTTTGGGTCGGCCTCCGCAGTCAACGCACGCGCCGACGCGCCTTATGAGATTGAGGCCGCAGCCGCCACCGTGCCCGATACGGCAGTAGCCGAAACCGTCAGTTACTGGGCGACGCACGGCGTGCAGAGCGCTAAGCTCACGCTCGAAGGTTTTGGCAGCGAGCCGGTTGAAGTGAGCATTTCACTCACCGGTGATCAGGCGCAAATTGACTTCCGCACCAACCAGGCTGATGTGCGATGGGTGCTTGAGGCGGCCACCGCGCAACTCAGAGACCTGCTTTCAGGCGAGGGTTTGCAGCTCAGCGGTGTTTCGGTTGGGGCTTCTGGCAGCAGGGATGCCGCCGCCGATGCCCAACAGCCCCGACAATCGGCAAAACCGACAATGACGGCGTCAGACCAGTCGGCGGCGCCTTTGGCAAGCCGCAGCCTGAATCCTTCAGTTGGACACACGCTGGACCTGTTTGTCTGATTTAGACTCGCAAGCAGCGCAGTTGCCATGCTTTTGGACAGCAGATCGACCCGTCGGACCTGCAGGCATGCTCAATAATCTACGCTAACCAAGATACCAAAGGACAAACAGTGGCTACCAAACCCGCAGCGGCCGAAACAGCCCAGGCACCTGCCAAGAGCAAAAAGATGCTGATCATCATCGTGGCTGTCGTGCTGCTGCTGGTGTTGGGCGGCGGGGCATTTCTCTTTATCAGCAAGCAGCGTGCCGCAGCCGCTGCGGCCGAAGAAGAAGGCGGCGAGCCGGCTGCCGCTGCCCATGCGGCTCCTGATCATGGCGGAGCCAAGACCCCCCCGGTTTATTTGCCGATGGATAACATGGTGGTCAATCTGGCCGACCCGGGTGGTGAACGGGTGGCGCAGGTGGGCATCACGCTGGAAGTTCGTGATGCCAAGGCGGCTGATTCTGTCAAGGCTTTCATGCCGACCATCAGAAGCGGTGTGCTGATGCTGCTGTCGCAACGCACTTCCGAAAACCTGTTGTCGCCTGAAGGCAAGCATAAGCTGATCGAAGACATTTTGCGCGAGGCATCGGTGCCGTTTGGCGGTGATCCGGCACCGGAGGACGAAACCGCTGCGCCGAAGAAAAAGCCAAAAAAGAAAGTCACCGTGCAATACCCGGTGGTTGATGTCTTGTTTTCGAGCCTGATTGTTCAATGAGTTGGCGCTGGGCCTGCCATGAGTGAATCGTTTTTATCCCAAGAAGAGGTCGATGCCCTGCTCGAAGGGGTCACAGGGGAAAGCCAGAAGCTCGCTGAAGAGGTGGTCGAGAGTGGTGAAGTCCGTCTCTACAACATTTCAAGTCAGGAGCGGATTGTTCGCGGGCGCATGCCCACGATGGAAATCGTCAACGAGCGTTTTGCCCGCAATTTGCGGGTCGGCCTGTTCAACTTCATCCGCAGAAGCCCGGAAATTTCGGTCGGACCGGTCACGGTACAGCGCTACAGCGCTTTTTTGCGCGAACTGGCGGTGCCGACCAACTTCAATATCGTGGCGATTCGGCCGCTGCGCGGCAGTGGCATGATTGTGTGTGAGCCGGCGCTGGTTTTTGGCGTGATCGAATCTTTGTATGGCGGCATCGGAAAATTCCAGACCCGCATCGAGGGACGGGATTTTTCAGCCACCGAACAGCGCGTCATCAACCGGCTGGTTGACGTGATCACCGACGAGTACAAGAAAGCCTGGGTTGGTATTTATCCGCTGGAACTCGATTACCAGCGCTCCGAGATGCAGCCGCAGTTTGCCAATATCGCCACGCCGAGCGAGATCGTGGTATCGACTTCGTTTCAGCTCGAAATCGGCGAGATCACCGGTGCGATTCACTTTTGCTTTCCTTATGCCACGCTGGAGCCGATTCGGGATGTGTTGTATTCCTCCACCCAGGGGGATTCGATCGAGGTTGATCGGCGCTGGGTGAATGTGCTGACACAGGAAATTCAGGCAGCACAGGTGGTGCTGGTGGCCGAACTGGCCCATGCCGATGCAACCATAGAACAACTGCTGGCCATGAAACCAGGCGACTTCATCGAACTGGATCGTCAGCCCCGGGTGCAGGCCACGGTCGATGGCGTGCCTATTTTTGAGTGCCAATACGGCACCCACAACGCCAAGTATGCGCTCAAGATCGAGCGCTGCCTGAGGAACAATGACCTCAACTGGAAAGGTGAACGACATGGCAATTGATGAACAAGCACCGGAAGACGATGGCCTGGCAGACTGGGCTGAGGCCTTGCTGGAGCAAAAAAGTGCCGAAACTCCCAGCGCCCCTGAACCCGGCGGGGTTTTGACGGGCGATTCGCAGCGCGGATACTCATCCGGCATGGGCGGCAATGACGCGCAGATCAATGACATCAATCGTGTGCTGGACATTCCGGTGTTGCTGTCGGTCGAGCTGGGGCGCACCAAAGTGCCCATCAAGCATATTTTGCAACTTGGCCAGGGTTCGGTGGTTGAACTCGATGCCCTGGCAGGCGAGCCGATGGATGTGCTGGTTAACGGCTATCTGATCGCGCAAGGCGAGGTGGTGGTGGTCAATGATAAGTTTGGCATCCGCTTGACCGATGTGGTGACCCCGTCCGAGCGATTGCGCCGCGTCAGCAAGGGGTGATTGCGCCATGTCTTCTGCCTGGGTGCCGGTTTTTTTGGTGGTGCTGGTGCTGGCCATGATTCCCCTGGGGCTGAAATGGCTGCAACGCCGCATGGGTACGGGTTTTGCCGGCACTCCGGCTGCCACGCGGATTGTCTCTGCTGTGGCTGTTGGGCCGCATCAGCGGGTGGTGACGGTTGAAGTCGGGCCAGAGAATGCGCGGGTCTGGCTGACGCTGGGCGTCACGGCACAGACCATCAATTGCCTGCACAGCCTGACGCTGCCGCCAAACGTATCCGGCGCTGCTGACGACTTCAGGATACCCGTGCATGCCGAAAATCAATCGCCTGCTGTTGTGACGCAAGGCTATCGGCCATGAAACGGGCCATGCCGACAGGCATCGCAGCATTCACCGCCAAGCTGGCACTGGCTGGCCTGCTGCTGGCTCTGTCTTGGGCGGCCATGGCGCAAACCAGCGCACAACTGCCGCTGTTAATGGGTAGCGGGCCTTCAAGTGTGAGTTTTTCGGTGCCGATACAGACCCTGCTGTTTTTTACCGCACTGTCATTTTTGCCGGCAGTGCTGCTGATGATGACCGGCTTTACCCGCATCGTGATTGTGCTGTCCTTGCTGCGCCAGGCGATCGGCACGCAATCGGCCCCGCCGAACCAGGTGGTGGTCGGCTTGTCGCTGTTTCTGACAGTGTTTGTGATGGGACCAACACTGGACAAGGTTTATAGCGATGCTTATTTGCCCTACAGCACCAATGCCCTGCCTTTTGAGCAGGCGCTGGTCAAGGCAGAAGCGCCAATGCGCGCCTTCATGAGCAAACAGACCCGCCAGTCGGATCTGGCCTTGTTTGTCAAGCTGGCCAAACTTGATCCGGCAACCGATGCCGGCACCGCGCCAATTCGCGTGCTGGTGCCAGCCTTTGTGATCAGTGAGCTGAAATCAGCTTTTCAAATCGGCTTCATGATCTTTATTCCATTTTTGGTGATTGACATTGTGGTCGCCAGCGTACTGATGTCGCTGGGCATGATGATGCTGTCGCCGGTGCTGGTGGCGTTGCCGTTCAAGCTGATGATTTTTGTACTCGCCGATGGCTGGAACCTGTTGATCGGCTCGCTGGCTGCCAGCTTTGTAACTTGATCAAGCTGCAAACATGAATGCGCAACTGGTTTTGGCGATGGGGCAAGAGGCTCTGTGGATGATGCTGATGGTGTCGGCACCGGTGCTGGGCATCGTGCTGGTGGTCGGCCTGATCGTCAGCCTGTTTCAGGCGGTGACGCAAATCAACGAGGCAACGCTGGCTTTCGTTCCCAAGCTCATCGCTGCCATGGCAGTGTTTGCGCTGGCTGGGCCGTGGATGCTGAATATGCTGGTGGAATACATCCGGCGCACCATCGAGGCGATACCGGCAGCGGTGATGTAAATCGGCAAGCCGGACAATGTTGTGATCACCCTGTCTGAAGTCGATTTGATGGCCTGGCTGTCGCCGGTGATCTGGCCATTTTTGCGAACGCTTGCGGTGTTTACCTCGGCACCGGTTTTTTCGTCAAAGGCTTTTCCGGTTCGTGCGCGCATCGCGCTGGCCTTTTTCATCGCGCTGGCAGCGCAGCCGGCTTTGGGACAGCAGCCGGTCATCAGCATGACCAGCCCGGGCGCCATCGGCGCGGTGATGCAGCAAGTGGGTGTTGGGCTGGCCATCGGTTTTGCCATTCGGCTGGTTTTTGCGGCGGTGGAATTGGCCGGCGAAGTGGTCGGGTTTCAGATGGGTTTGAGTTTTGCCTCATTCTTCGACCCTTCTTTTAATACCCAGTCCAGTGCGGTCGCGCGGTTTTTTGGGCAAATGGCCATTTTCATGTTCATCGTCATGAACGGCCATTTCCTGGTGCTGATGACCGTCATCAACAGTTTCAAATCGTTCCCGGTTGACCAGAACTTCCTGACGGCGGTGAAACAAATGAAAGTCCTCAATCTGGGGGCAGATCTATTTGCCAGCGGACTCTGGATGGCGCTGCCGATGGTTGGCATGCTGATGTTTGCCAATCTGGCCTTGGGCATTGTTTCGCGCGTGGCTCCCCAGATGAACATTTACGCCATCGGATTTCCGATCACCCTGACGGTGGGCCTGGTGGGCATGGCGACCACACTGCCGATGCTGGATCAGCCTTTTTTGGCTTTGATGACGCGCGCAATTGACATTTTTGCCGCCATCTGAAGCAGGCGATACCTTGAGACTTCCTGATTCGCCCAGGGATGCCAGCCCGATTGGGGTCTGGCCTCAGACCAATCCGTTGCGGATGGCATAGACGGTCAACTCTGAGTTGTTGGCCAGTTTGAGCTTTTCCAATACGCGGGAGCGGTACACGCTGACCGTTTTTGGGCTAAGCATCAACTCCTGCGCGATGTCCGAGAGCCGCTTGCCAGAGGCAATTTTCAGCAATGTTTGCAGTTCGCGCTCGGATAGGCTGGCGTGCAAGCTGGTGTTCTCGGGCGTGTTGAGGTTCTCGACCAGCATTTGAGCCACTGCCGGGGAGATGAATTTTTTGCCTTGGGCGACGGTGCGAACAGCGGTGATCAAATCTGCCGGGTCACCGGCTTTGTTCAGGTAGCCCTGCGCGCCGGCCTTCAGGCAGCGTATGGCGTATTGATCTTCGGGGTACATCGACACCATCAGGACTTTAATCGGCGAGTCGGCCTCGCGCAGACTGGCCAAAACCTCAAGCCCGCCACGTCCAGGAAGATTGATATCGAGCAGGAGCACATCGCAGGGATGGAGCCGAAAGGCCTCGCGCACCTCCGCGTAGCTGCCTGCTTCGCCGGTCACCTGAATGTCAACCGCCTCTGCCAAGGTGTCCCGGATGCCACGTCTGATCATGGCATGGTCATCACACAAAATTACTCGGATCATGTCGCTGTTGCTCCTGTTGTATTTTTTCTGCGTCTGTCAAGGGAACAGACAGGGTGATCGCCATGCCGGCACCGGTACGGGAACTGACATCGATCCAGCCGCCGACGGTTTTGGCACGCTCCTTCAAGCCACGAATGCCAAAACTCTGGGGTTTGGATAAATCAAAATTGCTGGCTCCCAAGCCATTGTCTGATATCTCCATGGTCAGAACATCTTCATCACCGGAAAGATCAATCTTGACCAATGTGCATTGGGCGTGTTTTGCGATGTTGGTCAATGCCTCCTGTGCTGTTCGGTACGCCACCAATTGAACCGGCTTTGGCAGGTTTCCAATTTGCTCAGGAGCGCGGATGATGGTTTCAATCCTGGTTCGTTTGATGAAGTCGCCCGCCAGCCAGTAAATTGCCGCGACCAGCCCCTGGTCCAGAATGGCAGGGCGCAAATTCATCATGATGCGCTGGCTGGCTTCAACCGCGTGCGCAAGCATTTCAGTGGCGGCCGCGATGTGCGACAGGGTTGCCTGATCGGCGGTATGACGTTCAATCCAGGAGAGGTCAAAACGGATGGCCGCCAGGGAGCCGCCAATATCATCATGAATCTCCCGGGCTATCGAGGCACGTTCTTGCTCAATGGTGGCTTGCAGGTGCTGCGCAAAACTGGCCAGTCTTTTTTCCGATTGAACCAGCTCGAAATCGGCTCGTTCCTTGGCACGCAGGATTTTGTGTATTTCAATGGCACGCTGTATCACGTGCCGGAGTTTGCCCAAGTCGGATTTGGGCAAATAATCGCTGATTCCGGCCTTGATGGCTTGAACCGCTGCAGTTTCTCCAATCGCCCCAGACAGCAGGATAAATGGGAGCTGGATTTTTCTTTCCTGCATCAGTTGCCAGGCATCCAGCGCGGTAAAGCCTGCCAGCCGGTAATCTGCCAGAACCAGGTTGAAATGCGCCTGGGCCAGTGCGTTGGCAAAACAGTCCAGGGTCTCAACCCGTTTGACTTCCACTGGCTCGCCCGATCTGGACAACTC
Source organism: uncultured beta proteobacterium (assembly GCA_903873485.1). Taxonomy (GTDB): domain Bacteria; phylum Pseudomonadota; class Gammaproteobacteria; order Burkholderiales; family Burkholderiaceae_C; genus Rhodoferax. The sequence goes on along the minus strand of CAIQOO010000101.1, from coordinate 41,610 downwards.
GCGCTGGATGAGCAGATGGTCTTGTTCGGAGTCTTCCAGATGCAAAATGCACAAAGGAGAGGGTGTTTGGTCTTGGTTTGTCATGATTGGCGCTATGATCGTTCATCGAACCGGAATGGTTTGCCTTGCGGTGTACTTAGCAGAGAGTTGGATGCGCATGCCTATCGAGCCACTATTTTCAACGCCGACCGTCAAGTTGCCGGTCATGTTGGTTGCAGAAGTGCAGGACTCGTTGCTGGTGGTTGTGCATGATTTGAATCGATTGGATCGTTTGCTGGCGCATACCATGGAAAATTTAATGCAGCGATTCACTGCGGCGAGTGAAAACCTGGCTTCACCGGCGCTGTCTGATCTGGACGAATTGCGCCAGGTGCGGGTTGCGCTGCATTCTGCAGTGACCGAGTTGCAATTCCAGGACATGGCTTCACAACTGATTGTGCATACATCCCGGGTGCTGCAGGGGTGCGCGTATCGGCTGGCGGCAGATGCCATGGGGCCGGAGGACGGTGAGGCGGTGCCATTTGTTGAAGAGGTTCCGGACCGTCCAAATCCTGTCACCCAAGATGAAATGCAAGCCGGTTCAATAGAGCTTTTTTAATTGTCATGGTTTTTGGTTGAAATAGTCGGAGTTATTCATGCCTGTCATTCTTACTGTCGATGATTCGCCATCCATGCGCAAGATGGTGTCATTTACGCTGGTGGGGGCAGGCTATCAGGTGGTTGAAGCAATTGATGGTATCGATGCGATTGAAAAGGCACAGGAACAAAGCTTTGATCTTGTTTTGACCGATCAAAATATGCCGCGACTTGATGGACTGGGTCTGACCCGGAAATTGCGCGAAAGTCCGGAGTTCAAGACGATACCGATTTTGATGCTGACAACCGAGTCGAGTGACCTGATGAAGCAGGCTGGTCGTGCTGCAGGTGCGACGGGCTGGCTGGTAAAGCCCTTTGACCCGGCGCGATTGCTGGAGGTCATCAAAAAGGTGATCAAGTAACGAGCGTTTTTTTGCGAAAACCACAAGAATTCAATTCAGGAGAATTTCATGGCTGAAGTGCATCATGAAACTGGCGGTTCAGGCGCGGACTTTGATCTGAGCCAGTTTTATCAGATTTTTTTTGAGGAAGCAGGCGAAAACCTTGATTTGATGGAGCAAATGCTGCTCAATTTGAATCTGGAAACCGCAGACGATGAGGAGTTGAATGGTGTTTTCCGTTGTGCACATTCGGTCAAAGGTGGGGCCGCTACATTCGGCTTCTCTGACGTGGCCGAGTTGACACACCAGATGGAGTCGCTGCTGGATCGCCTGCGTCGGCATGAACTGCAACCAACCTCCGCGATGGTCGATGTATTGCTGGAGTCTGCCGATGCATCGCGCAGTTTGCTGGCGCGGCATCAATCCGGCGATGAAGGCGTTGCGACTCCGACAGGAGAGCTTGTCAGGAGAATCAGGGCACTGGTTTCAGGTGGTTTGGTCCCTCAGGCGGCGGCTCCCGCGCGTTTGAAGGCAGAGCCGGTTGAAGCCAGGCAGCAGCCAAAGCCGGTTGAAGTTCAGCAAATCGTTGTGCCGGAAGTTCGTCGGCAAGAGGCCGTTCCAAACGATCAGCGCAACCTTCAGGTGATTATCAGCAACCTTGACAATCCCGAGCAAGCGGATGCGATTGAGGAGCTTTTTCGGGATATTGCAGGTTTGGGGGTAATCCGGGCGCTGACCAGCGCTGACCCCAAGTCGCGCGTTTTTCAGGTAGAAACCACTTCGTCAAATGATGATTTGCTGGATTTGTTTGCATTTCATGTAGCACGCGAGCAGGTCGTCATCAAAGACTTTTCAAGCACGCCGAAATTGACAGAGGCCAGCAGTGGCAGGTCCACTGCAAATCAAAGTCTGGCGGCAGTGAATGCTGCCGAAAACAACAAAGAAACTTCTCTGCCAGCACAACAAACGTCCGCCAGTTTTGGCTTTTTTGATGGGGCACCTGGCGCACCAGAAGCGCATGCTGCGGCGCTTCTTCCATCAACTGCTGCAATCGGTGACGATGCAGTCGTCAAATCTGCCAGAAACAATACAAAGTCGGCAACTGCGGCGAATTCCCAACCTGAAGCGGCGACGATACGCGTTGCCATCAGCAAAGTGGATCAATTGATCAATCTGGTGGGGGAATTGGTGATTACGCAAGCCATGCTGGCTCAAAATAGCCGTGCTCTTGATCCGGCGGTATATCAACAGTTGCTGACCGGCTTGACTGATTTGGACAGGAATACCAGAGATTTGCAAGAGTCGGTGATGTCGATTCGCATGATACCGATGTCCATCGTATTCAGCCGATTTCCGAGAATGTTGCGGGATCTTGCCGGGAAACTCGGTAAAAAGGTGGATTTTTTGACACAAGGGGAGGCCACCGAGCTAGACAAAGGATTGGTTGAGAAAATTACCGATCCTTTGACGCATTTGGTGCGTAACAGTTGCGATCACGGGATTGAAATGCCCGCTGACCGGGTACGGGCAGGAAAGTCCGAAACCGGAACGATCACGCTGTCCGCAGCGCATCAGGGTGGCTCAATCGTGATCGAAGTGCGTGATGATGGTCGAGGCATGTCCCGAGAAAGAATATTGGCCAAAGCCCGTGAGCGTGGCCTTGATGTGTCTGATCAAATGACGGATTCCGAGGTTTGGCAACTAATATTTGCGCCAGGTTTTTCAACCGCCGAGGTTGTGACTGATGTGTCGGGACGCGGGGTTGGGATGGATGTTGTCAAGCGCAACATAACGTCTTTGAATGGTACCGTCGAGATTGATTCATCTGAGGGGTACGGCATGAAAGTGTCGGTCCGTCTGCCATTGACACTTGCGATCATGGACGGAATGTCGGTCGGTGTTGGCAATGAAGTATATATATTGCCGTTGTCGTCTGTAGTCGAGTCGTTTCAGGTGAAATCTGACGCAGTCAGTACTGTCGGGCAGGGTGCACAATTGGTGAAAGTGCGCGATGAATATATGCCGGTGATCGAACTGGAAAAAGTTTTTCAGGTTCCAAGGTACGATGCCGAAAAAACCAGCGACATTATGGTGGTGATTGAGGCAGAAGGTAGCCGGGTAGTATTGTTGGTGGACGAACTTTTGGGCCAGCAACAGGTGGTTGTCAAAAATCTTGAATCAAATTACCGAAAAGTTCCCAATGTATCTGGTGCCACTATTCTGGGGGATGGCAAGGTGGCGCTGATTCTGGACACTGGGGCTCTGGTTCGCCGTTCGCGTCATTGATTTGGTTGACACCCCAGAATAAAGAAAAGGTAAGTATCATGGAAAAAATAAGCGATCTGTCAAGCAATGCGGCCCGCGAATATTTGACCTTTCGACTTGATCGGGAGGAGTATGGCATTGATATTCTTAAAGTGCAAGAAATTCGAGGCTATGAACCTCCGACACGTATTGCCAATGCACCTTCTTTTATCAAGGGTGTGGTTAACTTGCGTGGCACAATTGTACCGATTGTCGATATGCGTTTGAAATTCAATTGTGCCAATGCGCTTTATGATTCATTTACCGTCGTAATTATTCTTAATCTTCGGCAGCGCATCGTTGGTATTGTGGTTGATTCGGTCAGTGATGTGATGGGCCTGGCACCTGAGAACTTGCGGGCTGCGCCTGATATTGAAAGTGTGATTGATGCCGACTCTGTTTTGGGCCTGGGATCGCTGGGTGATCGGATGCTGATTCTGCTGGATATTGAAAAACTGATGTCGGGTGCCGATATGGGGTTGGTTACAGAACCCTGCTAAACGTCCTGATTTGATGATTCATGCCAAATTTTCTGTCAGATCGGTCAAGCAATGATTCTGGTTTAAAGGATATGCAGGGAAGAGAGTTTATCTGGACAGATGAAGATTTTTTTAAGGTTAAGAAACTGATTTACCAGCATGCCGGGATAAGTTTGAATGATGGCAAACATGCCATGGTTTACAGCCGTTTGTCACGGCGCTTGAGAGAAACAGGGTATAAAAGTTTTAAAGAATATTTAAACTGGCTTGATTTGGATGGTGGAGCGGAATGGCAAGAGTTTATTAATGCATTAACGACAAATCTTACATCTTTTTTTCGTGAACAACATCATTTCAAGATATTGAATGATTATTTTATTTCCAGACAAAAAAGCAAACCATGCCGTGTCTGGTGCAGCGCTGCATCTACCGGAGAAGAGCCTTATTCGATTCTGATGACGGCGGTAGATGCGCTCGGAACGCATTCTGGTTTTAAATTAATATCAAGCGATATCGATTCGAAGGTTCTGGATGCTGCATCGCGAGGAGTCTATCGCGTTGATGATTTGCAAAACTTGACAGGCGAGCAGTTGCGAATTTTTTTTCTGCGAGGCAAAGGGAATAATCGGGGAATGGCGAGAGTCAAACCTGAATTCAAAGCCTTGTGTGAATTCATGGTGATTAACCTGGTTCGTGGTGATTGGCCTTTCAGGGATACGTTTGATATTGTTTTTTGTCGAAATGTCATGATTTATTTTGATCGAGAAACTCAGCGGAAGGTTCTTGAACGAATTTACCATGTCATGACCCCAGGAGGTTTGTTGTTTGTGGGGCATGCCGAAAATTTTAGTGATTCATGCGATTTATTTATTTTGAAAGGCAAGACGGTTTATGAACGACGTTAAGTCCTGCCTTTGCCTTGGGTCGAGCTTGGGCTACTGGGCTGCCCTGCTCGTGGTTTGGTCATGAATTTACCCTCATCCTGTGACCATGCAGCTTCAATGCGGCGGTTTGATCAGCCGGTTTTGGCGAAACAAGAAATGGCTGGCGGTTCACGATTTGATCGAGTCAAAGCCTTGCCCCGCAGCCCGGGTGAAGCATGTTTTTTCTATCGTGATTCCCAATTTCAGTACGATGCGGTGAAAGTGCTCCCAGGCGAGTATTTTGTCTCGATGGACGACATGATGATCATGACAGTCCTGGGCTCATGCATCTCTGCTTGCATTTGGGACTCCAGAGCACGGGCTGGCGGCATGAACCATTTCATGTTGCCTGAAGGCGACGGCCAGGACGGCTGTGGTCGCTATGGATCCTATGCAATGGAACTTTTGATAAACCAGTTGTTGAAGCTGGGTGCTCGCAGAGAATCGATGCAGGCCAAGGTTTTTGGTGGCGCTCAGGTGATGGCCGGGTTTACCACAATGAATGTTGGCGAAAGAAATACGAAATTTGTCCTTGATTATTTGTTGACCGAGCGAATCCCGGTTGTGTCGCAGGACGTCCTTGACATTCATCCGAGAAAAGTCTGTTTTTTTCCATCTTCCGGCAAGGCACTTGTCAAGCGCTTGGCCCATGCGCATCCGGAGAATCTGGTTATTGAAGAGCGAAAAGGCAATGCGCTGTCTTTGGCACAATTGACTTCAGGCGGTTCGATCGATCTGTTTTGAGCGCATTCGTTGCGAAGGAATTTTGCTGTTTGGGTTTGACGAGAAAGTTCTTGTCATTTCTCAGAAAGGCATTTTCGGCATGCCTTTCATGCCGCCGAGGCGTTTCATCATCTTCATCATGCCGCCGTCTTTCATTTTTTTCATCATGTCTTGCATTTGCTCGAATTCTTTGAGCATGCGGTTGACTTCCTGCACTTGCACGCCGGCGCCGGTGGCAATGCGGCGTTTGCGGGTGGCCTTGATCAGCTCGGGTTTGCTGCGCTCTTGCGGGGTCATACTGTGGATGATGCCTTCCTTGCGCTTGATGTCCTTTTCAACCTGTCCCATATCGACCTGACCCGCTTTAGCTGCCATGGCGGCGGGTAACTTGTCCATCAGGCTGCTCAATCCGCCCATTTGCTTCATCTGCTGGATCTGGCCCAGAAAATCATTCAAATCAAAACTGGCGCCGCTTTTGAATTTGGCGGCGAGTTTTTGCGCCGTTGCCATATCGACCCCGGCGGTCACCTGTTCGACCAGCGCAACAATGTCACCCATGCCGAGCACTCGCCCGGCGTGACGTTCGGCATCAAACACCTCCAGACCATCGAGCTTTTCGCTGGTACCGGCAAATTTGATGGGGGCACCGGTCACTTGACGCACCGACAATGCAGCGCCACCACGCGAATCACCGTCAAGCTTGGTCAAGATGATGCCCGTCAGGGGCAATGCCTCCGTGAACGCCCTGGCGGTGTTCACGGCATCCTGGCCCTGCATCGCATCTACCACAAACAGGGTTTCCACCGGATGAATGGCCGCGTGTAATTCACGAATCTCCTGCATCAGAGCGGCATCAATGGCCAGCCGACCGGCCGTATCGACCAGCAACACATCAAAGTAATGTTTGCGGGCGTAGTCCAGCGCGGCCAGCGCAATATCGACTGGTTTTTGATCCGGCGTGCTGGCAAACCACTGGGCACCGGCCTGCGCGGTGACGGTTTTCAACTGCTCGATGGCGGCCGGTCGATAGACATCGCCTGACACCGTCAGCACCTTTTTGTTGCGTTTCTCGATCAGGTGCTTGGCCAGTTTGCCGGTGGTGGTGGTTTTGCCGGCACCCTGCAAACCCGCCATCAGGATGACAGCCGGAGGCTGGGCCGCCAGATTGATGTCGGCCACACCTTCCCCCATGGTGGCAGCCAGTTCCTTGCTGACGATGGAGACCAGTGCCTGTCCTGGGCTGAGCGAGCCCATGACATCTTGCCCCAGTGCCTTTTCCTTGACCCGGGCAATAAAATCGCGCACCACCGGCAGTGCCACGTCGGCTTCAAGCAGCGCCATGCGCACCTCGCGCAGCATGTCAGCGACATTGGTTTCGGTGATGCGGGCCTGGCCCCGAATTTCTTTAACGAGGCGGGTAAGTTTGTCGGTAAGGACGGAAGCCATATAAGAGAATGATCCGGCAAGCGGAGCCTGGGTTGATGCCACGAAACAATGGCAAAGTACAAAACGCTAAACTGTGTGCATGATTTTAGCCAGTGCCTCTCCTTTGATGCTGACGCTCACCCTGGGAACTGCTGCGGCTTATGCCGCTTGTGCCGCCAGCGCAGCGCGGTCAAGCCAAACACTGGCCCGCAGCATTGTCTGGCTGGCCTGGTCTTTGCACGGGATGCTGGTGCTTATCGGACTGTGGGGCAGCCAGCCCCGGTTTGGATTTGCCCCGGCCCTGTCCGTCACCGCCTGGCTGGTTGGGCTGGTGTATGCCATTGAGAGCTATGTGTATCCGCAACTCAAGACACACTGGCTGCTGGCCGGAGTGGGTGGCGCTGCCGTGCTGCTGGCACTGTTGTTCCCGGGTAGCCTCCTCAACGCGGCAGCATCGGGCTGGTTGCCACTGCACTGGGCGCTGGGCATTGCATCTTATGGCTTGTTTGCCGTGGCGGTGGTTCATGCCTGGCTGCTGAACCGGGCTGAGGCGCGCATCAGAGTTGCCGCTGACAGTCATGTCGGCTTGCCTTTGCTGACCATGGAGCGTTTGACTTTTCGCTTTGTGGCTGTGGGGTTTGTGTTGTTGTCCGCCACCTTGCTGGCTGGTTTTTTCTTTGGCACGCATTTGTACGGCAATACCCACGCGATCAAATGGGATCACAAGACATCGTTTTCAGTTCTCTCCTGGCTGACGTTTGCCGTTTTGTTGGTCGGGCGTGCCCGGTTTGGCTGGCGCGGGCGGCGCGCCACCCGGGTCTTGTATGCCGGCTCCGGGTTGCTGCTGCTGGCTTATGTGGGCTCGCGTTTTGTGCTGGAAGTCATTCTGGGGCGCAGCCTATGAGACCATTGCTACTGTTGCTGGTTCTGATTGCCGGCGTTTGGTTATGGCGCAGCCGCCAGGGTGCCGCCGACAAGTCACCACCTGCAAAACCCGAGCCCCGCAAGCCACTTGACATGGTGAGTTGCAGCCGTTGTGGCATGCATATTCCGGGCGACGAGATCGTGATCGGAAAACAAGGGGCATATTGCAGTGTGGATCATCTGCAACAATCGGAATCTTGAATGCGTCAAGCGCCAGAAAATTCATTCTGGCACAGCCCGGCAGTAATGATGACTGGTTTGACCCCAAACACCGCACCACATGAGTTCGAGCGCTTGTGGCTCGGTTTCATGACGGCACGCGTCACTCTGGGCATCGTTTTTGTCTTGCTTCAATCGGGTATTTTCCTGCTCTCATCAGTCCAGCGCAGTACGCCCTTGCTGATCTGCGTCGCCTATCTGATCGCGGCACTGATCGTGCGTTTGACTGCACAACCCCAGCAACTCGATGAACGCTTTGATGGCCAATGGATGCGAACAGTCGGTGTTGATGTGGTCACGTTTGCGGCGTTGCAGATTTTTCAGAACAGCGGCATCAATTACACGCCGCTTTTTGCCCTGCCGGTCTTGATGGCCAGCATACTTGGCTCAATGCTTCTGGCCACTGGGGCAGCGGCTGGCGTAACCCTCTTGTTGTTTGCATATGCTGCCTGGTTGTCGTTTCAGACACCGGGCGATGCGAGCACCCATTTTTTACAGGCAGCCCTGACCGGTGCTGCGTGCTTCGCCATTTCATTCGTCGCCAGCCAGTTGGCCATGCGCTTGGCCAGTGTTGAATTGCGGGCGCAACACAGTCAACTGGCTGCGACCGTGCAGCGTCAGGTCAATGAACTGGTCATCAAGTCCCTGACCGATGCCATTCTGGTAGTCGATGAACGCGGTCAGTTGCGTTCAGCCAACCCCGCTGCGCGGCAGGTGCTGGGCCTGCTCAGACAAGCTCCGGAGATGGAACTGAATTTGAATGCGCGCCCCGGTTGGCAAGCGCTGCGCGATGTGGTGGCCGCCAGTTTTTCCAGCCGACTGGCACAGCAATCAGACATTGCCATTGAGCATGCGGGAGCAGTTCAGCGCAGCCTTTGGGTCCGCACGCAACTCACCGCCCCGCTGAACCATGACGCACAGGTGTTGTGTGTTGTCTTCATGCAAGATCAGCGCGAGATTCAGGCACGCATACGCGCCGAGAAGCTGGCCGGCATGGGACGAATGTCTGCCGCTGTAGCGCACGAGATTCGCAACCCGCTGGCAGCCATCATGCAGGCCAACGCGCTGCTGGCCGAGGACTTGACTGATCCAGTGCAGCTTCGGCTCGCCACCATGGTGCAACAAAACGCCCTTCGACTTGAAAAAATTGTCTGCGATGTACTGCATCTGACCCACGCACCGACACTTGACAACACGCAGGCGCAGTCCAGTCTGGATTTGACCGCAACGGTTCGGCGAATCTGTCGTGACTGGAGCATTCAGAACAAGGTCAGCGCCGAACTGCTGATGAACTTGCCGCCGGGCACTGCCACGGTCATTTTTGATCCTGAACATCTGCGGCGCATTTTGATCAACCTGCTTGACAATGCCCGGCGCTACGCCAGTGGCCAAGCCGGCTGCATGCAGATCAGCGCCAATATTGAACCAGCGACCAAACCGCCATCCCAGGCCAGCCTGTTTGTCTGGAGTGATGGTGCGCCGCTGGAGCCTGCGGTCGAACAACACCTGTTTGAACCGTTTTTTTCGTCGGAGAGCCGATCCAGCGGCCTTGGACTGTATATTTGCCGTGAACTTTGTGCCAGCAATGGAGCCACCATCAGCTATGGCCGCCGCACTCGGTCGGTGCAGGGGGAAAACCGTTTTGGCAACGAGTTCAGCGTTGTTTTCAAGTCTGTCCCATTTGCGATTCAGCCCGGCAAGGAGCCCGCCTGACACCATGCACACCTCAAACAGCCCTGCCCGCATTCTGGTGGTTGATGATGAACCGGATTTGCGCGCGCTCTACGAGCTGACGCTGCTGCGTGAAGGTTATCGAATCGACACTGCCGAGAACTTGCTGCAAGCCCAAACCCTGTTGGCCGAACATCATTTTGATGTGATGATCACCGACATGCGCTTGCCCGATGGCTTGGGCATGTCCCTCATCACCGACCTGAAGGCCAAACATCGGGAAGAGCGATGCGTTGTCATCACCGCTTACGGTTCAACCCAGAATGCGGTAGAAGCGCTGAAAGCCGGGGCTTTTGACTACCTGACCAAACCGGTTGACCTAAAGCAGTTTCGCAGTGTGGTGGCGGCAGCCGTGCGAATTGGCCCCGGCACAGCCGGGGCCGAATCAGTTGCCCAGGCCAAAGAGGTGCCACTGGCCGCTTCAGGTGCCCTGGGGCAAAGAGCCTTAAGCAGACTGGTCGGCAAGTCGCTTTGCATGAGCCAGGTCAAGGAGCGTATTCTCAAAGTCGCTACCAGCATGGCCCCGGTGATGGTGACCGGCGAGTCGGGCACGGGCAAGGAACTGGTGGCCTATGCGATCCATGCCAATAGCCATCGTGTCAAAGGCCCATGGGTTGCCGTGAACTGCAGCGCGATCCCGGAAAACCTGCTGGAAGCAGAATTTTTCGGGGTGAAAAAAGGGGCCTATACCGGTGCCCAGCAGGACCGTGAAGGCTTTTTTCAGGCGGCCCGCGGTGGCACCCTGTTTCTGGATGAAATCGGTGACTTGCCGCTGGCCATGCAATCGAAGTTATTGCGGGCGATTCAGGAGCGGCGCATTCGACCACTCGGATCGACCCAGGAAGAGCCGGTCGATGTGCGGATTGTCAGCGCCACCCACAAAAACCTGGCGCAGGAGGTGCAGGAGGGGCACTTCCGGCAAGACCTGTTTTATCGCCTCAACGTCATTGACATGGTGATCGCGCCGTTGCGGGAACGTACCGAAGATTTGCCCGAGCTGTGCGCCGTGTTGCTGGCCCGCATCGCGGAGGAGTCCGCCATCCCGACACCGGTGTTGCCCGCCGGCGTTCTCGAAGAACTCTCTCGCCTGTCGATGCCTGGCAATGTGCGTGAACTCGAAAACCTGCTGTACCGGGCTGTCGCCTTGGGAGATGGGCAAAACCTGCAACTTGATTCAACGCTGCAACTGCTGCCGGTTGCAGCAAGCAAACTGGCCGGCACTGCCGCCACTGAACCCAAAGTACCTGCGATAGAAATTCCCGCCGACCTGCAAAGTCATCTTGACAAACTGGAGCGCGAGATTCTGCAGCAAACGCTGAAGGAGACCGGTTTCAACCGCACCGCAGCCGCCGCAAAATTGGGTTTGAGCTTGCGACAAATGCGCTACCGCATTACACGCTTGCAGATTGAATCACCTCAGACTGGTGAAACTGGCGATGAATCCGACGACACCGATTAAGCATTTGGCCGGTGCAGGGTTGTGGCTCGACGGTTGGTATCTGCTGGCCAATCAACTGCGTTCGCCCAACTTTGGCAAGCGTCCGGCGTCAACCGATATTGACCTGATCGTGCTGCACTCGATCAGCCTGCCGCCAGGTCAGTATGGTGGCCCGCAGGTGCAGCAGCTCTTTGTCAACTTGCTTGACTGGCGGGCACATCCCTATTTTCAGCGCATTGAAGGCATCACCGTCTCGTCGCATTTTTACATTCGCCGCAGCGGCGAGCTTTGGCAGTTTGTCAGTTGCGATGACCGCGCCTGGCATGCCGGTGTATCGAGCTACCGGGGGCGCAGCAACTGCAACGACGACAGCATTGGCATTGAACTTGAAGGACTCGAAGGCGATGTGTTTGAAGATGCCCAATACACCAGCCTTGCCAGCCTGTGCACGGCCATCATGCAACGCTTTCCGATTACGCATATCGCAGGTCATGAACATATCGCGCCAGGTCGAAAACTTGATCCGGGACCTGGTTTTGACTGGCTGCGACTGCAAAACAAACTGGGGCTTGAGCCTGGATATTTCCCCGTGAGGCAAACTTGACCTGATGCGATGTGGATACACAACACCAGTGCCGCTGGCGCATTCGGGTGGCGATAATACGCAACCATGACACAAGCAATTTCACAAGCGGTCAGCCGAAAATGGCGCAGGCACCCGCTTGTGCACCCAAGTTCATGCTGCTGGGAGCAAAAAACCCAACACCATGAATCGCTTCATGCACCTTCATTCGCGTGAAGTGCTTTTTGAAATTGATCAAGGAGAATTGAATGGCAACTGAAAAAAAAACGGCTCCCGTAACCAGTACCCCGGCAACCAAGAAATCGGCACCTCCCGAAAAAGCTGCCGCATCCGTCGAAAAAGCCGTAGCACCGAAGAAGGCGGCACCAGCCAAAAAGGCGGCAACCCAACCGGCTGCTGACACACCTGCGGTGGCAAAAAAGCCTGCACCCGGAAAAAAAACGACCACCACAAAATCAGTCGCAAAGAAGGCCACTGTGGCTGTGGCCGACAAGGTGGCACCTGCGGCGCAAACCAGACTCAGCCCTGGAACAGCATGGCCTTTTCCTACGGGCACAAAACCTTAAGCCTTGCGCACCAAACCTCCCGGCAAGCCCACTGCCGTGTGCACTGGGCTTTTTTTGTCAAGGGTAAAAAGCCAGCAATCGGTAACCCACGATGTGTGGCATCGCCTCGTCTGGGCTGACACGCACTGTCACTGCAACTGGCACTTCCAGCCCGGTCGGCAAGTCATCCGAAGTGATGGACAAATCTTGCCGCGAAAACACGCGCCGAACAATGACCTGATCTTGCGTATTGGTCAGCGTCAATTCCACGCTTGGCATGGCGAGCACCATACCCGACAGATTCTTGATGGTAAAACTCAAACGGTAGTTGTCTGGCCCCAATTTGTTGAAGGCCGCAGCATCGATGGCAATCGCATCAATGCGTTGCAAGGCACGCACCGTGCAATTGAAGGGCTGGCAGAACTGCTGCAACAGTGGCGTCCATTGCGGATTTGCTGCTGCCAGGCGGTCACGATCCCAGTAAAGCCATTGAGCCAACAAGGCAGCAAGCAATAAAACTGCCACCAGCGACAAAGCCAGCCGACCAACCCGGGTACGCCACACCGATGGCTCATCCGCTCCACCCAGGAAAGTCACGGTCTGGTCCTTTGACGCGAGTCCGTCAGGACTGATGGGGGCAGCGATGGATGAATCAACCGGATCAGACGTCTCTTCCTGCGGTCGGCTTTCGACGGCCAGATCAATCAAGGCCGATGCTTCAGGAGCATCATCACTACAGATGGGCAACTCGTCGGGATTGGACTGTGGCAGCGGAAACTGATCAAGGCCAGTCGCGACCTGGACTGCTGGTTCTGGCTCTTCTGCCTTGACTGTTTCTGTTGCAGGCATTACTGCAAGCCTGCTTTGCAGCGTGTTTTCAGGTTCGGCAGGCTGATGCGTCGCGGAATTGTCTGCGGCAGGCGCAGGATCGTGGGTTGGGATCGTCTCGGCGGGCACCGGTTCAGGCGGCACCATCTCGGATGCCAGGGCCATCTGGATCAGATGCCGTGATGCATCAAATATTTCGCCACACTGACCACATTTGACCCAGCCCTGCGAAATCCGCAACTGATCCGGCACCAGCTTGTACAGCGTTTCGCAGGCCGGACAGCGTGTCAAAAGGCTCATGGGATTTGCGTGTTGGCGACCGGCAAGGTGATTACCGTCAGCGCTGGGCGGTCATCAAGATCCATCCGTCTTCACTGTCAGACACATTCAAGCGACAGTGCGGCGCATAAGCGGTCTTGAGTTCGTCCGCTTGACGCTCCAAAATGCCTGCCAACACCAAGAAACCATCAGGTGCCACATGGGACCAAAGCAACGGTGCCAGCACTTTCAGGGGACTTGCCAGAATATTGGCCAGCACCACCTGGTAAACACCGCTGGCAACATCAGGCAAGCCGACCTGCAGCACCACCTGATTGGCTTGGGCATTCAACACCGCCGAGGTGATGGCCGACGCGTCGATGTCAACCGCCTCAACGACTGTCGCGCCAAATTTCGCCGCGGCAATCGCCAAAATACCCGAACCACAACCGTAATCGAGCACCCGCCCCATGCCAGTGCCCGCCAGGCTGCCCTGCCGGGCGATCCAGCGCAGGCACATGCGGGTGGTTGGGTGAGTACCGGTGCCAAAGGCGAGGCCGGGGTCAAGACGAATCACCACCCGCGCTTGCCCGGGTGGTTCGTGCCAGGTCGGCACAATCCAGAAATCTGGCGTGATATCGACTGGCGCAAACTGCGACTGCGTCAGCCGAACCCAATCCTGCTCGGGTACATCATGGATGCCTAAAACTTCGCAACCGACAAAAAAATCTTGCAACTGCAACAGTTGCAGAGCGGTTTGGGCCGCCTCACGCCCGGCAAACAACGCCAGCACCCTGGATCGCTGCCAGCCTTCTTTGGGTGCCGGCATGCCCGGCTCGCCAAACAAGGCTTGCTCGGCATCGGTTTGCGCATCGGCATCCTCGACACTGACACTCAGGGCATCGAGCGCGTCGAGTGCATCGCTCACCGGCTCAACCCGGTGTTCCGGGCACATCAGGCGCAGTTCAAACATGGTGAAACCGGCTTTAGCGGGCGCGGTCGGCCAGCCAGCCTTCCAGGTAATGAATGTTGGTGCCCCCGGACATGAATTTGGCATCGATCATCAGGTCCCGATGCAAGGCAATATTGGTATTGATGCCTTCCACCACCGTCTCGCCAAGCGCCGTGCGCATGCGCGCCAGCGCCTGCTCCCGGGTATCTCCATGCACAATGATCTTGCCAATCATCGAGTCATAGTTGGGCGGCACATAATAATTGGTATAGGCATGGGAGTCCACCCGCACCCCGGGACCGCCCGGCGGGTGCCACATGGTGATGCGCCCGGCTGACGGGATGAATTTGTACGAATCTTCGGCATTCAGGCGGCATTCAATGGCATGGCCGCGAATCTGGATTTGCCGCTGGGTGAACGGCAAGCGCTCGCCGGCTGCCACCATGATCTGGGTTTTGACAATGTCAATGCCGGTGGTCATTTCAGTGACCGGATGCTCCACCTGAACCCGAGTATTCATCTCGATAAAGTAAAACTCGCCGTCTTCAAACAAAAACTCAAAGGTGCCGGCACCCCGGTAACCAATTTTTTTGCAGGCCGCAACACAACGGTCACCCACCCGTTCAATGATCTTGCGGAGAATGCCCGGTGCTGGCGCTTCCTCAATGATTTTCTGGTGCCGCCGCTGCATCGAGCAGTCACGCTCACCCAAATAAACGGCATTCTTGTACTTGTCGGCCAGAATCTGGATTTCGATGTGGCGCGGATTTTGCAGAAACTTCTCCAGATAGACCGCCGGGTTGCCAAAGGCGATTGAGGCTTCATTCTTGGTCATGGTCACGGCGTTGATCAGCGCCGCCTCGGTATGCACCACCCGCATGCCACGCCCGCCGCCGCCGCCGGTCGCCTTGATGATCACCGGATACCCAATGCTCTTGGCAAGGCGCTTGATCTGCACCGGGTCGTCGGGCAACTCACCCTCAGAGCCTGGCACACAAGGCACCCCGGCTTTGATCATCGCCTGTTTGGCCGACACCTTGTCACCCATCAGGCGTATCGACTCAGGTGTCGGGCCAATAAACTGAAAACCACTGCGTTCCACCCGCTCGGCAAAATCGGCGTTTTCGCTCAAAAAACCATAGCCTGGGTGAATCGCCTCGGCATCGGTGACTTCAGCAGCCGAAATAATGGCGGGCATATTCAGATAGCTCAGGCTTGATGCCGCCGGGCCAATGCAAACCGCCTCATCGGCCAGCTTGATGTACTTGGCCTCGCGATCAGCTTCTGAATAGACCATCACCGCCTTGATGCCGAGTTCACGGCAGGCCCGCTGAATCCGCAAGGCGATCTCGCCACGGTTGGCCACCAGGATTTTTTTAAACATGGGTAATGCCTGACATCATTCAATGATGAACAGGGGCTGGCCGTATTCCACCGCCTGGCCGTTTTCGGCCAGGATGCGTTTGATGGTGCCGGTTTTGTCAGCCTCAATCTCATTGAGGATTTTCATCGCCTCAATGATGCAAATGGTGTCGCCCTCCTTGACAGCATCACCCAGTTCCACAAAAGCCTTGGCATCCGGGGACGCTGACCGGTAAAACGTGCCCACCATGGGCGACTTGGTGATGTGGCCGGTTTCAGCCACCACGGCTGGTGCCGCAAGCTCGCTGGCAAGCGGTGCCATGGCTGCCGGCATGGTCTGCACAGGAACATGGGTCTGCACATATTGTGGAGCCATCATGCCACTGCCCTTGACAATGCGCACCTTGCCCTCGGCTTCGGTAATTTCAAGCTCCGAGACATTCGACTCTGACACCAGGTCAATCAGGGTTTTGAGTTTTCTAAGGTCCATGTGGTCTCCAGCGAACAAAGGGGGAAGTCAAGCCAGCTTGGGCTTGCGTGTTGGTAAAGTGATATAGAAAACGCGAAAAATAAAAGCCAGAAATGTATTTTTTTGGCGCAACACAAACGCCGTCATGAACCCCGCAGACCGATCCAGGCATCCAGATCGGCAGGGGTGACCTTGCCCATTTTACGGTGCTGCACAGCGCCACCGGCACCAAGCACCACGCTGAACGGCAGCGCCCCGGTCAAATTGCCAAGTGACCGGCTCAATTCAACCCCCGGAAAACCAGCCAGAGCCACCGGAAAAGACAGTGGCGAACGCTCCAGAAAACGCTTCACCGGCATGGCCTGATCGACCGCCAAACCCAGAACTTGCCAATCTTTGGCTCTGTTCTTCAGAAAAAAAGCGTTCAACAAAGGTAGTTCTTCGACACAAGGCGGACACCAGGTGGCCCAGAAGTTCAGCACCAGCGGGCGACCCATGAACCCGGCCATGTTCAGAATCTGTCCATCGACTTGGCTAAAAGTCTGCCGCCACAGTGCGGCTTCCACTGCGGAAAGTTCTCTTGATTGTTGACTTGATTTGCGCCAGGCCAGACCCGCGCCTACCGCTGCCAGTGCAACGCCGCCGGCTAGCGCCAGCCAGCCCCGGCGCGACCTACCCGCCTGCCGGGCACTCAAGACAGCACCGCCGCCAACAAACGGCGCAAGGCCTGGGCGTCACCGCGCGGCGGGCGACCGCGCGAGTCTGGCTTTAGCGCGCCACGCACATCGTCAAGGTCATAAATCATCAAATGCACCCCAATTTCTTCTTGCAAATCCGGACAAAACGCATGAATGCTCAAGGTTTCCACGGTCTCGCCATGAAGCCCCGTGACACTGCGCGCCAGGTAGTTGACGCGCTTGTCGATCAGTGCCAGTTCGGCAGACTTGCAATCATCACAAAACAATTGCAGGTAAATATCCGACAGGCGGGTAGCCGTTCCATGCCAGACGGCACCACTTAAATAGGGCCGAAAAACAGCCAGTCGCTCCATCCAGACCAGCGCCAACTGGCGCAGTGCCAGCAGATCGACCGGCTGGGATTCTGCACAAAAAATCGCAATGTAGTCCCACACTGCGTCCTCAAGTTCGTCATTGCCAGGCAAGGGCTTGCGGTTATGTGCGCCGAGCGCCCTGGCCGCACGCCGCTTGGCCGGGCCGTACTCCAGCCCCTCTTGCACCACCAGGCGGGCTGCAAGCGCCGCAATTTCAGATTTGATCTCAAACATGATCTGGCGATTTTGCCCGCATTTTGCCGGCTTGGTCTGACTTGCGGGCATGCACCAGTGGAAATCGGCAGCCACCCTAAAATCCAGCCATGCACTTACACATTCTTGGCATTTGCGGCACCTTTATGGGCGGTCTGGCAGCGTTGGCACGCGAGGCCGGTCACCAGGTCACCGGCTGCGACGCGGGCGTCTATCCGCCCATGAGCGACCAGCTTCGCGCCCTGGGCATTGACCTGATCGAAGGTTTTGCTGCCGATCAACGGGCACTCCAGCCCGACATGTTTGTCGTTGGCAACGTGGTTAGCCGCGCCCAGTTGGCCGATGGCAGTCCGAAATTCCCGCTGATGGAAGCCATTTTGGATGCCGGACTGCCTTACACCAGCGGGCCGCAGTGGCTGTCTGAACACATTTTGCAGGGCCGCCATGTGATCGCCATTGCCGGCACCCATGGCAAAACCACCACCACCGCCATGACAAGCTGGATTCTGGAATGCGCCGGGTTGCAGCCCGGCTTTCTGGTCGGCGGCGTGCCGCTGAACTTTGGCGTGTCGGCCCGGCTGGGCGCGCAAAAAACCTTTGTCATTGAGGCCGACGAGTACGACACGGCATTTTTTGACAAGCGCAGCAAGTTTGTCCATTACCGGCCCCGCACTGCCGTGCTGAACAACCTCGAATTCGACCATGCCGACATTTTTGACGACCTGGCGGCCATCGAGCGCCAGTTTCACCACCTGGTGCGCACGGTTCCCGGCAGCGGCGTCCATGGCAGCGGGCGGATCGTGGTCAACGGACTCGAAGAAAGCCTGGCGCGGGTGCTGCATCTGGGCTGCTGGAGCGAGGTGCGCAGTTTTGGCGCGGCGGTCAGTGATTTCACTGCCGCCGGCCCGGCCCATGACTTTGATGTGCTGCAACAAGGCCGGCTGGCTGGCCACGTCACCTGGTCCTTGACCGGTACGCACAACCAGCTCAACGCGCTGGCAGCCATTGCCGCCGCCGAGCATGTCGGCGTATCGCCTGCTGTGGCTGCAAAGGCGCTGGGCAGTTTCGAGAACGTCAAGCGACGCATGGAACTGCGCGGCAGCATCACTACCGGCACCGGCCAGATCACGGTCTATGACGACTTTGCCCACCACCCCACGGCCATTCGCACCACGCTCGACGGCCTGCGCGCCACCCTGCAGCCCGGCGAGCGCATTCTGGCGGTGTTCGAGCCGCGCTCCAACACCATGAAACTCGGCAGCATGAAGGCGCTGCTGCCCTGGAGCCTGGTCTCAGCCGACCTGGCCTTTTGCCACAGCGCTGGCCTGGGCTGGGATGCCGCCGACGCACTCGCCCCAATGGGCAGCAAGGTGCGGGTGGCTGACAGCATCGACACGCTGGTCAAGCAGGTCTGCCTGGTGGCCCAGGCCGGTGACCATATCGTCTGCATGAGCAATGGCGGCTTTGGCGGAGTCCACGCCAAGCTGCTCGAGTCACTATCAAATAAATAGCTTTTTGCGCTTGCGGCATAAGGGCTGGAGGCCAAAAAAGCTTGTAAACTGGCACATTCTTTCATGGGGTGAATCAGTCGTGGGGCGAAGGGGCGGCGTAAATCGTCAGTTGCAGCTCCAAGTCGGCAATCAGTCGATAGACGGGCACCCGGCCAGAGAGTTTTTCGCTCTCGCTCAAAATGACCTCAACACTGGCCCCGCGCCGGTCCATCACATACTGGCGGTCCAGGTCGAATTCTTTCATCGGCAGGCGCGACAGCAAGCTGCACAGCACGTCATTGCGTGGCAGCGACATCTGGGTCATGGTGTCAATCGACATCGAATTGGCCAGCGCCCCCGGCACGCACAGCTTCAGCCGGTCGGCAAACATGAACAAGCGGATGCGTGCGCCATGGATCGAATAATCGCGGTGCGCCACAGCATTGACGATGGCTTCAAACACGGCGCGGCGGCTGTATTGCGGGTAGTCGATACGCCCCAGGTTTTTTGTCGCAGGCACCAGCATGTGGCGCATGACAAAACCAAAAGCATCCCAGATTTGGTCGGTGATCGGGCCATTGAATTCCTTGGCATCGAGCTGGTCTGCCGGGTCATTGCGCAGGCCACGGTAGGCCACCGCCAAAATGCTGGCACCACGAATCCATTCGGACGGGTTTTCTGTGCAGAGCAACACTCCGGCGACCGTCAAAACCGGTCGGTCATCGACCTCGGTGAGCAAGTGCAGGCGTTTGAACTGGGTGGCTTCATCGCCCTGGTCGTCGTGCAGGAACGATTTGAGCATGCGCCATGGCAGGCTCTTGAAATCAGGGGCCTGGGTCACCGGCTGCTCTTCAAACCGGATCAGTCGGGCCTGGCTGCGCTGCTGAAAAAGCCGCGCCAGATAGTCGGTGCTCATCGTGCGCCGGGCGTGACCGACACGGTGCCAATAGCGTCGGGGTGGGGTTCGTTGATTTTTCCCACGCCACGCCAGATCAGTTGCTTGAGTTCGAGGTAAGAGTCTTCGCCGAGTCGAATCCGATTGAGCAGGTCAGCGTTCATGGTTTCGTCCCTTTCAAGTCGTTGTGCCTTAGCCGCGCAGCCGCAGCTTGTCAGGCGAATAGCCCAGCGACTCGGCCACGGTTTTGATGCCGAGCATGAAGTTGTTGTTGGCAATCCACGGTGCATAAACGGTGAGGTGCAGCTCCGGTGTACCAGCAGCTTGCAGGGTGTGCAGGGTGTGCAGGGTGTCGATCAGTTCGTCCAGCGGCACGGCTTGCACGATCAGCAGCACGTCGGCGGCAAGGTAGAGGCGCTGGTCTTTGACGGGGTGCAGCACGGTGGTGAGTGGCAGGCCTTCGGACAGCAGCAGGTTGCCGGTGCTGTCCCAGTGTTTGCTCTCGGCAGGCAGCGGGGTCAAGATTTTTTGCACTGGCACAAAGGCGCTGTGGTAAGCCTCGCGCTTGCCGACACAGCGCAGCTCGTAGCCGTCTTCTTTCACATGAATGCCCGCCAGGTTGCCGGGGTCAATTGCCATTTGCAGGGCAGCGGCGTTGATGCGGATGCGGCCATCAGCATCAGTCTCGACAGCTTGCGGAAAATGCAGGCGCAGCAGTTCCAGCTTGCTCTGGCTGGGTGTGGCGGCGTTCAGGACAGGGTCAGACATCGGGTTGATTACTCAAAATTACTACAAAATAAATAGCTGTTAGCGCAATACCAGAAAGGGTTAGAGGCCAATTTGTTATAAATTTCTGGATAGTTCCGGGATGCCCCGAATGCGCTGCGGCGAGTTCCAACTTTATCCGGCCCGGCGCGTCAGCACCGCTTGCGACAACACCTCCAGTGCCTGCAGCGACTGCTCCCAACCCAGACAGGCATCGGTGATGCTTTGGCCATAGGTCAGCCGGTCGGTCTTGTCCTTGCCGGGCGTGAACTTTTGTGCGCCGGGATTCAAATGACTTTCGACCATCACGCCAAACACCTGTCTGGAGCCTCCGGATATTTGGGCCGCAATGTTGCGCGCCACATCCAGTTGCTTTTCATGCTGCTTGCTGCTGTTGGCGTGGCTGCAATCGACCATCAGGGTGGACTGAAGTTTCGACTTGGCCAGCTCGGCACAGGCGGCGGCAACGCTGGCTGCGTCATAGTTGGGCACTTTGCCGCCGCGCAAGATCAGGTGGCAGTCCTTGTTGCCCTTGGTCTGCACAATCGCCACTTGGCCATTTTTGTGCACCGACAAAAAGTGGTGGCCACCAGCCGCTGCCTGGATTGCATCGGTGGCAATTTTGATGTTGCCGTCGGTGCCGTTCTTGAAGCCAATCGGCGCCGACAGCCCTGAGGCCAGTTCCCGGTGCACCTGGCTTTCGGTGGTGCGTGCGCCAATTGCCCCCCAGGAAATCAGGTCGCCCAGGTATTGCGGCGAAATCACGTCCAGAAACTCGCTGCCGGCGGGCAGGCCAAGCCGGTTGATCTCGATCAGCAACTGGCGTGCCATGCGCAGGCCCTCGTCAATGCGGAAACTCTCGTCGAGGTAGGGGTCGTTGATCAGCCCTTTCCAGCCCACCGTGGTGCGCGGTTTCTCAAAATAGACGCGCATGACGATCTCCAGCGAATCGGCATATTTTTCGCGCTCGGCCAAGAGCCTGCGGGCGTAGTCCATGGCCGCTGCCGGGTCATGAATCGAACAGGGACCGATGATCACCAGCAGGCGGTCATCCTTGGCCGTCATGATGGCATGGATGTTGCGCCGGGTGGCGCTGATCATCTTTTCGACCGGCGTGCCATGAATCGGGAAAAACCGGATCAAATGCTCGGGTGGGGGTAACACGGTGATGTCCTTGATACGTTCGTTGTCGGTCTCGCCGGTGCGGTCGGTGGCGTTGGCATTCAAAGAGCTGGTCCAGGCTTCATGGGCGGTCACTACGACAGCTTTGGCATTCATGGCAATTTTTCCTTAACAGGTGGGCATCAAAAACACATAAAAAAACCGCCGGGGATGCCGGCGGTTTTTGAGGAATCAGGACGTTTTATCTGGGTACGTTCAAAACTCTCTACCGCCGCAGGCGCCTGAGAACCAAAAGTAGCCAAAGAAAAAAGTGACCGAATTCATCGGCTGGGAATGTAGCACAGGCGTTTCACGGCCAGCTTACGCAGCCAGCGGCGACTGCTAGGCGGTTCCGCCGACCGTCAGGCCATCGAGTCGCAGGGTTGGCTGGCCCACCCCCACCGGCACACTCTGGCCTTCCTTGCCGCAGGTGCCGACACCGCTGTCGAGCTTCATGTCGTTGCCAATCATGCTGACGCGCTTCAGGCATTCAGGCCCGCTGCCGACCAGCGTGGCGCCTTTGACCGGGTACAAAATTTTGCCGTTTTCCACCCAGTAGGCCAGGCTGGCCGAGAAGACAAACTTGCCCGAGGTGATATCGACCTGACCACCGCCGAAGTTGGTGGCGTACAGGCCGCGCTTGATGCTGGCGACAATTTCCTCGGAGGTTTTGTCGCCACCGAGCATGTAGGTGTTGGTCATGCGCGGAATCGGCACATGGGCATAGCTCTCGCGCCGGCCATTGCCGGTAGGCGCAACACCCATCAGGCGGGCGTTCATGGCATCCTGGATGTAACCCTTGAGGATGCCGTCTTCAATCAACACGTTGCGACCGCTGGCATTGCCCTCGTCATCGACATTGAGCGAACCACGCCGGTCGGCAATCGTGCCGTCATCAAGCACCGTCACCCCCTTGGCCGCCACCCGCTGGCCGATGCGGCCACTGAAAGCGCTCGAACCCTTGCGGTTGAAGTCGCCCTCCAGCCCGTGGCCAATGGCTTCATGCAGCAAGATGCCGGGCCAGCCCGGCCCCAGCACCACCGTCATTTCACCGGCCGGCGCGGGCCGCGCCTGCAAATTGGTCAGGGCGGCGCTGACTGCCTCATCAACATACTGGCCAATCAGCGCATCGTCAAAGTAGGCAAAACCAAAACGACCGCCACCGCCGGCTGAGCCGACTTCACGGCGGCCCTTTTGCTCGGCGATCACCGTCACGCTCAGGCGCACCATAGGGCGCACATCGGCGGCCAGCGTGCCATCGGCACGCGCCACCAGCACCACATCGTATTCGGCCGCCAGACCGGCCATGACTTGCGCTACCCGCGGGTCTTTGGCCCGCGCCAGCTTCTCGACTTTCTCCAGCAAACCGACCTTGGCGCTGCTGTCGAGGCTGGCAATCGGGTCCAGACCGTTGTACAGGGAGCGTGATGATGCTATTTTTATTGTAGCTACTCGCGCACGTCCAGTCTGGGCTACAGCCGAAATTGATCGTACAGTGCGGGCGGCATCGAGCAACGAGACCTCGGAAATATCGTCTGAATAGGCAAACGCCGTTTTCTCGCCGCTGACGGCGCGCACACCGACACCCTGGTCAATCGAAAAAGAACCGGTTTTGACAATCCCTTCTTCCAGACTCCAGCCCTCGCTGCGGGTGTACTGAAAATACAGATCGGCTTCATCTACCTTGCGGGTCTTGATCTCGGCGAGCGCACGCGCCAGGTGAGATTCATCGAGACCAAAAGGGGTGAGCAACAAGGACTTGGCAATCGCCAAACGTTCAATCGTGGGTTCGCGTGAAATCATGCATCCGATTCTAGGAGACATCCGACAATTTGTTGGGGACAGAGCAATCTCACTTGCTTGGGCTCGTGTAGATTGGTCTGTCCCACAAGGTGGACAGCCAACATCCGACGATTTGTTGGGGACAGAGCAATCTCACCGCTTCGCTCGTGTAGATTGGTCTGTCCCACAAGGTCTCAGGATTGCACCAGCCGTTTGGACTTGGCAATCGACATCAAAATGCCCAGACTCAGGCCCAGCGTGACCATGGCGGTGCCGCCGTAGCTGATAAACGGCAAGGGCACGCCGACCACCGGCAAAATGCCGCTGACCATGCCCATGTTGACGAAGGCATAACAAAAGAAAATCATGCCCACGGCAGCCGCCAGCAGACGCGAAAATACCGTCGGAGCCTCCAGCGCAATGGCCAGCGCACGCAGCACCAGAAAGATAAACGCAACAATCAGCAGCAGGTTGCCAAACAGGCCGAACTCTTCTGAAAACGCGGCAAAAATAAAGTCAGTGGTGCGCTCGGGGATAAATTCCAGGTGTGTTTGCGTGCCCTGCATGAAACCTTTGCCCCAAAATCCGCCCGAGCCAATGGCGATCATGCCCTGAATGATGTGAAATCCCTTGCCCAGCGGGTCACGGGTCGGGTCCAGCAAAGTGCAGATGCGTTGCTGCTGGTAGTCGCGCAGCAGCGGCCAACTCACCCCATCGGCACACAGCTCGGGTTCAAACACCACCAACAGAGTCATGCCGACCAGGCCCAGCAGCAGGGGTGGTGCCACCAGCTTCCAGCTCAACCCGGCAAAAAACATCACCGACAGGCCAGCCGCCAGCACCAGCAAAGCGGTACCCAGATCCGGCTGTTTCATGATCAGCCCGATCGGCAACATCAGCAACACGCCAGCCACCAAAAAATCCAGTGCTCTGAGCTGCCCCTCGCGCTTTTGAAACCACCAGGCCAGCATCAGCGGCATGGCAATTTTCAGGATTTCACTGGGCTGAATGACGACACCGACGTTGAGCCAGCGCCGCGCCCCTTTTTTTGTCACGCCAAATACCGCCACCGCAATCAGCAGCGTGACCCCCACCACATACAGCGGCACCGCCAGCGCCATCAGCCGTTGCGGTGGAATTTGCGCCACCACGAACAAGATGAAACCGGCAATCAGCATATTGCGGCCATGGTCTTCAAATCGGCTGCCGTGGTCGTAACCCGAGGAGTACATGACCATCAAACCGGCACACGCCAGCAAGAAAATCACAAACGCCAGCGGACCGTCAAAACCGGTAAACCAGGGCGACAGGCGATGCCATAAAGAGGGACGTTCAAAAACCAGCGACATGGCACATGATTATCGTGGTCCGGGGGCGATGCGCAGCGGGATCGTGACCGGGCCGTCATTGACCAGATGCACCTGCATGTCGGCGCCAAACTCGCCCGTCTGCACCAGCGGATGGGCCAGTCTGGCCTGCGCGACAAAGTGCTGGTACAGCCGGCGACCGTCCTCTGGCAAGGCCGCTGCGGAAAACCCGGGCCGGTTGCCGCCAGCGGTGTCGGCGGCCAGCGTAAACTGGCTGACCACTAGCAGGCCTCCGACCATGCCCTGGCCGTCGAGGTTCTGCACACTCAGGTTCATCTTGCCTTGGGCATCACTGAAAATGCGCAGCTTGAGAATTTTTGCCAGCAGTTTGTCGCTCTGCTGCGGCGTGTCGCCGCGTTCAGCGCACAGCAGCACCAGCAAACCCGGCCCGATTTGGCCCACGGTTTGACCGGCAATTTCGACGTGGGCACAGCCGACACGCTGCAACAATGCCATCATGACCTACCACCTTGGCAAGGCACCAGGCCACCTGCCGGCATGGATGATGAATGGGGCAGCAGCGAAGGATAAAACGTCCTCATGGACTGAGTCGAGTTCATGTATATCTGGCATTTCATGCCAAAGACGCGCAAAATAATCTTCAAACCGATTCCCTTTGTACCCGCCACCAGGAGTGTCCATGACAACCGAAGACCTGATACTTGCCGCCCATGTCCGCGAGCTTGCGGCTGAACTGCGCCAGCAACACGCCTACAGCACGAAGAAGGAGCTTGATACCAGGCTGCCGGCAGAGCAGCGGGAGTCAACTGAAGAGTTCCTTCAAAAATACAAGATGGCGCATCCGATAACAAAGTTTGTTCCAGAGGCGATGCAAAAGCTGGAAAAGGTGTCGGAGGTCATTCAGGAGTACCTCCGGTCAAGCCGCAAAAACTGATGCGCCACCGGGCGCTGCCAAAAAAACAAGTGTCGTTACGTTGTCTCTTGCCCTTCGGCGAATTCGGCCCCTTGGGCGGCATCAACAGCCCCGCTGCTGACCACGGCCTTTTCATCTTTGGCAGATGCCCGCTGGAATAACTTGTATCCGTCTCGCGTTCCCGCCGGAATCAGCACGCCTTTTTTGACGGCCGCATTGGCCCAGGCAGTGACACGATTGGTGATGATGCCCCGGGCCGAATCGTCCAGTTCAAGCTGCTTGAGTGCCGTATCGACTATTTGACCCAGGCTGAGCTTCTTTCGACCGATGCACTTGAGCCAAACCTCAGCACCAGTTGCCGGCAACTTGACTGTTGCCGCCACCTCGATGTCGATGACTGCCGGCGCCGGTTTGACCTTCTTGACCTTCTTGACCTTCTCGGTCGGTTTGGGCTTTGGCTTGGCCTTTTTCCTGGTCGGTACATTGGCGTTCACGATCGACAGGTCTTCGACCGATTCCGGCTGGGACATGGTGCTGTAAGGCAACGTCGATGTCATTTCATCAATCGTGATCAAGGGCTTGAGACCCTCAAGCGCCTGTTCCAAATTGGTCAGATGCTGGCGGGTGCGCTCAATCTCTTGCGCGATCTGATTGGCAGTTTCAACTAATGCTCGCATGGGGCTGTGGATCTTTCATGGTTGGGCCGCACGGATGGCGGCATTGTGGTGCACGGATGATAGCGCGAGTTGGCTGTCGGCCACGAGCACTTATAACTGATTGTTGACTGCCCGAGCAGTCGGGAAAACCGGTTTTTTAAGCCGAGGTAGCCTGGAACTCGCCGCTTCGAATGCCCGCACTGCCATAGGGCTGGCGTGAATAACCGCCTGACGGTGGTGCGTAAGTTTGTGCTTTTGCGGCAGGCATCAGCGCCGCCAAAGATCGCTCCACGATGACCGATTGCCGAGCCAGGTTTTCACGCCGCGAAGCCAGCACAGCGGCAATTTTGTGGATGCGTGCGCGCAAAACCGGGTCACACCGGTATTCCGCCACGACTTGCCTGGGCTGCCGGGAAAAATCAACCAAAGTTGCTCTCAGCGCTGCCGAAGTGGCCATCAGGGCGTCGGGGCGAGAATTTAGCAAAGCCTCGGAAAACTGTGCAAGCTGGGAGTCGATTTGGTCAATCAGGGTCTTTACGTTGGGGCTCATGACTTTTCCTCGTTAGGCAGAGGAAAAGCCGCCCCGTCAGCGTTTAGACACGGCTGCGCTGTAGCATTTCCCCGGCGTTGGAGAGCATTTTGTCGGCGATGGCTTCCGGGTTGACCTTGTAGCTTCCATTCGCAATGGCTGATCGCATGGCGCTGACCTTGGCCATGTCGATATCCGGCGGTGCCCCCGTACCGTCTGCCTTGAGGGAACGTGTCGCATTGGAAACCGTGACTGCCACGCCAGCGGATGGCGTGCTCTTGACTGCACTGGTTCGGGCAATCGTGCTGGCCGCCGAACCGTTTTTTGCGGCTAAAGATGCGGCGTTGTTGCTGATGGCAACCGGGTTGTCGGGTGTTTGGCTGATTTTCATGGTGTTCTCCAAAACTACTGCGGATGTAGCCTCGTAAGTTCACTTTCGGCAAAAGCCGGCCAAACTTTACCCCTGATTTCAAACCGCTCCCAAGTTTCATAAATCCAGCCTCACGGTGTGGCTGTCCACCACCAGGCCGATCATCACCCGGCCGTTGTCCATGCGAACCCGGGCGCTTTGCCCCACAACACCGCCCGATACGGCTTGTCCGCTGGTGGCCACCTCAAACCCGGTGCCGCGCGCCAGCACCCGCACCTGCGCACCGGCCTGAAACACCTGCGCCGCTTTCAGCATGTCGCTGCGCAAGGCCTGCCCGGTTGACAACATACGGGTCGCGGTCTGACCGATCCAGTCTGCCTCGTTGGCCACGATCGAACTGCTGAACTCGGCCCAGTCCACCTCCATCGGCATCGCATCGGCGGCGGTCAACGCGCGGCCCTGTGGCACCTGCCCCTTGATGACCCAGGCCGGCCCAAAAGCCTTGACCGTAATCGGCAGAAACACATTCCAGCGGGATGCACCTTGGGTACAGCGCAGCCCCAGTCGGGTTTTGCCCCACAACTGGGTGCCAGAAGGAATATAGGGATCAACCTGCAGGCAAGGCGCCAGCTTGAGGCGGTGGTCCAGTTCGCCGACCGTGACTTCCATGCGCAATGGCAGCTTGCCCGCGCTGTCGGCCAGCGCCTGGTCGAGCCAACGCTGGGCATTGTCATAAAGCGCCGACGCATCTGCCAGCGCCGGCTGCGTTTGCGCCCCGACACCCGACCAGCCCAAGCTGACAACGCACATAGCGATCGTCGCGAGGTATCGAATTAATAGGGCAGGGTGGGCAAACATGGCAATTCCTTGGGTAGCACCTGCGACTATAGACAAACCACACGTTCTGAAAATCGGCAAGTAACCGGCAATTCCCCCTCTCTTTGCAGTTTAGAAACCGTGGCGGCTTTTCATAATCAATCTTCAGCAAGTTCTGCGGGCGCATTCTGGCGCGACGCAGGTTCATCAAAGTCGAGGTGTTTCATGTTTGCCAATATAACCAGCGGGCTGGATTTTCATTCCAAAGCTCTGGTGCTGCGGGCCGAACGCCAACGCATCATTGCCAGCAATATTGCGAATGCCGACACCCCCGGCTTTGTTGGCCGCGACATCAACTTCAAGGAGTCGCTCAGCCAGCAGACCGGCAGCAGCGAACTTGCCAGCGCCGCGCCCCGGCCAACCCTGAACGATGCCCATGTCACCACACACCCCAGACACATCGCACTGTCGGGTCTGGAAAACAGCCAGTTCACGGCAAGCTCCGATCTCGCCTACACCCTGCAAACCCAGCCCAGCGCCGATGCCAACAGCGTGGACCTCGACCGTGAACGGGCCAGCTTTGTCGATAACTCGGTGCACTATGAGGCCACCCTGCGCTTTATCAACGGCCAGTCGAAGACGCTGCTGAGCGCCATTCAGGGTCAATAAGCGCCGATCACCGTCCGGAGAATTGTTATGTCGATGTTTTCAATCTTCAGTGTCTCGGGCAGTGCCATCAGCGCGCAGTCGCAGCGGCTTAATGTGGTGGCCAGCAATCTGGCGAACGTCGATGCGGTGGCCGGGCCGGATGGCCAGGGTTACAAGAGCCGCCAGGTGGTGTTTCAGACTGCACCCATGGGGTCGGCTGCCGCATCCGGTGTCAGGGTCAGTTCGATTCAGGAAAGCAACCAGCCGTTCAAGCGGGTGCACAACCCCAACCATCCATCGGCAGATGCCGAGGGGTACGTCAATTTTTCCAACGTCAATCCGGTGGAAGAAATGGTCAACATGATTTCGGCCTCGCGTTCGTACCAGAACAATGTTGAAGTCATGAACACCGCCAAAACCCTGCTGCTTAAAACGCTGCAAATGGGTCAATAAAACCAGATCAGCCCAACCAGGATTCTCGCCATGCTTACCGCCACTTCCGCCCCCGTTGTTTCAAGTAACGCAGCACTTGCCGCCAACAACAGCACCAGCACCAAGACCACCGGTGTCGATGCGATGCAGGACCGGTTTTTGAAGCTGCTGGTGGCACAACTGAACAACCAGGATCCGATGAACCCGATGGACAACGCCCAGATGACCAGCCAGATGGCGCAAATGAGCACCGTCACCGGCATCGAGCAGGTCAATACCACCCTGAAAAGCATGGCCGAGCAGTTCAATACCCTGCAGATGCTGCAAGGCAGCAACATGGTCGGCCACGACGTGCTGGTTGAGGGCAACACCTTGACCCCGATCGATGGCACCGCCGTCGGTGCGATTGACCTGGCGGGCCGGGCCGAAAGTGTGAAAGTTGAAATCTTGTCGCCCGGCGGGCAGGTGATCGACACCATTGATGCTGGCGCGCTCGATGCTGGCCGCAACTACTTCAACTGGGATGCCTCGGCCTACCACGGCACCGGCAGCCCGAGCTTTAGGGTGACTGCAACGACCGGCGGCAAGGCGATTGAAGCCACCACCCTGGCACAAGACAAGGTGGTGTCGGTAGGTCTCGAAAACGGGGCCATGACGGTACAACTGCAGGGCAGGGGTGCTGCCAGCTACAGCAGCATCAAGGCCATTCTTTAACGCACACCACCAATAACCAACCCAAAGGAAATCAATCATGTCATTCCAAACCGGCCTCTCGGGACTCGGTGCCTCCAGCCGCAGCCTGGATGTGATTGGCCACAACATTGCCAATGCCAACACCACCGGCATGAAATCTTCGCGCGCCGAGTTTTCAGCCATGTATTCGTCGGCGCTGGGTTATGGTGGTTCGAGCAATGTTGGCATCGGCGTTGAGGTCGCCTCCGTGGCACAACAGTTCACCCAGGGCAGCATTTCCACGACCGGCAACAGTCTGGATGTGGCGATCAATGGGGGCGGTTTTTTCCGGCTCACACAGTCTGATGGCACCTCAGCCTATACACGCGATGGCTCCTTCAAGCTGGACAAGGAGGGCTACATCAAAACCAATAACGGGGCCAATCTGATGGGCTACCCGACTGATGTGGCGGGGGTACCTACCAGCGCCACCCTGACAAAACTGCAACTGCCGACCGCTGCGCCGATTGGGGCCAAGCAAACCGATAACATCAGACTTCGCATGAACCTTGATGCCAGGGCGACACCTGCAGTAGGCGTTCCAGCAGTAGTTGGCCCCCCCGCAGTTGCGGCTATTCTGCCTACGCCGCGCTCAACCTACGGCACCTCTGTGAATGTTTACGATGCACAGGGGCTGGCTTCGCCAATCACTCTTTACTTTGAAAAAGATGTGGCTCCAAACACCTGGAATGTCTTCACCAGTCTTGACACCGTAGCATTCCCGTCACCGACTGGTCTGTTTCAGATTACCTTTGATGCAACCGGCAAAATTACGGGCCCTGCCAACGTTGGCGTACCGCCGCCCAACTTTGCCTTCACTCTGCCGGCAGCATCAGTGACCTCATTGAACCCAAACGAATATCCGGTGGGTGCCGCCCCCACCGACGGTTTTATTGATCAAGCCATCACGATTGACCTCGGCGGCACCATAGGTACCGATACAACGGCCATCACCCAGTACGGCACCAACTTTGCGGTGGCTGACCTGACCCAGGACGGCTACACATCAGGTGAATTGATCGGGGTAAACATTGGCGAAGACGGTGTGGTGGCGGCGCGTTACTCCAACGGACAAACGCAAGCAGCGGGCCAGGTTGCGCTGGCTGACTTCCGCAATGTGCAGGGCCTGACACCGCTGGGCGGCAACTCTTGGGCGGAATCCTTCGCATCAGGCTTGCCACTGCAAGGTTCCCCCAGCGTCGGCAAATTCGGTGCGCTGCGCTCTGGTGCCCTGGAAGACTCCAATGTTGATTTGACGGTCGAACTGGTCAACATGATGACGGCGCAGCGTGCCTATCAGGCCAATGCACAGACCATCAAGACGCAAGACCAGATCATGTCCACGCTGGTCAATCTGAAGTAATTAACTGGGTTTTGACCAGGAGCCAGCATGGATCATCTGATTTACACCGCCATGACCGGGGCCAATGCGGCAGCGCATCGGCAGGCGGTGCTGTCCAACAACCTGGCCAATGTCTCGACCAATGGCTTTCGCGCCGAGTTGTCAACTTACCGTGCGGTGCCGGTGCGCGGCGATGGTGCTACCACCCGGGTCATGGCACTCGAAGCGACACCGGGCTTTCTGGACATTCCCGGCACACCGCACCGTACCGGTCGCGCCATGGATGCCATGACCACCGGTAACGCCTGGTTTGGCGTGCAGGGGCTTGACGGCACCGAGGCTTACACCCGCAACGGCTCGTTTGAAGTGGCACCCGACGGCACCCTGAAAACCAACACCGGGCTGACCGTGCTCAGCGATGGTGGCTCGCCGATCAGCGTGCCCGCCGGTGCTGAAATCACTATCGGCCTCGACGGCACCCTGACCGCCAAGGTCGGAAATCAGCCTTCGGCCGGCATCGGTCGGCTCAAGGTGGCCACCCCGACCGGCGACGACCCGCTCAAGCGTGGCGACGATGGCCTGTTTCGCCCCACCTCGGGCGACCCGATGCCCAATGACAACACAGCCAGACTGCAACTCGGCACCATCGAAGGCTCCAATGTCAACGCGATTGAAACCATGGTTGGCATGATCCAGGCGGCACGCCAGTTTGAGTCGCAAACCAGACTGATGACCACCGCCGAAGCGGATGACCGCGCCGCCGCACAGTTACTCAGCATGCAAGGCTGATTTTTTAACAGGACAAGCACCATGATCAACTCTCTGTGGATCTCCAAAACCGGCATGGAAGCCCAGCAAATGCAGTTGGACGTGATCTCCAACAATTTGGCCAATGTGTCAACCAACGGCTTCAAGCGCGCCACCGCCGTGTTTGAAGACTTGATGTACCAAAACCTGCGCCAGGTCGGTGCCAACAGCACCGAGCAATCGACCCTGCCGACCGGTCTGCAAGTGGGACTGGGCGTGCGTACCGTGGCCACCAGCCGCTCGTTTGCGCAAGGCAACCTGCAGCAGACCAGCAACAAGCTTGATGTCGCTGTTCAGGGAGACGGTTTTTTTCAGGTCACCATGCCCGATGGCACCACCAGCTACACCCGCGATGGCTCGTTCCAGATCAACTCGGCGGGTGCGCTGGTCACCGCCACCGGACTGCCGATTGCCAATGGCGTGACGGTGCCGGCCAACGCCACCGCCGTCACCATTGCCGGTGATGGCACGGTGAGCGCCACCATTCCCGGACAAACGGCACCGCAGGGCATTGGCACCATTGCACTGGCGCGCTTTATCAACCCGGCGGGGCTGACGCCGCTGGGGCAAAACCTGTACGCCGAAAGCGCCGCCTCTGGCCAGCCCACCGCCGGTACGCCAGGTGCCGACGGCATGGGCGCACTGATGCAGGGGTTTGTCGAGACTTCCAACGTCAACGTGGTGCAGGAACTGGTCACCATGATCCAGACCCAGCGGGCCTACGAAATGAATTCCAAAGCGGTGCAGACCTCCGATCAGATGCTGCAAAAGCTCGCTCAGCTCTAACTTGCATGGTCTGCCGACCACCCCGAATAATGAAACCGTTCGCCCTGAGCTTGTCGAAGGGCTTTTCTATCAAGGCTGTGGTTCGACAAGCTCACCACGAACGGTGGTGTTTTACGTTAACTTTTAAGGTGTCTCATGAAGCCATTCAATAGCTATAATAAAAATAGCTGTCAGCGCTTGTTCCTATTGGGTTTGACGGTGTTTTTATCCATAATTGGCAGTGGCTGCTCGTCGCTGCCGCAAACCGTGGCGGTGGAGTTTCCGGAACCGGCTCAGGCCGAACCGCTGGCCCCACCCCGCGCCGCCAAGGGACCCGCCACCGGCAGCCTGTTTCAAAAAGCCTCTTACCGTCCGGCGTTTGAAGACACCCGTGCCCGTCTGGTCGGTGACATGGTCACCATTCAGATTGTCGAAAAAGTCACCGCCAGTCAGGTGTCCAAATCGACGGCTAACCGCACCAGTTCTGGCGCTGCCAGCATCAGCGCGTTTCCGCTTCTTTCACCGATGGATCTGGCGAACCTGAAGGCCGGTATCGGCACATCCTCAGAAAGCGACTTTTCCGGCAAGGGCGGAACCGAGAGCGCCAACACCTTTTACGGCAGCATCACCGCCACCGTGGTCGAGGTGCTGCCCAACGGCCACCTGGTGGTGGCAGGCGACAAGCAAATCGGCGTGAATCAGAATGTCGATGTGATGCGCTTTTCGGGCACGATTGACCCGCGCCTGATCCAGCCGGGCAATTTGATCAACTCAACCCAGGTGGCCAATGCCCGCATGGAGTCCAAAGGCCGGGGAGCGCAGGCCGAAGCGCAGACAGTTGGTTGGTTAACACGGTTCTTTTTCAGCTTTCTGCCGTTCTGATTTTTATTCTTGGAAATCACCTTACAACCTGGTTGACGCAGGTTGGGCCATGAGGGATTGCCACTCGCCCATTCGTTAATTATCCTACTAAAATAGCACTTTTTAGCCCAGAGGAGTATTGCCATGCTGCAATCGCTGCGCCGAGCCGGGGGGTCGTTGGTGATGACCGTTCCCAAGGCTTTTGTTGATCAAAACGGCTTGTTCGATGGTTCACAGGTTGAACTACACCTTGCGGGCGAAACAATGACGGTTCAAGCACCGTCCAAGCCACGTTACAAATTAGCTGATCTGATGGCGGAAATGCCGGATGGCCTGCCCCGGGTTGAGGGCTGGGAAGAAATGCCGGCAGTTGGCTTGGAGGTCGGGTGATGGCGTATGTGCCCCAACGCGGCGACATTGTGCATCTGGAGTTTGACCCGGCGGCCGGGCGAGAGATGCAGGGGCCGCATTTTGGCCTGGTCATCAGCAGCAAGCTGTTCAATGCGCAAGGGCTGGCAATGGTGTGCCCGATTTCCCAGGGGGCCGCAGCCTCATCGCGGACCTATGGCACCGTTGTCACCTTGATGGGGCTGGGGCTGGAGACCCAAGGTGCCGTCCATTGCCATCAGCTCAAAGCGCTTGATTGGCGGCAACGCAAAGCCAGGTTCAAAGAGGCCTGCCCACAGGCGCTGATGGACGAGGTTTCGGCGCGGGTGGGGGCGATCGCTGGAGCAGATTGCAACACGGACAGATAGCGGGCTTTTCTGCTGCTTATTTTTCTTTCTGTCGTGATCAAGTTGCGCAGAATCGTGCCGAGGGGTAAACCAAATGCACGATTCAACCAACACACCAAAGCCCAGCCAGCACCGGCTTCACGCCTGTCTTTCATTGCTGCTGCTGGCGCTGGCCTTGCTGGGGGCGGCATTCCCGCCACCGGCCCAGGCCGTGCGCATCAAGGAGGTGGCAGCCGTTGAAGGCGTGCGCAGCAACCAGTTGACCGGTTTTGGCCTGGTGGTGGGGCTTGACGGCACCGGTGACCAAACCACCCAGATGCCTTACACCTCCCAGGGCATGACGAACTATTTGCAGCAGCTTGGCATCACCCTGCCGGTCGATGCGGTCTCCAAACTGCAACTCAAGAATGTGGCTGCCGTGCTGGTCACCGCCGGCTTGCCCGCCTTTGCCCGGCCTGGCCAGGCGATTGACGTGAATGTTTCTTCGGTCGGCAACTCGAAGTCGCTCAAGGGCGGCACGCTGATTGCAACCCCGCTCAAAGGTGCCGATGGCGAGATTTATGCCATTGCCCAGGGCAATCTGGTGGTGGCCGGTGCCGGTGCCGCCGCCGGTGGCAGCAAAGTGCAGGTCAACCACCTGAGCGCCGGGCGCATTCCCGGCGGCGCCCAGGTAGAACGTAGCGTTCCAACGCCATTGCAGGAGGGCACCAGCATCACGCTCGGACTGGAAGCCTCTGATTTTCAGACCGCCCGGCGCGTGGCGCAGGCCATCAATGCCAAATTTGGTGCCGGCTCGGCGCAAGCGCTTGATGGCCGCACGATCAAGGTCAACGCCCCCGGCGAGCCAGATGCCAGGGTGACCTTTATGGCCGAACTGGAAGAGTTGCCGCTGGAGTCATCCGTGCCTTCGGCCAAGGTGGTGGTCAATTCGCGCACCGGTTCGATCGTAATGAACCAGGCCGTGACGCTGGGTGCCTGTGCCGTGGCGCACGGCAACTTGTCGATCAGCATCAGCACCACGCCGAGTGTCAGCCAGCCCAATGCACTCTCTGGCGGACAAACCACCGTCACGGAAAAGTCTGACATCCAGATCCGGCAAGAGCCGGGCATGCTGATTCAACTCCCCGCTGCGCCGCAGCTCGCCGATGTGGTGCGCGCCCTGAATTCGCTGGGTGCCACACCGCAAGACTTGCTGGCCATTTTGCAGGCGATCAAGGCAGCCGGCGCACTCCATGCCGAGCTGGAGGTGATCTGATGAGCCTCGGCCAAACCAGCAGCGTGTCGAATGCGCTGGCGGCCGATGCCGGGTCGCTGGGCAAATTGAAACTGCAGGCCGGGCAGGATTCGCCAGCGGCGATCCGGGAAACCGCCAAACAGTTTGAGTCGCTGTTCATGCGCGAACTCATCAAGAGCATGCGCGAAGCCACCATGAAGTCTGGCATGTTGGACAGCCCCGGCGGCGATCTGGGTGCCGACCTGCTGGACCAGCAATTTGCCGTGCAGATGTCGGGCCGGCCAGGTGGCCTGTCGGATTTGATTGCCGCCCAGTTGTCGCGTCAAATGGGTGTTGCGCTGCCCGATGCGGCGGCAACCAGCCCCAAGCCAGCCCGGCCCATCAGCGCGCTGGGCAAAGCCGCTTCGCTGGCCGCCTACAGTGCCAACAGCGCCGCCAGTACGACCAACGCGCCGAAACCGACCTTGAGCCAAAGCGGTTTTGTCGAGCGCCACACTGAAGCTGCTGCCCGCATCGAAAAAGAGTCCGGCATTCCAGCCAGTTTCATGGTCGGGCAAGCCGGACATGAAACCGGCTGGGGTAAGTTCGAAATCAAAAAGGCCGGGGGTCAGCCGTCGTACAACCTGTTTGGCATCAAGGCCGGTGCCGGTTGGACCGGCAAGGTGGCCGAGGTCACGACCACCGAATATGTCAACGGCGTGGCGAAAAAGCAGGTCGCCAAGTTTCGCGCTTACGACTCTTACGACGAATCGTTTCGCGACTACGCCCGGCTGATCACCGAATCGCCGCGCTACGCCAAAGTCAGCGAGCAGACCGGCTCGGCCCAGGCCTTTGCCAGCAGTCTGCAAAAGGCCGGCTATGCCACCGACCCCAACTATGCGGCCAAGCTGAGTCGCGCCATTGAGACCACGCAGCGTCTGCAGCAGCGGACGACGGTGCTGGCCCAGCGCACATGAGCGGTCTGCTCAACGTCGGTGCCCGGGCACTGATGGCCAATCAGACGGCGCTGCAAACGGCGGGCAACAACATTGCCAACGTCAACACGCCGGGCTATTCGCGCCAATCGGTGGCATTGCAAACCGTGCCGGGACAATTCACCGGTGCCGGCTACATTGGCAAGGGGGTCGAAGTTGCCACCATCGCGCGAACTTACAGTGAATTTTTAACCCGCCAGTCCGCCCTGGCGGGTGCCATCAGTTCAGGCGACACAGCGCGTGCTGACAAGCTAAGGCAGCTTGAGACCCTGTTTCAAGGCGGTGCCAGCGGCCTCGGTGCAGCAGTGAGCGACATGCTCAATTCGTTTTCTGATGTGGCAAGCGCACCGACCGACATGACGGCGCGCACTGCGGCCTTGACCCGTGTCAATGAAACCGCCCTGCGCATTCGCAACACCTCTGTCAGCCTCGATGATCTGCAGGCTGGCGTGACGCTGGAACTCAACAACAAGTTCAATTCCATCAACACGCTGGCCGACAGCATTGCCTTGGTCAATGACAAAATTGCACGCGTCCAGGGCAATGGGCAGCCGCCCAACGACTTGCTCGACCAGCGCGATCAAATGGTGCGTGAGCTGAACCAGTACATCCAGACCACCTCGATCCCGGCCACCGATGGCACGGTGGGCATTTTCATCGGTGGCAGTCAATCGCTGGTGCTGGGTACCTCGGTCGCCAAACTCAGTTTGACCAGCGACGACTTTGGTGACCCCCTCAAGGCCAAGTTGACCCTGACCCGCAGCGGGCAAAGCGTGATGATGGATGAAAACGTCCTCGGCGGTGGTGAGGTGCCGGGGATGCTGCGGTTCCAGAACGCAGACATGGGTGAAGCCCGCAACCTGCTGGGGCGCTACACCCTGGCAGTCAGCACCAGCATGAACGAGCAGCACAAGCTGGGGCTGGATCTGGATGGCAATGTGGGGGGAAATTTGTTCACGCCGACGACAACCGGTGTCTTGAATGTATTTGGTGCAGCGACTGTGTTGAAACCGACTCCGGCAAACAGTACCAACTACGACCTGACACTGTCGATTGCCGATATCAGCGATGTCACAAAGTTTGCAGCGTCGGACTACGAAGTCAATTTCACCTCGAACGCAGCCGGCAACATCACGCGACGCTCTGATCAGACACCCATCCAGTTCACCTATGCATCTGCCACCGGCACGTTTTTATTTCAGACCGCAACCGATCCAGTCGCCGGGCCTTATACCGGAACCGGGTTTGACGGTTTGAAATTTTCCACGGCTCCATTAACGCTGGTGGTCGCTGGTGACCGCTTTTTGCTGAAACCCTTTAGCACCTCGGCCAGCAACATCAGTTCCGAGTTTGCCAGCCCACGGGCGCTGGCCGTGGCCAGCCCGGTGGCCGGAAAAATGGGCACCACCAACACCGGTAGCCTGCAACTTGCCAGTTTGCAGGCCCGCACCAACCCGCCGACGGTTGAAACCACCGCCACCCCGGTCGTGCTGACCTTTACCGGGGCCAACAGTTTTACCCGCAGCGATGAAATCCCGCCCAACACCACGGCCTTCGTTTACACGTCCGGACAAGCCATTGAGGGCACTATCCCGGCCACTGCGCCCCTGACTGAGTGGTCGCTGGTGCTTCAAGGAGCACCCAAAGCAGGTGACACGTTCACGGTATTTGGCATCAAGGACAACTCGCTTGACCCAGTCACCCTCCTGCCGCACAACAACAATATCAACCTGAAGCTCAACTCGGGCAACGCCAGTGCCATGATGAACCTGCGCGATGTCGCCATGTTTGATGGCTCAGCGCTGACCGATGGTTATGCCAGCCTGATCTCGCAGATCGGCATCCGCACCCAAAGCGCCAATTACACCGCCGAGGTATCGGGCACCATTGCAGCCAATCTGGAAAAAGACCGAACCGGTATCTCGGGGGTGAATCTGGACGAAGAAGCCGCCAAACTGCTGCAATTCCAGCAGGCCTATCAAGCTTCAGCCAAAATGATTCAGATTGCACAGGGCATCTTTGACACCCTGATTCAAACCATGAGTCGCTAACATCAAGCGCAGGAGTCCTCATCATGGCAACACTCTCCACGGCACGACTCGGCTCTGCCAACACTTACGACAACGCGATACGCACCGTCACCGCGCGGCAGGCGGCCCTGTCTGGCCTGCAAGAAAACCTGACTTCTGGCAAGCGCGTGGTGCGTGCCAGCGACGACCCCACCAGTGCCGCCATTGCCGAGCGGGCCTTGACCCGCATCAGCCGGATTGCCACCGACCAGCGTGCGCTGGAGTCGCAGCGCACCGCCATCACCCAGGCAGAAAGCACCCTAGGCGACGTCACCGATGCCCTACACAGATTTCGTGAACTGGTGGTCAGCGCTGGCAATGGTGTGCATAGCGGTGCCGAGCGCCACACCATCGCCATCGAAATGCAGGGCCTGCGCGACCAGGTTTTTGCCTTGGCCAACACCAAAGATACCAGCGGGCTACCCCTGTTCAACGCGCTCGGCAGCGCCTTGACCCCCTTTGTCGGGCCGCAGGCAACGGCACCGGACTACACATTTAATGGTCTGCCCGGCCAGTCAGCCGCCAGCGCCGTGAGCATTCCATTTACCCTGGACGGCGACAGCGCATTCATGCACCAGCCGGCCCGCGACGGCACTTTCAATGCCATAGTCACCAACCCCGTCGATGGCCTGATCAGCCCCGACCGCACCCTGATTACTGACAACGTGGTGATCACCGACAGTGCCATCGTCTCAGCCATCGCCACCGCAGCACAAGCCGTTGCTCCGCCCGCTAATGTGCCTTACCCCAAATACACTCTGGCATTTACTTCTGTGGACACCACCACCGTGCCCGGTACGACCACCGTCATTTACAACATCACCGAAACACCACCTGTGTCTGGTGGCACAACGCCAGCGATCGTCTCACCTGTAACGAACAGCTACCCAACCGGTACCAGCATCAAGGTACCTGATGCAGCCAACTTCATTACACCGGGAGAAACCGGCATACCCGGCCTAGCGTTCACGATCACGGGCACGCCCAAATTGGGGGACACAGTGACCATCGACTCCAGCCCGAGCATCTTCAGCGTCATGGACGATGCGATTCGCGATATTGGCGTGGCCGTCAACAACAACGCCTCAACCCAGGCCGTTAGCCAGGCGCTGCACAACATCGACATTGGCATGGAGCGTGTCTCCAACGTGCGCGGCCAGGCCGGCGAGTTGCTCAACCGCGCTGACCGCATTTCGGGCAACCAGGAAAAGCGCAGCATTCAAATGGAAGACAACCGTTCCCGCGCCGAAGACCTCGACATGGTGAAAGGCATCTCGGACTTCCAGAATCAGCAAACCGGCTACTCGGCAGCGCTCCAGACTTACGCGCAAATCCAGAAGCTGTCACTCTTTAACTTCATCAGTTAATGCCATGACTGCTGGCGTTTTGCACCATGTCGCGCTGGGCTGCCAGTTGCTCTGGAACGTGCAGCGCCAAGTGGCCGGTGTGCGGCTTGAACTGGCGCCACACCAGGGCAGTGCCATTGACGCCAGTCACCTGTTGGCCAGCCTGGGCGACATATGGCCGCTGCGGGCAGCGCCGCTGCTGCTGGCAACGCCATCCGCCAGTCTGCTGGCCGGCTTGCTCGATTTGAGCCCGGCCAAACTGGCACGCATCGAGGTCACGGATGCGCTGTTGCAGGAGCATGGCATGGCCCAGCGCGTGATGCGCGCTCAGCAACGCGGCCTGTCACTGGTCTGGCGGGGCGAACCCGGCAGCCACTGCAAGGCGGCTTATGCCGGCTGCTTTTCGCAAAGCATCCTGACCCTGAGCACCGACGACGCGCTGGCCGCCTTGCGCATCGCCTTGCGTCAAAACCGGGGCCATGATGCCGGGCCGGTTTCAGTCAGCCCGGTGCAACGCGGCCAAATCTACCAGGCGGTGGCAAGCCGGGTGCTGGCCGATCACTGCCTGAACCAGCAGGGTGCGACGCTGCTCGGCTGGCCGGTGGAAGATGTACTGCATGGCTACCGTCAAACCCGCATTCAGCCTGACCATGCCGTCATGACGCAGCTTGTCCGGGCCATTGATGCCGACGCGGCGATGGAGCAAATCGAGCAGCTTATGGGCCAGGATGCCCTGCTGGCCTATCGGTTTTTGCGTTTTATCAACTCGGCCGGAGTCGGCCTGCGCCGCGAAGTGGATGCCTTACGCCCAGGGCTGATGGTGCTGGGCCTGGGCCGTGTCAAGAGCTGGCTGCAAGAGCAAATGCGGCATGTCGGCGGCAGCGACCTGAACCTGCAGCCCATTCGCCATGGCATGACGCTGCGCGCTCGTTTGATGGCGGAATTGCTGGATGCCGGTGAGGGTGATGCGCTCAAGCGCGAGCTGTATTTATGCGGCCTGCTGTCGCAAATTGATCTGCTGCTGGGCGAGCCACTGGCAGATGCCCTCGCCAGCTTGCCATTGTCGGAGCGCGTCAACACCGCGCTGCTCAGCCATGACGGGCCGTACTGGCCCTATCTGGCGATGGCGGCTGCGCTGGAGTGCCCCGGCAGCAACACCGCCACCGAGGCCCTGTGTGAATGCCACGGGTTTGATCTGGAAGATGTGAACCTGGCATTGCTGCGCACCCTGGCTGCCGCGACTGCGGTAGCGCATTGACAACTTCAAATGATCGCTTTTGGTCTATTCTTTGGTTATGCAAACAGCAGTTTCAACGACACGACGCACTCTGTCTGAAAACGTATTCAGTTTTTACTTCTATTTATAAATCAACCATTTGCGGAGGAGATGTCGGCATAAAATTATTACCAATGGCTTATAGATGACTTATCGTGATATAGATACATGTAGATACTTCAACTGATCAAGTTATACATCCTAAATATTTAGTTCTTTGGCATCATATCGTTATATGAAAACTAATGATTATTTTATAAATTAACAATGATGACTTTTTG
>CAIQOO010000100.1 GCA_903873485.1 uncultured beta proteobacterium | reverse complement strand
ATCACCGGGGCCGTATTCACCACGCAGCGCGTTAAAGCGGATGAAATCCTCAAATCGGGCATTTTTGAACACCATGCCGGACGGGAAATCGAGAATCTCGTGAAATCGCTGGTTCCACAGGATCAGGCGCAGATTCTGGTCAATGACACTGACCCCTTGCGGCAGCACATCGAGTAGCGCCTGCAATTGCGCACTGGCCTGGCCGTGATCGGCTTCGCGCCGCTTTGCCGCCGAGGTGTCGCTAAAGGTGCCGGCCAGCCGGAGCAGGCCCGGTGTCGTCTCGACTTTGGCACCGCGAAACGCCAGGTACGCCGGTCTGCCATCGCGGCCGGCCAATTGGAGTTCCACCTGAAAAGCCAACTCGCTGTCCGTGGCCTGATCGAAAGCCGCCTGAAGGCGTTCAAGACCGGCATCTCCCAATGCCTGCATGAGCGAGTCTGGAGCATTGACAGGACTTGCGGTAATACCGGCCAGAAGCTGTTGCGAAGCCGCTGGCAGAAAGATCGACATTTCAGCCGGATCGTATTCCCAGTAGCCGATACCGCCGATTTGCTGGATGATGTCGAGTTGCCTGCCTTCAACGCTTTCAGAGTAGTTGTTTGATTTCACGCGTTGTTTATACATAGGGGTCAGTTCCATCGCAATCCTCCAATTCATCGGTAAAACTTGAAAACCAGGGGTGCCCCTGGATGCCTCGTCGAGATTGTTTGTCCAACTTTGCAGTCAGCAGCGCTTCTAAACGTGAGATTTCCAAACTGCAGAACGGAACGAACCACTGGCCATGGTCCATGCCGCCAATATGAACGCCGCCGCGTGGGCCACGCAGGCGTTGGCCCTGCTGATTCAACCGGGTGACCAGCAGACCCCGGCTGGTCACGGTTAACGGCTTGATGGTGCCCATGTCAACTCTCAGAGCACGTAGGCTTCCAGACCCACCACGCCGATCTTTTCCAGTCCACGCCGCTGCGCTGCGGTGAGCACCGCCGCCACCGTGTCGTATTTGGCGCGAGGCTCGGCCTGGACGTGAATTTCCGGCTGTCCGGCCTGCGCGGCGGCGGCCTGCAACTGCTGGTGCAAGGCGGCCCGGCTGGCCAGCAGTTGGCCGTTCCATAGCACTTGGTTGTCGGCCGTGATCTCAATGCGCACCACCAGCGGCACACTGGCCTGCGGTGGCAGCGCAGCAGCGGGCAACTCCATGTTGACCGAATGCAACTGCACCGGAATGGTGATGATCAGCATCACCAGCAGCACCAGCAGCACATCAATCAGCGGCGTGGTGTTCATGCCCGCTGCCAGCTCGGGCTGGTCGGTCTCTGCCGCAATGGCATCAAAGTCAATCGCCATGCTGAACCGCTCCGGGGGGTTCGGTGACAAAGCCAATGCGGGCAATGCCGGCGGCCTGCGCCGCTTGCAGCACGCGCGCCACCGCTTCATAGTCGGCCCGCGCATCGCCACGGATATGCACGGCCGGCT
Organism: uncultured beta proteobacterium; assembly: GCA_903873485.1. GTDB lineage: Bacteria > Pseudomonadota > Gammaproteobacteria > Burkholderiales > Burkholderiaceae_C > Rhodoferax. The sequence goes on along the minus strand of CAIQOO010000100.1, from coordinate 61,504 downwards.
GGGGCTGCCGCTCTGCCGCTTGGCGCAGCCGCTGCTGCAGGCTGTGCGCATCATGCACACGCGCATCAAACCAGTAGGTGCCACCGCGCGCATCCACAGAAATCAGCACGGTATCGGCCTGGCTTTGCTGCAACTGGTTGGCCTGCCGGGGCAGACGCACCACCACCGACGTGTTGATGACTGGCACGGTGATCAAAAAGATAATCAGCAGCACCAGCATCACGTCCACCAGCGGCGTGGTGTTGATCTCTGACAGCAGACTGTCATCGTCACGGTCTTGATAAGTGATGGCCATGGCTCAAGCCGGGCCTTGCACCACTGAGACGCTCTGGTTTTGTTCGATCACCATCAACAACTGCGTGTGCAGCTCCGAACCAAAGCCGCGCATGGTGTGCAGCGTCACGCGGTTGCGGCGCACCAGCCAGTTGTAGCCCAGCACGGCAGGCACTGCCACCGCCAGGCCAAGCGCCGTCATGATCAGCGCTTCACCCACCGGGCCAGCCACCTTGTCGATCGAGGCCTGGCCAGAGCTGCCAATCGTGACGAGCGCGTTATAAATGCCCCAGACGGTGCCAAACAAACCGACAAACGGGGCCGTCGCACCCACCGTGGCAAGCACCGACAAACCTTCTTGCGAGCGCATTTGCAGGGTGCTGACCGAACTGACGATGTTCTGGCTCAACCAGTCGGCCATGTCCACCTGGGTGGCCAGACGGTGGTGCTGGAGTGCGGCGGCAAAGGCGCGCTCTACGGCAAAGCGAAACGGATTGTTCCGGGGCAGTGCCCCAAAGCGCTGGAACAGGGGTTTGGCATCGGCCAGCGCCGCGCTGGCAGCGCTGGTCTGGGCATCCAGCCGCCTTTGCTCCAGCAGTTTTGCGATGATGACGTACCAGCTCAGCAAAGACATCAGTGCCAGCAGCAGCAGGGTCAGGCGTGCCACGCTGTCACCTTGCGCCCAGACCGATTGCAAGCCATAAGGATTGGGTCCGCTGGCGCTGGCAGGCGCCATGATGTTGCCGACTGACAGAGAAGTGGCTGAAATCAGCGTGTCTCCGGACGCTGCCACGCTGGCAGAGGCCGCTTGAGCCACCGGTGGCAAAGCGGGCTGCGCGTGTGCCACGCCAGCAATTGCGGCGCAGCAGACCAGCGCCCACGCCGCCCATCTGGTGGAGCGGGGCCAGGATGCAAGGCAGGTATTGGACAAAAGATTCTTCATGACAGGTAATGGGTGATGGATAAGTAAAGGAGGTCGATGAATCGGCCTGGACGCATATTACTGGGGTGGCTTGCATTTGCCGGTGGCGGCGGCAAACGGCAAGGTAACCAGGCCGAGCAGGCTGGCACCGGCGTTGGGGGCGACACAGTCAGGCAAGCCGGCCCCGGCCATGCCATCGGCGAGCTTGTCGCGCGCTGCGCGGCCACCATTGAGTTGTTCATTGGCCATTTCTGCAAGACTGCGCTGCCGTGGCTGAGCCTGCATCATGCCGCGATATATACCGGACAGCGGTTTTGCCAAATCCGGGGCGTCGCCCGCCGCCAGCGCGCCAGCCGCGCCTGGCAAGGCAGCTTGGACCGGACCCGCCGGACGCGCTTCTGTCGGCGTGATGGCACTGTGCCGAACGGTTGCCACAGTCGGCGCCGGAACCTGCACGGGTGCGGGTTCCGGTGCTTGTGCCGGCAAGGGAACTGGCTCAGGCAAGGGATTGGACTGCGGTGGTGCCAGCGCTGGCACGGGAGCCGGTACTGGCGTGGCAACATCCGGCGGCGCCACGGACGGCAACTCCGGCACCGGTACAACCGGCGGCACGACGGGCAGCAATTCCGGCGCTGGCACTGGCAGCGGTGGCGGTGGCGTCAATGGCTTTGGCGTTTGCGGCAGTTCGGGCGTTGTCTCGATGGCTTTGGGTGGCGTGATGACCTACCAGTGGCCAGCAGCGCAGGCAGGGACCGACCTGGCCCGGTCCACACCGGCCATGCATCCGGGCCGGGCAGTTGTTTCATGGCGCAGCAAATCGCGTGAATGAAGCCGTCTGGCAGTTGCATTGGCGCAAACCCGGCATCACTCAGTCTCCTGCATCTGCCCATCAATATAGAGCCAGCGTCCGTCTTCCCGGACAAATCGGCTGATCTCATGCAGGCGCACACCATGTCCGCCATCGCGGTAACGCGCAACAAACTCGACTACTCCGGCGTCGCCGACCGCTTGCACCTGCCGCACCTCAAGCCCCAGCCACTTGACCGGTGACAGCGCCAATTCACCCGGCGCTGTCGAGGGGTGCCAGGTAGCCAGCAAGTAACCAATCAAGCCCTGCGCGTAGGCGCTGTAACGCGACCGCATCAACGTCTCGGGTGTTGGAGCAAAAACGCCTTGCGTCAACCCGGCATGCCAGGGGCCACAACAATCACCGTAGCAGTGGCCACTGTCGCAAGGGCAGGCGGCTTTGGCAGAGAGGCTGGTTTTTTTCATCAAAGGAATGATCAGGACAGCTTGACTGTAATCTCAAACAACAGCCCATTGGAAAAGCTGGCCTGGCCGGCAAGAGGTCGATAATATGTATCATGCGCTGGTGACGGTTTTCGAGCTGTCTCGAACAAGCATGTTTGAAAAAATCCAATTCGTTGATTTATAAACTATTTTCATGATTCGGGCGTGTTTTCATGGCTTGTACCGGTGGGTCAGTCCAGCATGGCGCGGTTTTACTTACTCTTCACTATTAACATCTCAGTTGAACCGCCTCCATGCAGTCTGACGAAACCGCCATTGCCAAACTGTTTGAAGCGCCGACGGGCAGACCGCGTTTGTTGGTGGTTGACGACCAGCCCATCAATATCCAGGTGATGCACCAGATTTTTGCATCGCAATACCAGGTATTTATGGCCACCAGTGGCCAGCAGGCGCTGGATTTTTGCCACAAAACTCCCCCTGATCTGGTGCTGCTGGATGTGGTGATGCCCGGTTTGGACGGTTTTGAGGTCTGCCAGTTGCTCAAGGCAGACCCCAGCACACGTGATATTCCGGTTATTTTTGTCACGGCCCACACCGATGCCGTGCAGGAAACACGCGGACTTGATGTGGGTGCGGTTGATTTCATCTCAAAGCCGGTCAACCCTGTGGTAGTGCGGGCGCGCGTCAAAACCCAGCTCACGCTCAAGTTTCAGTCTGACCTGATGCGAAAACTGGTGTTTTTGGATGGTTTGACCGGGGTCTTTAACCGGCGGTATTTTGACCAGCAACTGGCAGTCGAAATGGCCCGCGCCGCAAGAACCAAATCAGCGCTCTCATTGATCATGCTGGACGTGGACTATTTCAAGCGCTTTAACGACCACTATGGCCACCAGGCCGGTGATGATTGCCTGCGCGAGATTGCCACCACCCTCAAAAACAGCCTGCGTCGCCCCGCCGACCTGGTGGCCCGCTACGGCGGCGAAGAATTTGCCTGCATCCTGCCTGACACGGCGCTGGCCGATGCCATGGGCATGGCCACCGAGATGGAGCAAAACGTGCGCCGCAGAAATATTGCGCACCACGATTCCAAGGCGGCCAATGTGGTGACCATCAGTCTGGGCGTAGCCGGCTATGCGGGTTATCCCCCGCGCGATGCAGCGGCACTGCTGGCGCTGGCGGATGCCCAGCTTTACTGCGCCAAAGATGCCGGACGGGCGCGCGCCTGCGGCAATCCATTAACATGCCGCTCGCTGATTTGCGCCAGGCCGGGTGCATTTTGAATGCGTCAAAAGCAAACACCCCAAGCATGAACTCAAGCGCAGTCAAATTTTTCAGGATGCTGCTGCATTGGATTTTGCGCTGGATGCCGCGCAGTCTGGAGCATCAGATGATGGCGCTGACTTCCGTCTGCCTGGTGCTGTCCATCATGGGTTATGGCTTCTATCGTGCGACCGAAGAAACCAGCAGCGCCAGGCGCTCGGTTTACGCACAGATGATTGCCTTGTCAAAAAATCTGGCGACCATCGATGCGCACTTTCTTCGTACCAGCGAGCCAGAGCAGATCGAAACGCTAACCCTGCACACAGCAACTGTCGATGGCATTTATTCAGTGCTGGTCATCGATGTCAATGGCAAACCGCTGTCCGAAGTGGTCAACAAGAACGGCACCTGGTCCCCGCGCTATAACGTGGCGGCCATTGAGGTGCCAGGCGCCGACAGTCCGGACAGCATTTTCGAGACCAAACCGCACAGCGCCGTGCACCGGGATTTTCTGGCCGGAAGCAGTGGCACGATGAGTGCCTGGCACCGCATTGGCGATGCCAGGAACCCCTTGGGCTGGGTGCGCATCAATTACCGCCTCGATACTTTTGACGCCATTGCCAGCCAGATTCAGTGGCAGGCTGCCAAGGCGGTGCTGCTGGCAATTCTGGCAACTTTAGTGCTGTTGTCATGGCTGTTGCGCCCAACCCTGCGTGCACTGCGTGAAGCAACCGAGTTTGCCAGCCGGCTCGATACGGCGATGGGCGCCCGATTGAACCTGTCGCGCAGCGCCACCGAGGTTGAAGCCCTGGGCCACGCCCTGAACGTGGTGTCCGAGCGCCTGCTGTCGGAGCACACTGAACTGAGCAATCAAAAGTTCGCCCTGGATCAGCACGCCATTGTCAGCATCACCGATCTGGCGGGCACCATCACCTATGCCAACCAGCGTTTTTGCGACATCAGTGGTTACAGCGCGCAAGAACTGCTGGGGCAAAATCACCGAATCGTCAAATCTGACGAGCACAGCCCGGCAGTGTTTGAAGACTTGTGGCACACCATCACACAAGGCCGGGTGTGGCGCGGTCATGTCAAGAATAGAAAGAAGGATGGCAGTTTTTATTGGGTCAACGCCACCATCGTGCCGTTGATGGGCACTGATGGCCTGCCGCATCACTACATTGGCATCCGCACCGACATCACTGTCAACAAACTGCTGGAACAACGCTTGCAGGCGGCACGCGACGAAGCAGAATCCGCCACGCTGGCCAAGGGCCATTTTCTGGCCAACATGAGCCATGAGATTCGCACACCAATGAACGCGGTGCTGGGCATGCTCAAACTGCTGCAAAACACCGATCTGACCAAGCGCCAGCTTGATTACGCCGACAAGGCCGAAGGTGCCGCGCGATCCTTGCTTGGGCTGCTCAACGACATTCTGGATTTCTCGAAAATTGATGCCGGCAAGATGACGCTGGAGTCGCGCACCTTTCGTCTGGACAAGCTGATGCGGGACATTTCGGTCATTGTGTCGGCCAACCTGGGTGACAAGCCAGTCGAGGTGCTGTTTGACATTGACCCGACTGCGCCCAAAGCACTGATCGGTGATGCCTTGCGGCTGCAGCAGGTGCTGATCAACCTCAGCGGCAACGCCATCAAGTTCACGGCGACCGGTGAGGTAGTGATCGGCATCAAGGTCATCGGGCCGATTGGCGCTGAGGCAGACTTGCGGTTTTCGGTGCGTGACAGCGGCATTGGCATCGCGCCAGAAAACCAGCAGCATATTTTTGACGGTTTCTCGCAGGCTGAAGCCTCTATGACACGGCGCTTTGGCGGCACCGGTCTGGGCTTGTCCATCAGCCGGCGGCTGGTTGCCTTGATGGGCGGGGAACTCAGCCTTCAAAGTACGCTGGGCGTCGGCAGCACGTTTGCATTCACGGTCACCTTGCCGGTGGCGCCTGAGCAGCCACGAGCCATGTCACCTTCCCGGGCGTTGCCATCGGGTTTGCGGGTGCTGATGGTGGACGATAACCCGACGGCTCGCAGCATTCTGGCAACCATGGCCGGGTCCCTTGGCTGGCAGGTTGATCTGGCGGCCGATGGGGCCGAGGCCCTGGCACTGCTGCACCAGCGAACAACAGCGGGACAACTGCCCTATCAGGCTATTTTTGTCAATTGGGAAATGCCGGGCATGGATGGCTGGGAAACCATCACCCGGATGCAGCTTGATGACAGCCATGACCAATCCCCGGTTGTTGTGATGGTCACGGCCAATGGCCGCGAGATGCTGGCCCAGCGCAGCGCCGATGAGCAAGCCCGGCTGAACGGGTTTCTGGTCAAGCCCGTCACCGCATCGATGCTGTACGACGCAGTGGTCGATGCCCTCGCCGAGAGTGACGACCCCGGCGGGCCGGTGGTGCCCGACGCCGCATCGCAACCCTTGCTGGGCATGCGTTTGCTGGTGGTGGAAGACAACATCATCAATCAGCAAGTGGCGCAGGAAATGCTCGGCAACGAAGGTGCCGTAGTGGAACTGGCCGACAACGGCGAACTGGGGGTAACAGCGGTATATGGCGCCATCGCTGCCGGGCAGCCTTTTGATGCGGTGCTGATGGATATTCAGATGCCGGTGATGGATGGTTACAGCGCAACCCGCTTGCTGCGACAAAACCCCAGCCTCGCCACACTGCCGATCATCGCCATGACGGCCAACGCCATGGCCAGTGATCGCGATGCCTGCCTGGCCGCCGGCATGAATGCCCATGTCGGCAAACCCTTCAAATTGGTGGATCTGGTGGAATTGCTGCAAAAACTGACCAACCCGCAGACCGCACAGATGGCCGGCGGGCCGGTGGCGGCATCTGATTTGACGCCGAGCCAACTGCCAGACCCTGCGCTGCCACCGATTGACGCCGTGGACCGGGTGGCGGCCCTGGATCGCCTGGGCGGCAATTCATCGCTCTATGCACGCATTCTGCAATCCTATTTGAGCGATCTTGCAGACTTGCCCGATCAGTTGGAACTGGCCTTGCAGCAGTCTGACTGGGAATCCGCCGAGCGTCTGCTGCATACCCTGAAGGGCTTGTCGGCCACGGTTGGTGCCAGCTACATGGCGGCGGTTGCGCGCAAATCCGAATTGGCGGTCAAAGCCGCCAAGACGGCCAGTGGTGATTCAGCAAAGCTGGATGTATCGGCTCAGAGCATCAATTTCCGTGCAGCAGTGGCCGCCACCCAGACCGTGATGGGGCAAGTGGCCAGCACCTGCGAGCCGAGTGCTGCCGACACCGACATGCCAGCGCCGATTGCCGGCTTGATGACCGATGCGCAGGACATGCTGCGCCAGTTGCAGACATTGGTCAAATCGTCGGATATGGGTGCCCTGGCGGTCTTTGAGCAGTTGCAACAAAATTCCGCGCTGGCCAACACCGAGGCGTTTGAGCAACTGACGCAGGCCATGACGGCATTTGATTTTTCTCGGGCTGCGCAAGTTTGTGACTTGCTGCTTGAACAGACCTGAAAGATCTTTTGACAAAAATCAATCCTTGAAATTGCACTTACCGTTATGCTACAGCGGCATTTTGCATGAACATAAGGCGTGAGACATGAACCCAAACGCACTCGACTTGGACAGTCTGCTGGCGCGTCACCAGCGCGCACCACACCGACTGGTGCAAATACTGCGTGAAATCCAGGCGCAGCAGCTTTGGCTGTCAAGAGACACCCTGAGCGCGGTTGCCAGCGCATTGCACCTGTCGCTGGCGCATGTCGAGGGGGTCGCAGGGTTTTACCGCTTCTTCCACGACCAGCCGGTCGGGCAGTACCGGGTGCTGTTCAGCGACAACATCACCGACCGCATGCTGGGCAGCCAGGAAATGCTGCGCCACCTGTGCCATGTGCTCAAGGTCGAGCCCCACACCATGCGCGCCGATGGCCGTGTCAGCGTGTCCACCACCTCCTGCACCGGCATGTGCGACCAGGGTCCGGCAGCACTGATCAACCACCACCAGCTCGTCACCCGCCTGTCGCCGGGGCGCATCGAGCACATGGCGGCGCTGATTGAAGCGCAGGTACCGGCCACGCAATGGCCCGGCGAATGGTCCCGGGTTGATGATCAGATTCGACTGGCCAATGTCAAGCTGGGGCTGCAACCGGCCCCTGGTCACGGCATTGCAGCCGCACTGGCACGCGGCCCGCAGGCGATGCTCGACGACCTCAAGCGCTCCAAGCTGCGTGGTCGTGGCGGCGCCGGTTATGCCACCGGCACCAAATGGCAACTCTGCCGCAACGCCCGCTCTGACACCCGCTATGTGGTGTGCAACGCCGATGAGGGCGAGCCGGGCACCTTCAAGGATCGGGTGTTGCTGACCAGTTATGCCGATACGGTGTTTGAGGGCATGACGATTGCCGGGCTGGTCGTCGGGGCACGCCAGGGCCTGGTCTATCTGCGCGGCGAATACCGCTACCTGCTCGAACCCTTGCAGGCCACGCTGGCGCAGCGCCGGCAGCAAGGCCTGCTGGGTCTGGCCATTCAGGGCCAGGCCGGTTTTGACTTTGACATCGAGATTCATGTCGGCGCGGGCGCCTATGTGTGCGGCGAGGAGTCGGCGCTGATCGAGTCCCTGGAGGGCAAACGCGGCACGCCGCGCATCCGTCCGCCGTTTCCGGTCGAGTGCGGTTACCTGGATCGACCGACCACGGTCAACAACGTCGAAACCTTTAGTGCCGTCACCCACATTGCGGTTCACTCGGGTGCCTGGTGGACGGGCATTGGCACGGCGCAATCCACCGGCACCAAAATCCATGCCGTGTCGGGTGATTGCGAGCGTCCGGGGGTGTACGAATACCCGTTTGGCACCCGCATTGGCCGCATCCTGGAAGACTGCGGTGCGCGCGATACGCAAGCGGTGCAGGTCGGCGGGCCGTCTGGCGTGTGCCTGTCGGCGCTGGAGTTTGGCCGACGCATCGGTTTCGAGGATGTGCATACGGCTGGTGCCTTCATGGTGTTTGACCGCTCGCGTGACATGTTTGATGTGGCGCACAACTTCGCCCATTTTTTCGCCCATGAGAGTTGCGGCTTTTGCACTCCTTGCCGGGTCGGCACCGAACTGGTGTTGCGCCGCATGGACAAGCTCAAGCGCGGCTATGGCTCAAGCGACGATATTCAGGTGCTGTACGAACTCGACAAGCTGATGCATGGTGCCACCCATTGCGGCCTGGGGGCAACTGCCTGCAATTCGCTGCGCGACACCATTGCCAAATTCCGCCCATCTTATGAACAGCATTTGAAGTCGCTGCATTTTGTTCCTGGTTTTGACATGGACGCCGAGTTGTCGCAGGCGCGTCTGGCCACTGGGCGTGATGATGTTGGCGCCCACCTGGAGACACTGGCATGAGTTTTCACAATCGCATTGACGCACTGAGCCCCGGCACCTTTTCGCTCGACGGCGAGGAAGTCGAGTTTGGCCCCGGAGAATCCATCCTGCAGGCCGCCACCCGCGCTGGCCATTACATACCGCACCTGTGCTGGCACCCTGAATTTGGTGCCAAGGGTTCGTGCCGGCTGTGTACCGTGCGCATCAACGGGCGCATCGGGGCGGCCTGCACAGTCCAGGCAGCATCCGGGCAGGAAGTGGAAAGCGACACCGAAGACCTCAATGCCCAGCGCAAGACCCTGCTGCAAATGATTTTCATCGAGGGCAACCATTTTTGCCCCTCCTGCGAAAAAAGCGGCAATTGCCGCCTGCAGGCCACTGCCTACGACATCGGCATGGAAGGCCCGCATTTTGAGGAGTTCTACCCGGATCGCCGGGTCGATGCCAGCCACCCCGACCTGCTGCTTGACCTCAACCGCTGCATCCTGTGCTCGCTGTGCGTGCGCGCCAGCCACGAGGTGGACCACAAAGACGTATTCGCCATCGGCGGTCACGGCATCAAGACCCGCTTGCTGGTCAACAGCCCAAGCGGACAAATGGCCGACAGCGCACTGCTGGCCACAGACCGCGCCGCCTATGTTTGCCCGGTTGGCGCCATCCTGCACAAGCGCGTGGGTTTTGCCGTGCCGATTGGCCAGCGCCATTTTGACCAGCTTCCGGTCTCCCGCCAGATTAATGAAAGCCAGCCATGATCGCGACCATCAACAGCCGTGACTTCGCCGCCAGCCCGCCACACATCGCGCGCAAGCTCAAGCTGGCCACCGTTTCGCTGGCGGGCTGTTTTGGCTGCCACATGTCTTTTCTTGACATTGACGAGCGCCTGCTCGATTTGCTTGAACTCGTCGAGTTCGACCGTTCGCCGTTGACTGACATCAAGACCATTGGCCGCTGCGACATTGGCTTGATCGAAGGCGGCCTGTGCAATGCCGAAAACGTTCATGTGCTGCGCGAGTTCCGGGCCAATTGCAAGGTTCTGGTGGCCATGGGAGCCTGTGCCATCAATGGCGGCCTGCCGGCGCAGCGCAACCAGCGCGATGTCGGGCAAATGATGCGTGACGTGTATTGCAGGCAATTGGGCGGCACTCCCGGCAACCTGATTCCGAATGACCCCGAACTGCCGCTGCCGCTCAACCATGTGCATCCAATTCACGAGGTGGTGCATGTTGACTACTTTTTGCCCGGTTGCCCGCCATCGGGTGACGCGATCTGGACTTTCCTGACCGACCTGCTGGCCGGTCAAACCCCCCATCTCGGGCATGGCTTGATTCACTATGACTGAGACTACCAACTCTGTCCCCAACATTTTGTCGGATGTAAGGAGAACGTATGAGTTTTGATCTTGAAACCGCTGCCAACCCCAAGGGTCTGCGCCGGGTGGCGATTGACCCGGTGTCGCGCGTCGAGGGCCACGGCAAGGTCACCTTGCTGCTTGATGACAACAACCAGGTGATGCAAGCACGCCTGCACATCGTTGAATTCCGTGGCTTCGAGAAATTCATCGAAGGCCGACCCTACTGGGAAGTGCCGGTGATGGTACAGCGCCTGTGCGGCATTTGCCCGGTGTCGCACCACCTGGCGGCCTCCAAGGCCTTTGACCGGATCATTGGCGCGATGCCGATCACTGCCAGCGCCGAGGCGGTGCGCCGCCTGATGCATTACGGCCAGATGCTGCAATCACACGCGCTGCACTTCTTTCACCTGTCATCGCCTGATCTGCTGTTCGGCTTTGATTCGCCAGTGGCGCAGCGCAACATTGTGGGCGTGGTGCAGGCCAATCCTGAAGTCGCCAAAAAAGGCATTTTGCTGCGCAAGTTTGGCCAGGAAGTGATTCGTATCACTGCGGGCAAACGGGTGCATGGCACCGGCGCGGTGCCGGGTGGCATCAACAAGCTGGTGACCGCCGCCGAGCGTGATGCGCTCAAAGATCAACTGCCGCTGATGCTGCAATGGGCGCAGGACTCGGTTGATATTGCCAAGCAATTGCACGCCCAGAGCGAAGCCCTGTACAACCAGTTCGGCAGTTTTCGCTCCAACTTGCTGTCCTTGGTGCGGGCCGATGGCGCGATGGATTTGTATGACGGCGTGTTGCGCGTGCGCGATGCCAATGGCGCGATCCTGTTTGACGGTGTCAGTGACCAGAATTACCTGGATCTGATCGAGGAAGAAGTACGTTCCTGGAGCTACATGAAATTCCCCCATTTGCGCAGCCTGGGGCGCGAGCAGGGCTGGTATCGGGTCGGGCCGCTGGCACGGGTGCAAAACTGCGACTTCATCCCCAGCCCGCTGGCAGAAATCGAGCGACAGGAATTTGTCGCCTGGGGCAAGGGCAGCTTGGTACATGCCTCGCTGGCCTACCACTGGGCACGCATGATCGAAATGCTGCACTCGGTCGAGGTCATCGGCCAGTTGCTCGATGACCCGTCCCTGCTGTCGGGCGATTTGCTCACCAGCGGCGTGCGTCAGCGCAGTGGTGTCGGCATCATCGAAGCACCGCGCGGCACGCTGATTCACGATTACGACGTGGGCGACGATGATCTGGTGACCCGCTGCAACCTGATTGTCTCGACCACCCACAATAACCAGGCCATGAACGAGGCGGTCCGCTCGGTGGCACGCGATTACCTCAATGGCCATGAAATCACCGAAGGCCTGCTCAATCACATCGAGGTCGCCATTCGCGCCTATGACCCCTGCCTGTCTTGCGCCACCCATGCGCTTGGCCAGATGCCGCTGGATGTGGTTTTGTTGTCAAGTGACGGCACATTGCTCGACCATGTGCAAAAGTCATCTGCTGGCGGCCTGACCCGGTCAACTGACAACTTTATCAATCAAATTGTGCTCTAGCCCTTGCTGCATAAGCGTAGGCAGCTATACATAGCATAGTGAACCAGATGTTGCTGACCGATGTCTTTCAGTCATGAAACAGCGCGCCCGGTGCTGGTGCTGGGCTGGGGCAACCTGAGCCGGGGCGATGATGCCTTGGGCCCGCTGTGTCTGGCCGCACTGCAAGACCAGTGGCCGATGGCGCTGCAAGAAAGCCCCGAGTTTCTGGACGATTACCAATTGCAGGTTGAGCATGCGCTGGACTTGATGGGACGTCGGCAGATCTTGCTGATCGATGCCTGTCTGGACTGTGCCGCACCGTTTGAAGTGCGCCACCCGCAGGCATTTGCCGATCACAGCTACACCAGCCACGCCCTGTCACCGTCAGCCCTGCTGCAGGTGTTTGTCGATGTGCATGGTCATGCCGCACCCTCAACCACCTTGCTGGCGATTCGTGGCGAGACATTCGAACTAGGTCAGGCCATGAGTGCTTCGGCCCGGTCAAATCTGGCCGCCGCCCTGGTTTGGGCGCAGGGCTGGGTGCAGGCTGCCATCACCGAAGAACCAATCGACATGCTGGTGAACGGGTAAAGCGCGCCGCGCCAAACCGGCCACAGCGCAGCCCCCCGTCAGGACCTGAGCGGACGCTGGTCGGTCTTGCCGTGCTCCAGCATGGCTTCAGTGACCAGCGTGATGCCCGATTCGGTCACATTGAAGCGTTTTTTGTCTTCTTCCAGGTTCACGCCAATCTGGGTGCCTTCAGGAATGATGCAATTTTTGTCAATAATGCACTTCTTGAGAATGCAGTTGCGACCGACTTCGACATTGGGCAGCACGATCGACTCTTCGATCAGTGAATAACTATGCACATTCACGCATGAAAACAGCATCGATCGCCGAACTGTCGAGCCGCTGATGATGCAGCCGCCAGACACCATGGAGTCCACCGCCTGGCCGCGCCGGGCATCGTCATCAAACACGAACTTGGCGGGCGGACTCTGCGGCTGCCAGGTCCAGATCGGCCAGGCATCGTCGTACAAGGTCAGATCCGGGGTCACATGGACCAAGTCCATATTGGCCGCCCAGTAAGCGTCGAGCGTGCCGACATCGCGCCAGTAAGCCGCCTTGTCTGGCTCGCAAACGCAGCTATCGGCAAAGCTATGGGCAAAGGTCCGGTAGCGATCAACACAGTGCGGAATCACGTCCTTGCCAAAATCATGGCTGGAGCGTGGTTCATCGGCGTCACGCTGCAGTTGCTCGAATAAAAATCGTGCGTTGAAAACATAAATGCCCATGCTGGCCAGTGCCATATCGGGGTTGCCTGGCATGGCTTGTGGTTTGGCTGGTTTCTCGGCGAACTCAACAATGCGCCCCTCCTCATTGACCGTCATCACGCCAAAATCGCTGGCTTGAGCCAAGGGCACCTCGATGCAGGCCACCGTCAAATCAGCCTTGCGCTCGGCGTGGGCGGCCAGAATGCGGCCATAGTCCATGCGGTAAATGTGGTCGCCTGACAGAATCAGCACATATTCGGGGTTGGCAATGCGCAGTTCGCGCAGGTTTTGAAACACCGCGTCGGCGGTGCCCTGGTACCAATGCGAGTCGTCCATCTGCTGCTGGGCCGGCATGATTTCAATGAACTCGCCCAGACGGCCATCCAGAAAGCTCCAGCCCAGTTGCAGGTGCCGGATCAGGCTTTGCGCCTTGTACTGGGTGGCAACACCGACCCGGCGCACGCCTGAATTCACGCAATTGGAGAGGGTGAAATCAATGATGCGGAATTTGCCGCCAAACGGCACGGCCGGCTTGGATCGCCACTTGGTCAATTCATGCAGTCGGCTGCCGCGCCCACCCGCCAGAATCAGGGCAAAGGTGTTGCGGGTCAGTTGGCTGACAAACCGTGGATCGCGGGTGCTTCGCTTACCGAAGCTGGATTCCTCAAAATCTGCCATTTTCACGCCCCCAAAAAGGTTAGTAACTTCAACATATTCATGTCGGCGACATGATCTGAACGATTCTATTTCGTTGCAGGGGAAATGCTGCAATGCAGCAGCAAAAAAAAAGCCTGCGCCCAGCGCTTTCACCGGCAAGCCAGGTTGCCCGCCAGACCTTATGGAGAAAACCCGAATTGCCGCCTCAGCAACAGCGTAACGAGAGATCGACAAAATATGACCCGGCCGCCCGAGGCTAACATACCACCATCACATCACTGACCGGAGACATTTCATGGCCCACGCAAGCTTCAACTGGCAAGACCCTTTTCTGCTGGAGCAGCAACTCACTGACGACGAGCGCATGGTCAAGGAGGCCGCTGCCGCCTACTGCACCGACAAACTGCTGCCACGGGTGGTGCAGGCGTTTCGCCAGGAGCAAACCGATGTCGGCATCTTTCGGGAAATGGGCGCTTTAGGCCTGCTTGGCCCGACGATTCCGGAGAATTTCGGTGGCCCCGGCCTGAATTACGTGGCTTATGGCCTGATTGCCCGCGAAGTGGAGCGTGTTGATAGCGGTTTCCGTTCCATGATGAGCGTGCAAAGCTCGCTGGTCATGCTGCCGATCTTTGAGTTTGGCAACGAGGCCACCCGGCAACAGTACCTGCCCAAACTGGCGACCGGTGAATGGATTGGCTGCTTTGGCCTGACCGAGCCCAACCACGGATCCGACCCCGGCAGCATGCTCAGCCGTGCCGTCAAGGTGCCCGGCGGCTACCAGCTCAGTGGCAGCAAGATGTGGATATCGAACTCGCCGATTGCCGATGTGTTTGTGGTCTGGGCCAAGGAAGTCTCGGAAAGCGGCAAAATTGGCCCGATTCGCGGCTTTGTACTCGACAAGGGTGCCGCCGGCCTGAGCGCCCCGGCGATTCACGGCAAGGTCGGCCTGCGCGCCAGCATCACCGGCGAAATTGTCATGGATGGCGTGTTTTGCCCGGAAGAAAACGCCTTTCCCGAAGTGCAAGGTTTGAAAGGCCCGTTCACCTGCCTCAACAGCGCCCGCTACGGCATCGCCTGGGGGGCACTGGGTGCAGCCGAAGACTGCTGGCTGCGGGCGCGCCAGTATGTGCTGGATCGCCATCAGTTTGGCCGGCCGCTGGCCGCCAACCAGTTGATCCAAAAGAAGCTGGCCGACATGCAAACCGAAATTGCGCTGGGCCTGCAGGGTTGCCTGCGGCTCGGGCGTATGAAAGACGAGGGCACGGCTGCGGTGGAAATCACCTCGATCCTCAAGCGCAACTGCTGCGGCAAGGCGCTCGACATCGCCCGCATGGCGCGCGACATGATGGGCGGCAACGGCATCAGCGACGAGTTTGGCGTGGCGCGCCATCTGGTCAATCTGGAAGTGGTCAACACCTACGAAGGCACCCACGACATCCATGCGCTGATTCTGGGCCGGGCGCAGACCGGCATTGCAGCGTTTTGCTGAAATGACAACACCAACCCGCCATGACAACCCAAACCGCTGCCCTGTCGCATCTCAAAGTCCTTGACCTGTCACGCGTGCTGGCCGGCCCCTGGTGCACCCAGATGCTCGCCGACCTGGGGGCCGACGTGATCAAGGTCGAGCGCCCCGGCGCTGGCGACGACACACGCCAGTGGGGACCGCCATTTTTGCAAGATGCCGACGGCCACGACACCTCGCAAGCCAGCTATTTCACCGCCTGCAACCGCAACAAGCGCGCCATCACCCTGGATATGGCGCAACCCGAGGGGCAGGCGCTAATCATCAAGATGGCGGCACGCAGCGACATCCTGGTCGAAAACTTCAAGGTCGGCGGCCTCAAGCAATATGGACTGGACTATCAGAGCCTCAAAGCCGTCAATCCGCGCCTGATCTACTGCTCGGTTACCGGTTTTGGCCAGGACGGCCCCTATGCCGAGCGGGCCGGCTATGACCTGATGATTCAGGCCATGAGCGGGCTGATGAGCATCACCGGCGCGGCCGATAGCGAGCCGGGTGGCGGCCCGATGCGCATGGGGGTGGCGCTGGTTGACATCCTGACCGGCATTTACGCGACCAGCGCAATTTTGGCCGCCATCGAAGTCCGCCACCAAACCGGTGAGGGCCAGCAGATCGACATGGCCTTGCTCGATGTCGGCATGGCGGTGCTGGCCAATCAGGCGGCCGGCTACCTGAACACCGGCCTGGTGCCGCAACGCCAGGGCAATACCCACCCCAGCCTGGCTCCTTACCAAACCGTGGCCACCGCCGACGGCGCAATGCTGCTGGCGATTGGCAATGACGGCCAGTTTGCCCGCTTTTGCCAGGCCGCCGGTCAGGCGCAATGGGCGCAAGACCCCCGCTTTGCCAGCAACAGCCTGCGCGTGAAAAACCGCGAACTGCTGCTGGCCCGAATGCTGCCAGTCACCCGCAGCCGCAGCACCGCCGCCTGGATTGCCCTGCTGCAAGACAAGGCGGTGCCCTGCGGTCCGATCAACGACTTGGCACAGGCTTTTGCCGACCCCCAGGTGGTGGCCAGAAATTTAGTGGTAAAACAGCCTCTAGCCCATACTGGACAAGCGCATCCAGCTATTGATTCAATAGTAAATAGGGGAACCGTCAAGACCGTCGCCAGCCCGCTGCGCCTGACGGCCACGCCCCCGGTGCTGCACCGCCCGCCGCCCGGGCTGGGCCAGCACACCGATGAAGTGCTGGCCGAATTGGGGCTCGATGCGCAGGCGATTGAAGCCTTGCGCCAGCGCGGCGTGGTCTGACCGGCACGGCGATGTTGAGCTTGCCGCCCGGCGGGCAGTTTGTCAGAGCGCTGCAAACGGCACCCGACCCCAAGTGATCCGCCATTTGGCTCACGGCAGATCGCTTTCTTTCCATTTGTCCACCGTGTAGCGGTGCAGCCGGACACCGCTGGCCCAAAAGCTGGCGGGCAGGCCAGCCTTGTTTTTCAGATGTGCCATGAATTCGGCGACCTTGGGCAACTGCTCCCAGACTTGCGGCAAAAAAGTGCTGCGATGGCGCTCAAATTCAAACACCACGCCATCGGTGCCGGGGCGTAACTGGGCCAGCGCATCTGCTTCATCCTTGAACTGCAGCGGTTGCATCGGTGACAGCAATGACAGTTCCACCTGGGTATCGGCCAGCTCAGCCAGCGTCAGCGACGGGAAACGCGGGTCATGCAAAGCCGCCGCCACGGCATTCGCCTTGACATCGGCGAGCAGGCTGCGGCGCGCTTCGAGCGAGCCAATGCAGCCGCGCAACTGGCCCTGCTGGGTCAGGGTGACAAAACAGGCGCCGGGCTGCTGCAGCCAGGCGGCATCTTCTTGGGCCTGAAGTGGCCGATGGAGGGCGGTCGAAATGGCCGCGCGGGCAATTGGCAGCAGCGTTTGGCCACGACTGCGCCAGTCGGTGTTGACTTCAATGGACATGCTGGCCTCCTGGAATAAAGGCAACCGAGGCATAACCTACCACCCGGCTCTTGTCGCCGGCGGTATCGCCTGAGTTGCATAGCCCCAGCAGTTCAGGCTGCAACTGGTGTTTTTGGGCCGCCAGCAGCAGGCCGTTGACCGGGGTGCCGCCACAGGCCTGGTGGTGGGTCAGGGTGGCATCGAGTTGCATGATGTGCTGCACCGTCTCGCTGTCCACAGTCTGCGCCATGCGATAGGGCAAGAAGTGCGACAGGTCGGAACTGATGACGATCAAGGTCTCTGGCCCGCCCCACAGCAATTCCAGCACCTCGGCCACTTCGGCCGGTGTGGCGTCCCCCACCGCCAGCGGCAGCAGCTTGAAGTCTTCCAGCACCGATTGCAAAAACGGCAGTTGCACTTCGAGCGAATGTTCCTGCGCATGAGCGGCCTGGCTGGTCACCACCTGGCGCAGCGGCGTGATGGCCGCGACCGCCGGCAAGTCGATGTCAATCAACCCCAGCGGCGTGGCAAAGGCATCAACCCCTGGCAATGCCAGGCCCCTGACCGGCACCCGGTGCACCGGGCCCAGCAGCACCACACGCCGGATGCGCTGGTGTGCCGGTGCCAGCCGGGCATAGGCCCGCGCCGCCATGGCGCCACTGTAGATATAGCCCGCATGCGGCACGATGATGGCCTTGGGCATGTCGGCCGCCAGGGCGCTCAGGTTGGCCGGGTAGCCGGCCGCTTGCAGAAAATTCTCGACTTCGCCTGACAGCACGGCAATCTGCCCAGGATAAAAGGCGCCCGCAACAGCGGGCTGGCGTACTTGATGCATGCAAACCTCCATTTAAAAAGAAAGCGCAGCGTAAACCACCTCAGACCCGCCTGACTTGCGGTTTGTCAAGCCAGCGCCGACCAGGATGCCGCTCCATGATAATCTTCCCCCATGAAATGCCTGTCCCTGCGTCCATGAACCTGCATCAACTCAGCTATCTGGTCGTCGATGATCTGGAACTGATGCGGGCCGTCACCGTCAACCAGTTGCGCGGCCTGGGGTTCGACAAAATCAAGGTGGCGCGCAATGGTGCCGAAGCCCTTGAGATGCTGCGCGCCAACAAGTTTGACGCGGTGCTGTCAGACTGGAACATGCCGGTGATGTCCGGCCTGGAGTTGCTCAAAACCCTGCGCGCCGATGCCAAACTGTGCAAACTGCCGTTTTTGATGATCACCGCCGAAGCCGAGCGCCAGCGCATCGAAGAGGTGATTTCGGCCGGGGTCAGCGGCCTGCTGGTCAAACCCTACAACGCCGGCAGTCTCAAGGCGCGGCTGGAGCGCCTGTTCAACCCGCAGCGGCGGTCAGCGCCCAGACCGGCCCCGGTACTGCTGCCGGGCAGCCGGGTCGACGATGGGCCTGGCCTGGCGGCAGTGCTGTCGCCTTCGCGCGTTTTGATCGTCGATGACTACCCGGTCAGTCTCAAGCTGCTCGAAAAGCTGTTCATGGACGAATACCAGGTGCAAACCGCCACCGATGGCCCGACCGCCCTGGCGTTGTGCCAGCACGAACCCCTGCCACACCTGGTGCTGATGGATGTGCTGATGCCCGGCATGGATGGTTTTGAAGTGGTGCGCCGGCTGCGTCAACAACCCGCCACCGCCCAGATTCCGGTCATTTTTGTCACCGGCCTGAGCGATGAAGAAGCCCGGGTCAAGGGCATGGAACTGGGGGCGGTGGACTTTGTCTCGAAAACCAGCGACCCCAAGGCACTGCGGGCGCGGGTGCGCAACTTCATCCAGTTTGTCGATATGCGGCGCAAGCTGCAACTCGACTACGATGCCATGCTCGATGCCGCTCGCACCCGCGAAGAAGCCGAAAACATCACCCGCCATGACCTCAAAGGCTCGCTGGCGGGCATTGTCGGCATGGTGCAAACCCTAGCCGATGCCGACGACATGCACCCCCGGCATGTGGCGCAACTGCGGTTGGTGCAGCAAACCGCACAACAGGTCATGAACATGGTGAACCTGTCGGGCGAGCTTTACAAAATCGAGATGGGCCGCTTCAAGCTCAAGGCCACGGCAGTCAACATTGGCGACATTCTGCACCGCATTGTCGAGCTGTCGCGTGCCAGTTTTGCCGACAAGCGCCTGACCATCGCAGTCGATACCGACAGCCCGGTCGGCACCGAGCTGCCGCAGGTAGATGCCGATGCCATGCTGTGCTATTCGCTGTTCCAGAACCTGGTCAAAAACGCCTGCGAAGCGGCACCGCCCGGCAGCCGGGTCGAGGTGCTGCTGCGTGACGAGTCGCCACTGCGCATTTTGATCAGCAACATCGGTGCCGTGCCGGTCGCCTTGCGCGAACGTTTTTTTGACAAATTCGCCACCAGCGGCAAGGCTGGTGGCAGTGGCATTGGCACTTATTCGGCACAATTGCTGGCGCGTGCCCAACATGGCAACATCAGCATGGCCACCGATGATGCCAACAACTGCACCACCCTGACGGTGACTTTGCCGCGTCACGCCTTTGCCGTGACGCCACGGCAGGCCTGACCCCCTATTTTTTTGAAAAGAGAAAACTGCTATGGGAAACCGACTGACACAAATTGCCACCCGCACCGGCGACAACGGCACCACTGGCCTGGGTGACAACACCCGGGTCTCCAAGGACAGCCTGCGGGTGCATGCCATGGGCGATGTCGATGAGCTGAATTCGAACATTGGTCTGTTGTTGTGCGAGACCATGTCCGATGGCGTGCGCGACTTGCTGGTAGAAATCCAGCATCAGCTTTTCAACCTGGGCGGCGAGTTGTCGATCCCGGGATTTGAATTGCTCAAGGCAGAGGCGGTGCTGGCGCTTGACGAAGCGCTGGCCGAGCACAACGAAGTCTTGCCCAAGCTGCAAGAATTTATCCTGCCGGCCGGCACGCGCGCGGCGGCATTGGCCCATGTGTGTCGCACCGTGGCGCGCCGGGCCGAGCGCGCGGTGGTGGCGCTGGGTGCGCAAGATGCCATCAAGGACACCCCGCGCCAGTACCTCAACCGCCTCTCTGACCTGATGTTTGTGCTGGCCCGGGTGCTTAACCGCCAGCGCAGCGACGGCAGCACCGGCGACGATGTCTATTGGCGCAGCGAGCGGCTGGCGCGGGCGGCTGGCGGCTGATCAACGTCATCCGGCCACGGGCGCGGGTTGCCGCACCGATGGCCTGCGCGTCTGATCGGTCAAGCCGCCATGGCTTTGCGCAACACTGCATAGACCTCATCCTTGAGGTGCAGCTTTTTCTTTTTCAATTGTTCAATTTCAAGATGGGTGGCGGGTTCAGCGTGCGCCTCCATGCGCTTGATTTTGGCATCGAGGGCGTCGTGGTCATCGAAGATCTGCGCGAAACGCGGGTCTTCTGTTTTGAGTTGGGTGATTTGGTCGCGGTATTCAGAAAACATGAAGTCTCCGGTGTGAGTTGATAAAAGGGATGGCCGAATTTTCTACGAAAAAAATGATATTGCTCATTATCCATCCGCTCAGAAGCTTTATCCGGCCAGAAAAAAAACCTGTTCCAGGCAGTTTTGCCACACCACCTGTTGCCGATGGGTTAAGCTGGCAGCCATGAAACTGATTGTCAAATGGCTGCTTCAGGCAGTCGCATTGTTGTGTGTCGCTTACCTCTATTCCGGGGTGGTGCTGCACGGGTTTGGCGCGGCGCTGCTGGCCGCCCTGGTAATTGGCCTGTTCAACATGGTGCTGCGACCGGTGCTGCTGCTGCTGACGCTGCCGGTCACACTGGTGACGCTGGGGCTTTTCTTGTTTGTCATCAACGCCCTGATGTTCTGGTTTGCCGCCGGCATGCTGGCAGGCTTTCATGTCACCAGTTTTGCCGCCGCGCTGCTGGGTTCGCTGATTTACTCGGTGTTTGGCATCGTCATCGACTCAGCGGTCGAGCGCCTGTTCTCCAAGTAGCGTTTCCACCTGGCGCCGCCGGGTGTCGATGATCGACGCATCAATGTGTCTGGCGCTGCTGTTTTGTGTGGCATTGTCAACACTGTCCTGGGCCGCTTTCAGGCGGTCCAGCGCACCGGCATAGTCGAGTTGCGCCACCCGCTCTTCGGCCTGGGCGCGCAAGGCTCGCAAACCCTGGTGTTGTGCGGCATAAACGCCGGCCAGCGATTGCCAGGCCAGCGCGTCTTGCGGCTGATGCGCCAGCCAACTCTGCAAAGCCTGGGCCGACTGGTCCAATGCCTGCGCAGTACCCGATTGCAGCGCAATCCGGGCTTGCAGCAACAGTGCCGGGCGCGGCGGTGATGCATTCGGCATCGCTGGCAGCGGCCCCGGCTCGCTCACTGCCGACGCCTGCGCCACCCAGTGTTGTGCCCGGGCCAGATCGCCAGCCACCAGCGCGATCTCGGCCCCCAGCCAGTCGGCCTGCTGGCGCGCCTGCGGATCATCTGCCAGCAGGGTTTGCAGGCGCTGCTGGTGGCGTTGCGCCTGGCTGGCATCGCGCAATTTGCTGGCGGCCAGGGCCGCACCGTACAGGGCACCGGCCTGGGCCGACCGTGGCATGATGGTCGGGTCAGCCACCTGGGACTGCCAGCCCCGCAGTGCATCAATGCCCGGGTTGGACAACACCCGGGCACGCGCCACCAGCATGGCATGCAGCGCAGTTGGCAGCGGCACGCTGCCATGCAAGGTGCCCAGCGGCAGCCGCGAATGCATGTCGGCGATACGTTCGCTGGTCAGCGGGTGGCTGCGCAAATAGGGATAAGCGCCGTTGTCATTGAGGCGCGCGGCTTGCTGCAACTTGTCAAACATAGTGACAAAACCGAGCGGTTCAAAACCGGCCTGCGTCATCACGCCAAACCCCTGCCGGTCGGCTTCACGCTCCATGTCGCGCGAGAAGTTCAACTGGCTTTGCACCGACAGGGCCTGCCCGCCGACCATCAGCGCATTGCCGGCCTCGGCGTTTTTGCTGGCCGCCAGCGCCCCCAGCAGCATCGCGCCAATCAGCCAGGGGGTTTGCTGGGCGTTTTTGGAGATCAGCCGCGAAACATGGCGTTGCGTGACGTGGCTCAGTTCGTGGCCAAGCACCGAGGCCAGCTCGTCGCGGCTGCCCACCACCGCCAGCAGGCCCAGATTGACCCCAAAATAGCCGCCGGGCAGCGCAAAAGCGTTGACGCTGCGATCACGTCCCAGCAGAATTCTCCAGGCAAAACGCTCGTCCAGCTCGGCCGTGAGGTCGCCGCGCAGCCGGGCAGCGGCCAGCAACGGCTGCCAGATGCCCTGCACATATTCGGTCAGCACCGGGTCATCGAGGTAATCCGGGTCACGGTACAACTCGCGCACAATGCGGTCGCCAAGACGGCGCTCGGCACCACTGGCCATCTCGCTGCCATCGCCGAGCAGCGGCAAAGCGCCGACAGCGGCCATGCTGGTGGCCTCGTTGGCCTGCGTGCGGGCCGGCACCCCGGCTGCCGCAAGATTCAGGCTAACTGTAAAACTCATAGCTACCTGCGCAAGCGCAGCAAGGGCTGCAGGCCTATTTCTCTTGTAACCGGGGCAGCGCTTGGGCAGTGCTGCAAGCCCAGCCAAGTCAGGGGATGTTGTCATGCCCGTATGATGCCAGTTTTCTGTAAAGCTGCGATAAAGCCCTGACCGATATGACAATTCTTACCCATTTTGATGCCCTGGGCCAGGCCCACATGGTCGATGTCGTCGCCAAGCCCGCCACCCACCGCATCGGCATGGCGGGCGGCCGCATCGACATGCTGGCGGCCACGCTGGCACTGATCAGCTCTGGCAGCAGCAAAAAAGGCGATGTGCTGGGCATTGCCCGGGTGGCCGGCATCATGGCCGCCAAAAAAACCAGCGACCTCATCCCTTTGTGCCATCCGCTGGCGCTGACCCGGGTGGCGATTGAATTTGACGTGCAAGATGCCGTTGCCTCCGGCACGGGTGCCATCTATTGCACCGCCACCGTGGAAACCGTCGGGCCGACTGGCGTGGAGATGGAAGCGCTGACCGCCGTGCAAGTGGCGTTGCTGACCATCTATGACATGTGCAAAGCCGTGGATCGGAGCATGGTGATCAACGAGGTGAAGTTGCTGGAAAAACACGGCGGCAAGTCCGGCAGCTTTGTCGCGGCAAGCGCTTGAATTCGAGGCGGTGGCTGATCACGGCGAAGCCACGGCTGCCGGATTTTTTTGCGCCCACAGCACGTAATCGGCCCGAAAAGCCTGCGCAAAGCGTTTGGCAAAAAAAGCGACTTCGTCGCGGCGACCCAATATCAAGGCACTGTCGAGCACCGCTTCCACCACCCGGGCTTCGGGCGAAAAATGCAGCATATCGAGTGCCAGCGCATGCATGACCAGGGCGTTGCCAACATTTGGCTCAGCGAGCGTCAGTTCGGCAAACCGCACCTGATCCTGAAACAGCCAGACATGGCGGGTTTTTTCCAGTGTGTCTTGCCGGTAGGCTTCGGCACGTTCTTCGGGGGCGAGGTAAATCTGGCCCGCCAGGTGGTAGTTCCATGCCGCAAAGCCGCAAAACGCTATAAGTAACATAGCTATCAGCGCTTGACTGTAAAGGGATAGAGGCCTAAATACCTTATAAGAATAGGCACGTACCCCAGACCTGGGCACCCAGCACAGCAGCCATACGCTGAGTGCCGCAGCCATTTGAAAAGGCCCATACCACAACGGGTATTCAAGCAGGCTGTGCAGCAACATCACCGCCAGAATGCCCCAGGCCATCTGGCGGATGGCATCGCGCTCGCGCCAGGGCTGGCCCAGCCAGACCAGCAGCAAGCCCGCCGTGCAGATCAGCAGCGCCGCCGGCACACCGAGTTCAACCGCCAGGTGCAGCGGCAGGTTGTGGGCATTGTCCAGAATGTCGCAAAAGCGCACACCAGGGTACAGGGTGATGAAGTGGGCGTAATCCAGTTCGCCCCAGCCCCAGCCGAGCCAGGGTTTTTGGGCAATCAGGTGCAGCACATTGCTCCACAGGGTCAGACGGCTGGCGCAAACCGGATCCCCGGCGCGAAGCCGCGCCAGGGCACCGCTGCCCAGCGGGTCCAGCCCGGCCAGCAGCGGCAAGGCGACGCTGGCAGCGGCATAGGCCAGCACCGCCGTCAGCAGCAATGGCAGCTTGAGATGCCGACTTTCGGCACCCTGCCGCCACCACAGCATCATCAGCAGCACCAGCACCAGTTGCAGCAGACCGGTGCGCGACGACGATGCCGCATTCGCACAGCCCAGCAGCGCGGCCATGCAAAGGCCAAAGGCCAGCCGCCCGGGCGGCTGGGGCGGGCGGTACCATGCCAGGGCCGGTTGATCCGGGCTTGCGGCAAGCCCGAGCAAGGCCAGCAAGCCGATGTTGAGCAGGGTGGCAAACTGGTTGCGCTGGCGCAGGTTGCCGTAGGCTTCGCCAAATTGCGGATGGTTCAGCCAGACCCCGAAACTCTCGGTCACGGCAAAATACTGCAACAAGCCAATCAGCGCGTTCAGGCCCGCCGCCGCCAGCCAGGCCAGCGCAATGGCCCGCACCATGGCCGGGATTCGGCCATTTTGACGCGCCACTGCCAGTGCCAACAGCACCAGCGCGGCACACAGCCAGGAAAACAGAAACGGCCCGACTGAACTGGTCGGCCCTGGTGAAAACGGGTTAAGCCATGGCAGGGCCACAAAGACAAAGGCGACAAGGGCTGGCATGGATATCACCCAGGTGTTCAATAAAGGAGTGGTCACAAAAAACCCGCCATGGACCGGTGCCAGTGGCGGGTTGACCGGGTTGCGGCAGGTGTTACTGAACGACTTGCGCCAATTCACCACGGGCGTATCTGGCGGCCACCACCGTCAGGCTGTCACCCCTGATTTTGCCAGCCTGGCCTTCGCAGCCAAATTCAAGATAGCGTTGCTTGCACAGGGCCTTGGCGGCTTCGCGGGCCGGTTTCAGCCAGTCGCGGGCATCAAACTTGTCGGGATTCTCGAACAGGTATTGGCGCACCGCAGCGGTCATGGCCAAGCGGATGTCGGTGTCGATATTGATCTTGCGCACGCCGTGCTGGATGGCCTTTTGAATCTCTTCGACCGGCACGCCGTAGGTTTCCTTTATCTTGCCGCCATACTGGTTGATCAGCGCCAGCGACTCTTGCGGCACGCTGCTCGATCCATGCATCACCAGGTGGGTGTTGGGAATGCGGCGGTTGATCTCCATGACCCGGTCAATCGCCAGAATGTCGCCGGTGGGCTTGCGGCTGAACTTGTAGGCGCCGTGGCTGGTGCCAATGGCAATCGCCAGCGCATCGAGCTGGGTGCGCTTGACAAAATCGGCGGCCTGCTCGGGGTCGGTCAGCAACTGCTCGCGGGTCATGGTGGCATCGGTGCCGTGGCCATCTTCCTTGTCGCCCTTCATGGTTTCCAGACTGCCCAGGCAGCCAAGTTCGCCCTCGACCGTGACACCGGTGGCATGCGCCATATCGACCACCTTGCGGGTGACTTCGACGTTGTATTCGTAGCTGGCAATGGTCTTGCCGTCGCCCTCCAGACTGCCGTCCATCATCACCGAGCTAAAGCCCAGGTTGATGGCGCCCTGACACACTGCCACGTTTTGGCCATGATCTTGGTGCATCACCAGCGGAATCTGCGGCCAGGTCTCGATCGCTGCCTGAATCAGGTGTTTGATAAAAGCCTCACCGGCGTATTTGCGCGCCCCTGCGCTGGCTTGCAGAATGACCGGCGCCCCCACTTCGTCGGCCGCCGCCATGACCGCCTGAACTTGCTCCAGGTTGTTGACATTGAAAGCCGGTATGCCATAGCCGTTGGTGGCGGCGTGGTCAAGCAATTCGCGCATGGAAACAAGAGCCATGATGGGGTCCTTTGGTATTGGTAACGACAGGTTGTGCACGCCAATTTTAAGTGCCTTTGGCGCATAAAAAAGGCCACCGGGATCGGTGGCCTTGCGATCAAGTCCAGTTACTGGACGGATGCTTTAGCGCCGGTTCAGGCTTCCAGGCGCTTTTCCAGGGCGGCCTTGGTGTCGATCAAGGCCTGCGGCAGGTGGTAAGCCAGTTGCTGGAAATGCGCTTCATGCAGCTTGAGTTCTTCGGTCCAGGCAGCCTTGTCGATGCTGGTGACGGTGGCGAACTGCTCGGCGCTGAAGTTCAGGCCATTCCAGGTCAGTTCGTCAAACAGGGGTGCCTTGCCAAACATGGTGTCAACGCCCACTGCCTTGCCTTCGACGCGGTCGATGATCCACTTGAGCACACGCATGTTGTCGCTATAGCCAGGCCAGACAAACTTGCCGTTGGCATCCTTGCGGAACCAGTTGACGCAATAGATGTTGGGCAGGCTTTGGCCAGCGGCCTGGAACTTCTCGCCGACATTAAGCCAGTGCTGGAAGTAGTCGCTCATGTTGTAGCCGCAGAACGGCAGCATGGCAAACGGGTCACGGCGCACCACGCCCATCTGGCCGACTGCAGCCGCAGTGGTTTCGGAACCCATGGTGGCGGCCATATAGACCCCCTCGACCCACGAGCGGGCCTCTGTCGCCAATGGCACGGTGGTGGAGCGGCGGCCACCAAACATGAAGGCATCAATGACCACACCTTTGGGGTTGTCCCATTCCGGGTCAAGCGCCGCATTGTTGATGGCAGCGACCGTGAAGCGGGCATTGGGGTGAGCGGCCTTGGCACCGGTTTCCTTGGCGATTGCAGGTGTCCAGTCCTTGCCTTGCCAGTCAATCAGGTGGGCCGGTTTGACACCGCCATTGTCGTCTTCCATGCCTTCCCACCAGACATCGCCATCATCGGTCAGGCCGACATTGGTGTAAATCACGTTTTTGGTCAGGCTCGACATGCAGTTCTGGTTGGTGTGGAAATTGGTGCCGGGAGCGACACCAAAGTAGCCGGCTTCGGGGTTGATGGCGTACATCTTGCCGTCGGCCCTGGGCTTGATCCAGGCAATGTCGTCGCCCACGGTGGTGACCTTCCAGCCGTCAAAGCCAGCCGGCGGCACCAGCATGGCAAAGTTGGTCTTGCCGCAGGCGCTTGGGAAAGCGGCTGCCACATGGTATTTTTTGCCTTCAGGCGTGGTGACACCCAAGATCATCATGTGTTCGGCCAGCCAGCCTTCGTCGCGTGCCATGTTGGAGGCAATGCGCAGCGCAAAGCACTTCTTGCCAAGCAGGGCGTTGCCGCCGTAGCCCGAGCCAAAGCTCCAGATTTCACGGGTTTCGGGGAAGTGAACAATGTATTTGTTCTTGTTGCAAGGCCAGGTGACATCGGCCTGACCGGCTTCGAGTGGTGCGCCCACGGTATGCACGCAAGGCACAAATTCGCCATCGGTGCCCAGCACGTCATAAACCGCCTTGCCCATGCGGGTCATGATTTTCTGATTCACGACCACATAGGCGCTGTCGGTCAACTCAATGCCGATGTGCGCAATGTCCGAACCCAGCGGACCCATCGAGAACGGGATCACATACATGGTGCGGCCCTTCATGCAACCGTCAAACAGCGGCTGCAGGGTAGTGCGCATCTCGGCCGGAGCCATCCAGTTGTTGGTAGGTCCGGCGTTTTCCTTTTTCTCGGAACAGATATAGGTGCGGTCTTCGACCCGGGCCACGTCGCTCGGGTCAGAGCAGGCCAGGAAACTGTTGGGGCGTTTGGCTTCGTTGAGCTTTTTGAAGGTGCCGGCCTTGACCAACAGGTCGCACATGCGGGCGTATTCTTCGTCAGAGCCATCACACCAGTACACATCGGCTGGCTTGGTGAGGGCTGCCATCTCGGCTACCCAGGCAATCAGCTTGGTGTTTTTTACGTAGTTGGGGGCTTTTGCGTATTCGACAGATGAACTCATTGAATCTCCTAGTTTAAAAAAAACGGTTCAGAAAAAGTTGCTGAAACCAGCCTGTCAATTGGCCAGGCTACGGTAGATGACCGTTGCTATTTCTGGTGAAACCTGGAGGCGTGGCATCGGGTGAACTTTGTGGATGGAACTGGCAACCTGACTGACAGCGGGCGAATTCCCCGGAGTATGGGGGCTGTGCTCGTTGAAAAAAACGAAACCAGTCTATCAACCGCCAAATTTTAGCCCTGAGTCAAAGCAACTGATGCACTTTTTTGACAGAAGTTGACTTTTCGCCAACTGCCAAAGCAAGTCACCTGCCACCCATGTGCCGCAGGCAGGCGGCAATCTGCGCGGATACCGGGGGCCAGGCAGTGCCCATCGTGTGCAAGGCAGGAAAACCCTGCGCACAACGATCACCATGCGCAGCAACCAAAGACTCAAGTGCAGGGCCTAGCCAACCTGACAAATCTTGAGCAGATTGGCACCGCCGGGTGAGCCCATCGGCTCGCCGCAGGTGATCACGTAAACATCGCCATTGCGCACAATTTCGCGTTTTTTCAGATCACATTCAACCTGCCCGAGTGCGGTGTCGCGATCAGTGCTGGTATCAATCAGCAGCGGACGGACATTGCGGTACAGCGTCATCTTGCGCTGCGAGGCAATCTTGGAGGTCAGAGCATATATTGGCACTCGAATCAGGTGACGGCTCATCCAGAGTGCGGACGAGCCACTTTCGGTCAGGGCCACGATGGCTTTGGCACCGAGGTGATGGGCGGTAAACAGCGCACCCATGGCAATGGTCTGGTCAATGCGGGTAAACTTTTTGCCGACAAAATCAGCTTCAAACTTGAGTTCCCGACCGGCCTCGGCGGCGTGGCAAATCTTGGCCATTTCGATCACGGTTTCCAGCGGGTATTTGCCGGCGGCAGTTTCGGCTGACAGCATTACGGCATCGGTGCCGTCGAGCACCGCATTGGCCACATCGCTGACCTCGGCGCGGGTTGGCACCGGATTGGTGATCATCGACTCCATCATCTGGGTGGCAGTAATCACCACCCGATCATGCTCAAGCGCCAGTTTGATCATGCGTTTTTGCAGGGCCGGCACCATCGCGTTGCCGACTTCAACTGCCAGATCGCCACGCGCCACCATAATGCCGTCGCTGGCCAGCAGGATTTCCTCAAGTTTGGGAATGGCTTCGGCCCGCTCGATCTTGGCGATCAGCCCGGGGCGGTGGCCATCCTCGGCGGCAACATTGCAAAGCTGGCGTGCCATTTCCATGTCAGTGGCACTTTTCGGAAAGCTCACTGCCACATAGTCGGCCTTGAAGCTCATGGCGGTGCGGATGTCGTCCATGTCTTTGCCGGTCAGCGCCGGTGCTGACAAGCCGCCACCCTGTTTGTTGATGCCTTTGTTGTTGGACAGTTCGCCACCGAGTTTGACCGTGGTGTAAATCGCCTCACCGCGGACTTCATCGACCGTGATGACGATCAGTCCGTCATTGAGCAGCAACACATCGCCCGCCTTGACCTCGCGTGGCAGCGCCTTGTAGTCAAGCCCGACACCGTCGATGTCGCCTGGCTCGGTGCGCGACGCGTCCATAACAAATTGCTGGCCAGGCTCGAGCAGTACTTTGCCGTCGGCAAATTTGCCAACCCGGATTTTCGGGCCTTGCAAGTCGGCGATGATGGCCACTTCCTGGCCGGCGCGGGCCGCCGCCGCGCGCACCATGCGGGCACGGCCAATGTGATCCTGTGCTGTGCCGTGGCTGAAGTTCAGGCGCACCACGTTGACACCGGCACGAATCATTTCCTCCAGCAGTGCCGGATCGCTGGATGCGGGGCCTAATGTGGCAACAATTTTGGTAGAGCGAAGGTGCATGAATCAATCCTGGTTGTAATTTACCGTGGGATTTTCCCATGGAAGCGGTGACAGCGGCCCGGACAAGCGGTGCATCACCTTGCCTACTTGCCCAACACCGGAAACAGCTTGATCAACCCGTCGGACATGACCTCGACAGCTAACGCAGCCAGAATCAGGCCCATCAACCGGGTCATCACGTTGATGCCGGTTTTGCCCAGTGCCTTGGCTATCGGCTGCGCCAGCGAAAAGCACAGGGCAGTGGCAACTGCCACCACCAAACCGTAGCTTACCAAGGTGCCGAGTTGCCAAAAGCTTTTGGTCTTTTCGGCGTAAATCACCACGGTGGACATGGTCGCCGGGCCAGTCAGCAGCGGGATGGTCAGCGGCACCACGGCAATGCTGGCGCGGGCTGCGGCATCGTGCATTTCTTCTGCATTGGATTTGGCTTCGGCGGGCTGCGCGTTAAGCATGGACAGCGCCGAAGTCAGCAGCAACATGCCGCCACCGACCTGAAAGCTGGCCAGCGAAATGCCAAAAAACGCCAAAATGTGCAGCCCCATCAGGGCACTGGTGGCAATCACCAAAAAGGTGCCCAACGACGCGATCCAAATGGTGCGTCGGCGCTGCTCTTGGGTGAAATCCTGGGTGTAGTGGATGAAAAATGGCACGATGGCCAGCGGGTTGACGATGGCCAACAGGGTCACGAGAGGCTTGAAATCCATGGGCTGCATGTTAGCCGACCTACGCGGCCGGCAGGGGCATGGCTGTTGCTGAGAAAAAAAAGATGATTACCCTCACGGGTCTTACTTTCATGGCCTGATGTCCACCCCAAATAATGAAACCGTTCGCCTTGAGCCTGTCGAACGACATATTTATCAGGACGGTGCTTCGACAAGCTCAGCATGAACGGTTGTTTTTCACATCAGAAATTTTCCAGCCTAACAAGCGGTCCTGCATCAAAAAGCGCGAACGTTGCAGGCAGATCAGTTCAAGCAGGCCCGCAGCAAGGCAAGCCGGGATTGCCAGAAGCCGAAAAAAGTTTACCTTGAATCGCATGGTGCAGACCAGTCGGAAGTGGACAACAATGATCCACGATAACAGCGGCAAGTGACAAATTGATGTCAGCAGCAAACGCGGCAGCTTGCGTCGGCTGTCATCGTTTGGACACATGATCCCGGTACGCTTTGCGACCATGTTGCCGGCCCTGCACCCATGTTTGCCAGACTCCCGTGACGGCTCCTGATCTGCCAGAACTCGAAGCCGTGGAGCGCATCATTGAATTGGGCGCCGGCTGGCTTGAGTCTCGCGTGGCGAGTGAAGTCAGTCTGGCCGGTGGCAAGACCTATCCGGTCTATGTGATCACCATGGGAAACCCTTCACCCGATGTGCCTGCCGTGGGCTATTTTGGCGGGGTCCATGGCCTGGAACGCATCGGCGCCGAAGTGGTGATTGCCTACCTGCACAATCTGGTCATGCGCTTGCAGTGGGACAGCACACTGCACCGGCAACTCGACACAGTACGTCTGGTGTTCATGCCCATTGTCAACCCGGGCGGCATGGCACTGGGCACGCGTGCCAACCCCAATGGCATCGATCTGATGCGCAACGCACCGGTTGACGCGCTGGAACCAGTGCCCTTTTTGGTCGGTGGACAGCGCATCAGTGCCGGCCTGCCCTGGTACCGTGGCACTCAGGGCAGGGCCATGGAGATCGAAAATCAGGCAGTGTGCGATGTCGTCGCAAAGGAACTGCTGACGCGCAATTTCAGCCTGTCGGTGGACTGCCATTCTGGCTTTGGCGTCAAGGATCGGGTCTGGTTTCCCTATGCGCACAAACGCGCACCAATCGCCCACCTGGCCGAGATGCAGGCTTTGAAGAACATTTTTGTCCAGTCCAACAGCCATCACCGCTATGTCATCGAACCGCAGAGCCTGCAGTACCTGGCGCATGGCGACCTGTGGGACCATTTGTACCTGCAAGCCTGTGCGCAGTCACAGCGGATCTTTCTTCCGCTCACCCTTGAGATGGGATCCTGGCTATGGGTCAAGAAGAACCCGCGTCAACTGTTCTCGCGGCACGGCATGTTCAACCCGCTGATCGAACACCGCCAGCAGCGCGTGCTGCGTCAGCACCAATTGCTGCTGGACTTTTTGTCACGCGCGGCCTGCGGCCATCAACTGTGGTTGCCGATGTCCGAAACCCGGGCACAACAGCACGCACAAGCCCTGCAAGACTGGTACTGACCGAATATGCACACCTGGATTTTGTTGCGCGGTTTGACCCGGGAGAGCCGGCATTGGGGAGACTTTGTCGGGCAATTTCAGCAGGCTTTGCCAGACCACCGGGTCGTGACGCTGGATCTGGCGGGCAACGGCCTGCTGAATCAGCAATCGAGTCCAGTTCGGGTGCAGCAGATGGTGGCCGCGTGCCGCATGCAACTCGCGCAACGCCAGATTCAGCCACCCTGTCATCTTCTGGCCATGTCGCTCGGCGCCATGGTGGCCGTGGCCTGGGCGCAGTCGCATCCTCACGAAATATCCGCCCTGGTGCTGATCAACACCAGCATGCGCCCTTGGAGTCCGTTTTACCAGCGCCTGCTGCCAGCCAACTATGGTCGGCTGCTGAGCTTGATGCTGTCAGGTGCCGCGCCACAGGCGTGGGAGCGGGCCATTTTGCGCATGACCAGCAATCGCGGCGAAGAGTCGGTGTTGCCAGACTGGCTGGCATGGCGCCAGGCCAACCCGGTGTCACGGCTAAACGCGCTGCGCCAACTGCTGGCCGCCGCACGCTTTCGGGCAGCGCCACACCCGCCGCTTGCCCCCACCTTGCTGTTGGCCAGCCTTCAAGATCATCTGGTATCGCTGCGATGCAGCACAGCACTGGCCCGGCACTGGTCGTGCAGCTTGCGCATGCACCCCACGGCGGGCCATGACATTCCCCTCGATGACGGGCCGTGGGTGGTAGCACAGGTGCAGGAATGGTTGTCGCAACGGTCTGGCGATCAACCGCTTGGCGGCTAGACCTCATGCCATATTTTTATAACAAAATGCCTTGCAGCCCTTGTCCATCAAGCGCAGTATGCTACATATTTAATATCAAAATGGATTTATTCAAGCATTGCGGGCAAGCGCGTCTGGCAATCCGGGGTGCCAGAGGGCTGGCGATTTCATCACGGTGTCTGGCACCTTGTCACAGATCTGCCATGTTTGCCGACTAAATTACAGAAAAGGAGACTTTTCCATGAACGCTTTTTTTCAACAGCTCGCCATTCAACGCTGGGATGACCATCGCTACTACCACCACAGTCGCATCAACCAGTCGCTGCATTTCTTGAGTGCCATCAGTTTTCTGGTGGCCTATGCCTTTCTTTTTATTGACCCGGCCATTGCCGCCCTGATTGGCTGGCTGATTTCGATGACCAGTCGCCAGGCCGGCCACTTCTTTTTTGAGCCGCTCGGCTATGACGAGGTGAATCAGGCCACCAATGCGCACAAGGAAGCGATCAAGGTCGGCTTCAACCTGCGTCGCAAAATTGTGTTGCTCAGCATCTGGGTGGCTTCACCGATGTTGCTGTTGTTTGACCCCAGCGCCCTGGGCTGGCTGGTGCCGCACACCTCGTGGCAGGGCTTTGTGCGCAATACCGGCATGATCTGGCTGCTCCTTGGGGCCGGCGGCCTGCTGTTTCGCACCGTGCATCTGTTTTTTCTCAAGGGAGTGATGGCCGGCCTGGTGTGGATGACCAAAATTCTGACCGACCCGTTTCACGACGTTTACCTGTATCACAAGGCACCTCTGGCGTTGCTGCGCGGCGAGCTGCTGGAGCCGCGCCAGCCGGCAGGTCAGGCCTGAACTTCAGGCGGAAATCCAAACCGGGCGCGAATCAGTTCGCGCAGGATACGGCGTTTGATGTCCTGGTTGCTTTGCCCGGCGTTCCACCACCAGCCGTCTTGCTGCATGGCTTGTGCGGCCCGCACAAAGCGCTCGGTCACCGCTTCAAAGTCGGCCTCGGTGTAGTTCAGGCTAAAGATGATGCGTCCGGTTCCAACCCAGCTCAAGGCCAGCCCTTCCAGGCGCAAATAGTGCTGAAACAACCAGTTATAGCAGGCCGACCGGGTGTAGAGCACGGTCCAGATCGACGACATATTGGCTACCTGCAACGGCACTTGCGCCGCTGCCAGCCGCTGGTTGAGACGGGCGGCCCGGCTATTCCAGGTGTTGTCGAGGTCGTGGTACATGGCCTGGGCCGGCGCGCTGTCGAGGTATTGCAAAAACACATTCATCGCCCCCATCACATACGGATGCGAGTTGAACGTACCTCGGGCAAAGCAAATATCGGCCGGTGCGTTGTCGCGAAAACGCTTCATCCACTGCCGTTTGCCGCACACCACACCAACCGGCAAGCCACCCCCGAGTGTCTTGCCATAAGTCACCAGATCGGCCAGCACGCCAAAGTAGGCCTGCGCGCCACCTGGCGCCAGCCGAAAACCGACAAACACCTCGTCAAAAATCAGCGCAATGCCCTTGTCATCGCAGATTTTGCGCAACTCCTGCAGCCAGGCGGTGTAGCGGGGCTTGTCAAACCTGGCCAGCCGCGAGCTGTCAAGCAAAGAAGAATCGCTGGCGGCGGCGGCATTGGGGTGCAGCGCCTGCAACGGGTTGACGAGAATGCAGGCAATGTCGTGGCGCTGGCGCAGCACGCGCAAGGTGCCCGCCCCCATTTCCGACAGGGTGAAGGTATCGCGAGCGGCAACCGGGTTGCCAATGCCGGGCTGCACGTCGCCCCACCAGCCATGGTAGGCACCGCAAAACCGCACCACCTTGTTGCGTCCGCTGTGATAGCGTGCCAGGCGCACCGCCTGCATCACAGCCTCGGTGCCCGACATGTGAAAACTGACCTCATCCATGCCAGAGATGCGTTTGAGGCGCTGCACATTGTCAAGCACCACCGGGTGGTAAGCGCCCAGCACCGGCCCGAGTTCACCCACCCGCCGGGCACCCTGGTCAATGCTGTGCTTGTAGAAATCGTTGCCAAACAGGTTGACCCCATACGAGCCGGTCAGGTCATAAAAGACATTGCCGTCCAGGTCGGTGACCGTGACCCCCGCAGTCGATTGCACAAACGAGGCAATCTTCAGGCCCTTGTCCACCATGTTCTGGAACTGAAACGGTATCCGGTAGGCACTGACAAACTGCAAATCCGACAAGCCCGCTGCCGCCTCCTGGTTGCAGGCCAGACTGTTGGCAAATTTGACCTGGCAGCTATGCACCAGGCGATTCAGCGCGGCGCGGCGCAACGCAACAATTTCCTCCGGAGCACCATCAACCACCAGCATTTGGTCTTCGGTATAAGCATAGCGTGGCAGCAAGGCTGCCAGGCGACGTGCCGTGCGCGGGTGTCCGGCCAGCGACCGGTGCTTGGCCAGGGACAGTTCGATGCGCTGGCGAAGCTGCGCCAGCCCCCACAGCAGGGCCGCACCACTGGCCCCAAAGAGTGCCAAGGCATTCAAATCAATCGTTTCATTCATAAAAAAAGCACACTTTCAATGCAACACAAATTTCAGGAACCAACACCATGAGCCTGCGCGCCCAAATTCAAAAGATACTCAGCCACGAAGACTTGAACTTTTTGCTGACCAACCGCTTGCCGCGCAACACCCTGACACGGTTCATGGGCTGGTTCAGCAAGATTGAGCAGCCCTGGGTGCGTGATGCATCCATTGCTGCCTGGAAGTTTTTTGCCGATCTGGACCTGAGCGAGGCAAAAAAGTCGCACTTCACCAGCATGCATGACTGCTTTACCCGAGAACTCAAGCCGGGTAGCCGCCCAGTGGATACTGCGGCTGATGTGATGAGCAGCCCGGTGGATGCCGTGATCGGTGCCCATGGCCGCATTGAGGCAACCCAGGTGTTTCAGGCCAAGGGTTTTCCGTACACGCTGGAAGATCTGATCGGGCCGGATGTGGACGATTGGCGCGACGGCAGCTTCGTCACGTTGCGCCTGACATCGAGCATGTACCACCGCTTTCATGCACCCTATGACTGCCAGGTTGAGCAGGTGCGTTACTTTTTCGGCGACACCTGGAACGTCAACCCGATTGCGCTCAAGCGCATCGAAAAGCTTTTTTGCAAAAATGAGCGGGCCTTGATCCGAACCACGTTCCAGGGTAGCGGTCCCTGCGCGGGCCAGCGGGTGGCGCTGGTGCCAGTGGCGGCAATTTTGGTGGCCAGCATCCGCCTGCATTTTTTGGACCTGCTGTTGCATCTGAAATACACCGGCCCCAAAACGCTGGCTTGCCATGCCAGCTTTGTCAAAGGACAGGAGATGGGCTGGTTTCAGCATGGCTCCACCGTCATCGTGCTGGCACCCGGCGGCTTCACTTTGGCTGACGGGCTGCAACAGGGTGCACACATCAGAATGGGACAGGCGCTGATGCGCTGGCGCGGGTGACCGCATCCACCGGTGCATGTTCGCTGGTGGCGTGAAATCCGGCTTGGTTGCTCTCGATCACCTGGGTAAGATGCCCGACAAAGCGGTCGTAAATGGCATCCCAGTGCAAATGTGCCACGCTCGGTGCCGCAGCCTGGCGCAGTTGCGTCAAGCTTGCGGCACTGCCGGCCACGCTGACAGCGGCACTGATGAACTGCAATGCATCATCTGCTGGCACCAGAATGCCGTTGACACCCGAGGTGATCAGCTCCTGGGCAGCGGCGCAACCGTAACAGACCAGCGCCAGTCCGCTGGCCAGCGCTTCAGGCACCACATTGCCAAAGGTTTCCGTCAAGCTGGGAAACAAAAACAAATCGCCCGAGGCGTAATGGGTTGCCAGATCTTCGCCCTTTTGTACGCCAGCAAACACTGCCTCCGGGCAAGTGGCCTGCAATGCCTGGCGCAACGGACCGTCGCCGACAAATACCAGCCGGGTTCCGGACTTGATCTGCTGGATCGCGCGAAACGCAGAAATCACCAGGCCGACATTTTTCTCTTTCGCCAGGCGGCCAACCAGCAGCACCACCAAGTCATCCTCAGCCGCACCCCAGGTGCGGCGCAGGGCGGGCGAGCGTTTGCTCGGTGAAAACAGCTCGGCGGCGACCCCGCGCGAGAGCAATTTCACATGGGTGTAGCCACGGCTCTGCAAGTCCAGCATCAGTGCCCGCGTCGGCACCAGTGTCGCCTGGGTGCGGTTATGCAACTTGCGCAGGTAGCTTTCGATGGGTGCTTTGAGCAGGCTCAGTCCGTAGTGCTGCGAGTAGCTTTGAAAGTTGGTGTGAAACGAGCTGGTCAAGGGCAGCTCGAGCTTGCGCGCAGCCGCTACCGCAGACCAGCCCAGCGGCCCTTCGGTCACCACATGCACGATGTCCGGGCGGCGGACGCTCCACAGCTTGACCAGCCGCCGCTTGGACGGCAAGCCAAAGCGCAACTCGCCGTAGGTCGGCACCGGGACACCGGGTGACAGAATCTCTTCAATGCCGTTGCGGCTTGCGCCAGCGTTTTCGAGCTTTTGCCGGGGTCTTATCAACTGAACCGAATGACCCCGCTGCAGCAGGCCTTCGACAATGCGCCCCAGGGTCATGGCAACACCATTGACTTCGGGTGGAAAAGTCTCGGTCACCACCGCGATCCGCAGGCTGGCAGCTTGCAAAGCAAAGGACTCGATCATGAGGTCTTGTGTTTGGTTCATGGCAGGCAGCATAAGGGTGGCAAATAACAGTCTGGTGATGCTTTTTTGACAGTTTGAAGTCGTTGCAAAGCCACCACGTCAAGAGCTTTTGGGCAAGCAATGCCCAGCGATGCCGCGCTGGTGGGTGACATAAATCCCGCTCATGCCAACAGCCACCAGGCCGCCCAAAGTCCACACCAGCACACCCAGCGACGTGCCCGAAGCCGTCCCGAGTGCGTAGCAGGCCAGCATCAACAACATGCCGCCGTTTTCATTGAAACCTTGCACGGCAATGGAACGTCCGGCGGTCAACAAATGGCAGCCACGATGCTGCAACATGGCGTTCATCGGCACCACAAAAAAGCCGGCCAACACCCCGACTGCCACCAGCAGAACGACCGCCATGCTGGTCGATTGAATGACCAGCATGACCGGCACTAGCAGGCCGATCAAGATACCGACCGGCAGCAACGCGGTGGCCTGATCCAGCCGGACAAAACGGCTGGCCAGGATGGCCCCGACGATCACCCCGAGTGCCGTCACCCCCTGCAGGTAAGCCGCCTGGGTCAAGGTGAAACCTAGCGCCTCGTTGGCCCAGCGCAACACAATCAATTGCAGGGTTGCGCCGACACCCCACAGCAAGGTGGTGACGGTCATCGACAGGCCACCCAGGGGATCGCGCCACAAGATCATGTTTTCGTGGCAAAAGCGCCTGAACAGATCGACTGGATGAAGGGTGTGCTGCAGGTAGCGCGCGCCGCTGTCAGCTACCGCCACGCTCATCAAAGTGGCCAGCGCGTTCATGCCGACCACGGCCAGCATGCCTGCCAGCAGCGCCGAGGTATTTGCCGGGGTATCTGCCAGCCCGGTCGGCAACACCCAGTTTGGCATCAACGGGCTGACCAGCAAACCCCCGAGCGCCGTGCCAAAGATGACAGCGCAAACCGTCACACTCTCAAAGAAACCATTGGCTCGCACCAGGTCTGAGGATGGCAACAGTTCGGTGATCAAACCGTATTTTGCTGGCGCGTAGATGGCGGCACCCAGCCCGGCCACAGCGATGGCCAGCGCAGGATCGACCCCGACCACCATCGCACAAATGGCGCAGAGTTTCAAAAAGTTGGCGGCCAGCATCACGCGACCCTTCGGAAAAGCATCGGCCAGCGGACCGGCCAGCGGTGCCAGCACCACGTAAAACAGCGTAAAGCTGATCTTGATGACCGGAATGATCCAGCCCGGACTGCCCAGTTCCATCACGCGGGCAATCGCCACGATCAGCAAGGCGTTGTCGGCCAGGGTCGAGATGAACTGCACTGCGAGAACCAGGTAAAACGTGCGCGGCATGGGGGTTTGGGATTGGCTGGATGGTCGATGGCAGGGCCGTGTGCAATCGGGTATTGAACTTGATCAATGTGAAGACTGCATGACGGCCAGGCGTTGACGCCCAGCAAAAAGAATCCAGTTGCCATGAAACTGTCATTTCCCCAGGTCAACATCACGGTGGTACCAGCGCCATGCGGCATCACGCGATATCGCCTGGCTGCGCCCCCTGTCCTGTCTTGTTCAAAACCATGCACCACCCTTCCCTTTTGCCGATCCTGATCAGTGTTCGACTTTCACGTTTGACAGTTCATATTCTGGGGGCCTTCGCGGTCGCGGTGATTTACCCGGCGCTCACGCCATCGGCACAGCGGCGCATCATGCAATGGTGGTCAGCGGGCTTGTTGAACTTGTTGAATGTGCGTTGCTGCGCCATCGGGCAGCCGCCACCGACCGACCAGCAGGCGCGCTTGCTGGTGGCCAACCACATCTCGTGGCTGGATATTTTTGCCGTCAACATGGTCAGCCCCGCTTGCTTCGTGGCCAAAGCCGAGGTGAGGGAATGGCCGGTGCTGGGCTGGCTGGTGCAGCGCTCAGGCACCTTGTTTATTCAGCGCAGCCAGCGCAGCGATGTGGTGCGCATCAATGCGCGCATGGCCGAACTGCTGCATCAGGGCAACCCGGTGGCGTTGTTTCCACAGGGGACTTCGACCTTGCCAGAGCAGGCCCTGCATTTTCACGCCCCGCTGCTGCAATGCGCTGTCATGGCCGACGCACTGATTCAGCCCATCTGCATTTTTTACCATGACCGGCAAGGCAATGCGCATGGGGCGGTGGCCTTTGTGGGCGACACCAGCTTCATGCAGTCACTGTGGCAAATCATCTGCACGCCCGGCATTGAGGTGACCGTGGCTTATTTGCCGCCGATCACGGCGGCAAGTCAAGGCCGCCGCGCGCTGGCGTTCATGGCGCAACAGGCAGTCAATGCGGCGCTGGTGGAACGGGTTCAGGTGTCCCAGATGGGTCACGTCACCAAAATGCCATGAAACCGCCACAGACCCGTCATGCAGCCCGGCCAACATAGGGCGTCCAACACCAGGAGAGAAAAATGAGAGAGCTACCCAATCCCACCTTTGCGCTGTCCCCCCTGTCCCTGCCCAAGGGGTTGCTGCACCGACCGGCTGACTATTTTCAGGCTATCAGCCCGGTCAAGGCGCCGCAAAATGAACGCGGTGCCTTGGTGGTCTCGTGGGCCAGACACCAGGATGAAGTCCGGTCGGTGCAACGTCTGCGGTACCGGGTTTTTGCTGACGAAATGGGTGCCCGGCTCAACGCCAGCCTGCCCGGCCATGACATCGATATTTTTGACAACTACTGTGAACATTTGCTGGTGCGCGATCTGGCCAGCGGCGAAGTGGTCGGTACCTATCGCTTGCTTACGCCAGTGCAGGCTGGACGCGCGGGCAGTACCTATAGCGACCTCGAATTTGACCTGACCCGCTTGCGCAGTCTGCGTGAACGCATGGTGGAACTGGGCCGCAGTTGCGTTCACCCGGACTACCGCACCGGCGGGGTGATCATGGCGCTGTGGGGGGCACTGGCAGAGTTCATGGTGCGCAACAAGCTCGACACCATGATTGGCTGTGCCAGCATTCCCATGTTGCACAACGGCATTGCCAGTGGCGATATCGCCGCCAGTATCTGGCAACAGCTCAAAACCACGCATCTGGCGCCGATTGAATACCGCGTTCATCCGCGCCTGCCGCTGCCGGTAGCACAGTTTGACTCCAGCCTGGCGGTTGAACCACCGGCCTTGATCAAGGGTTATCTGCGTCTCGGGGCCAAGATACTCGGCGCACCAGCCTGGGACCCGGACTTCAACACGGCTGATTTGCCAATGCTGATGCGCATCAACGATCTGCCACCACGCTACCGCAAGCATTTTCTGGGGAAATGATGCGTGCTGATTTTGCCGCCAACGGGTCCATGCTGATCGGCTTGCCGCCTGACGATGACCCGGATGACGGTGACGGGGCAGGCCGCAGCAAGGCCCGGGCCATTTTTATCTCGGACCTGCATCTGGGCACGCCGGGCTGCCAGGCCAGCGCCCTGCTCGATTTCATCAAGGCCAACCCGAGCGACTATCTTTATCTGGTGGGCGACATCGTCGATGGCTGGCAGTTGCGCCGTCGCTGGTTTTGGCCCGAATTGCACAACGATGTGGTGCAAAAGCTGCTGCGCCGGGCACGCAAGGGTTGCCGCATCATTTACATCCCGGGCAATCATGACGAATTTGCCCGCCGCTACTTTGGCCACCAGTTTGGCGGCATCGAAGTGGCTGATGATGCCGTGCATGTCACTGCCGATGGCAAAAGCCTGTGGGTCACCCATGGCGACAGTTTTGATGGCGTGATCCAGTGTGCCAAGTGGCTGGCTTACCTGGGCGATAACCTGTATGAATTCACCCTCAGGCTCAATCGACACCTGAATCACTTACGTTCACGGCTCGGCCTGTCTTATTGGTCACTTTCTGCCTACCTCAAGCACAAGGTTAAAAAGGCGGTGATGTACGTCACCGATTTTGAAGAGGCAGTAGCCCACGAAGCCCGCCGCCGGGGCCATGATGGCGTGGTGTGCGGGCATATCCACCGCGCTGAAATGCGCAGCATCAACGGCGTGCTCTATTGCAATGACGGCGACTGGGTCGAGAGTTGCACTGCGCTGGTCGAGCACCGTGATGGCCGGCTGGAACTGGTGCATTGGATCGCCGAACCGCAGGCCAAGCCAGGCAGTGCCATGGTTCCAGCGGCCGTTACCTGAAAACCTGAACGCCGGGACTGCCAGCGCAGATGCCGCGGCTTTGGCATTGCCGATTTTCAAAGGCTTTCGACAAGCTCAAGCCGAACGGTTGAATTGAATCGTTTTGTTGACACGAACCCGTGGTTTGGCCGTTCTTTCACAAAAAAAAAAGGCATGATGTGGCTGCGGCTGCTCAATCGCCGCGAGCCGGCGGTGCAGCATCCCAGGGTGCCGCTGAAAAAGCCTTGATGAATTGATCAAGTTGCCCGGCTGGCAGATGCTCAATGCCAGCCGCCCCGGCTCGCCCGTCACCACCAAAAAGACGACAAAACTCAGCCGCCCCATCCGGTGCCCGCAGCGGTGCCCGCACACTGACCTTGAAGTCGCCTGCCGCCCTGGCGGTGAGCACCGCATGGGCACGCAGCACTTGCGCGTTCGCCAGAAAGTTGCCCAGGCTGCCCGACACCCGGCGCGACCATGGAACATCGGGCAACAGGTAAACGCTGACACGCGCATCCTGCCAATAGGGCGGGACATCCCGTGCCCGTTCCAGATCATTGAGCCGCAGGGTGTCGAGCGTCTTGCCAATGGCCTCATGCCTGAGAAATTGCAAGGGGTCGGCGTAGCCTGCCAGCAACTCATACAGGCGTGCCGATGCCAGCGTGACATCGTTTTGGCCGTCGCCATAGGCGTTGTAGTTGATCGACTCACCCAGGGCCTGCAGATGGCGGCGATCATCAAAAGACAAACCCAGCGTCATTGCCAGACGTTCGGCTACACCGGTCAGGTTGTCGCCGTAGGCACCTACCACCGCCCAGGCCCGAAACCGGCCGTTCAGATACCGGTCCACCAGCAGGCTGGTGCATACGTCGCTGGCGACATCAATGGTGGCCTCCAGCCGCGGATGCACCGGGATGGCATCCACCTTGTGGTGATCGAAATAGCGCACCACCGCGCCCGCCTCAAGCAAGCGCAGCAAGGGCTGGCGGTTGCGCTGCATCGACAAGTCGCACACCAGCAACTCGTCACCTGGGGCGGCCTGCACCTGCTCCAGCAGTTCAATCTCACGTTTCAGACCGGTGATGAGGCGGGCGGCACGCGGCTCATACAGGCGCCATTGCACGACGGAACATAGACCGTCGGCATCACCATTGCAGACATCGATGTAATTTGCCATATACGCCCTATCC
This sequence comes from uncultured beta proteobacterium, assembly GCA_903873485.1. Classification (GTDB taxonomy): domain Bacteria; phylum Pseudomonadota; class Gammaproteobacteria; order Burkholderiales; family Burkholderiaceae_C; genus Rhodoferax. The sequence goes on along the minus strand of CAIQOO010000100.1, from coordinate 18,529 downwards.
TTGTTATTGGTTGCCTTGATTCGCTGTTGCAGTTTCCGGTAACCTAGCCACTTGCGCATTTGCCGGCGCAGTTACCGCCTGAGCCGATCCGATCATCCATCACCTGATCCACGATCAGTTGAAATATGCAACAATGCAATTCATGCTGCACTGCAACATTCTAAGACGTTGCAGCTCCAATTGTCAAAAACCACCCGAGGAAAATTCAATGAACCCATCTGCTGAAAAACTTTCCGCCACCGCTCAAGCAAGCGTTGCATCAGCCCAGGCGCTTGCCGCCAAAACCCAGGCTGCCGCCGCAGAGCTGGTCGAACTCAACATGACGACATCCAAGGCCGTGCTGACTGCGTCATTTGAATATGCCAAGGCGGTTCTGGGTGCCAAAGACCCGCAAGAGATGGTCTCGCTGCAAGCCGGTCTGGCCAAGCAGGCTGCCGAGCGGGCCGCCGGCTATGCGCAAGAAATCCAGAAAATCATTGCTGCGGTCAACGCAGAATTCACCAAGGCAGCACAAGCCAACATTGCCGATGTGCAAAAGGGTTTTGCCAATCTATTGGAAACTGCCACAACCAGCGCACCGGCAGGATCCGAGCCAGCCATCGCCTTTTTCAACAACGCCATGAACGCCAGCCAAAATGCATTTGCGGCCGCGCAAAATTCTGCCAGGCAAGCGGTTGAAGCTGCGCAAGCCAACTTTTCAACCGTCACGGCCAAAGCGGTTGACAGCGTCAAGAAGGCCAGCAGAACGGACTGATCAGGGACAAGGGGGAAAGTGGCCGACTCCCCTTTCGCCATGGGCACCCAATCATGGCCATCGGTCGCCTTGATCCGTGGTTGCAGAATGCTCAATTGGATCGCATTTCCCCAAGCCAGCAGTCAGACCCCTGGCACCGGTGAAATGCCTGCTTGACCCCAATGGCACTGACTTAAGCACAATTGCTTGCCAAATTCTCCCGTTCGCCCTGAGCTTGTCGAAGGGTTCTCGAAGGCTTCGACAAGCTCAGCCCGAACGGGCACCTCTTAAGTCAGTGCCATTGCTGCTTGACCCCGGTTGGACGATGGCTTCCAACGTGCGCTGCAGCCGTCAATTTGTGAACAGGCTCGTTTCAAAAAATTCAAACAGCAAGCACCCGCCAGGCACTAACATGGTCGATCTTTTCAAGCCCCGATCACCATGGCCATCGCACTACAACACATCACCGACCAGATCCGCGCGGCTGCTGCCGCCAAAACGCCGTTGCGCATTCGAGGCCACGGCAGCAAGGATTTTTATGGCGAAACCCGGCAAGGCACGCTGCTTGACACTGGCAGCCTGACCGGCATCACCAGCTACGAGCCGACCGAACTGGTGGTCACCGTGCGGGCCGGCACACCCTTGCCCGAGCTGGAAGCGGCGCTCGCCGAAATGGGCCAGTGCCTGGCATTTGAGCCGCCGCGTTTTGGCGCATCGGGCGGCACCTGTGGCGGCATGGTGGCGACCGCCCTGAGCGGCCCGTCGCGCGCCAGCAACGGGGGCGTGCGCGACTTTGTACTGGGGGTGCAACTGATCAATGGCCGCGCCGAACATCTGACTTTTGGCGGCCAGGTGATGAAAAACGTGGCCGGCTACGATGTCACGCGGCTGATGGTCGGCAGCCTGGGCACCCTGGCGGTGCTGACCGATATCTCGCTCAAGGTGCTGCCGGTGGCACCGGCTGAAGCAACTCTGGTGTTTGCGGTGGATCAGGCGACGGCGCTGGCGCAATTGCACCGCTGGGGTGGCCAGCCGCTGCCGCTGAACGCCAGTTGCTGGCTTCGTGACGACAGCGCGCCAGGTGCGCCCGAACGGCTGTTGGTGCGCTTGCGCGGTGCCGCTGCGGCGGTCGATTCGGCGATCAAAAAAATGACCCAAACCCTGCCCGGCAAGCTGATCGACCCGGCGCAAGCCAGTGCCGACTGGAGCGCCTGCCGCGACCAGCGCCTGCCCTTTTTTACCCAGGGTGCTGCCAAAGATGCCGCTGGCGGGAAGGCGCTGGCGCTGTGGCGCCTGAGCCTGCCGCAGACCACGCCGGTGCTGGACTTGCCCTGGCCGCAACTGGTGGAGTGGCATGGTGGCCAACGCTGGCTGTGGGCACCGGCCAGCGCGCAGCAGCAACTGCGTCAGACAGCGGCTGCAGCAGGCGGTTTTGCTACATTGTTTATAGCTGACAGCGCAGTATCGACGGGGGCTACAGGCATATTTCATCCTTTAAATGGGGCTCTGATGGCAATTCACCAACGGCTCAAGGCCGAGTTTGACCCAGTTGGCATCTTCAACCCTGGGCGGCTGTATGCGGCACTGTAAAGTGACCCTGCCGCTGGCTGCGCCGGTCAGTCTGGCGTTGCCGCACCAGCGCCGCGACCCGGCACATTCTGTTCAACCCGCTGTCTTGATTGCCGCCTTGGCGGCAGCGATGCGCCAGCTTTCATTGTTTTGACGCCATGCAAACCCAACTCGCTCCCCGCTACCAGGGCACACCCGATGGCCTGGCGGCTGAAGCCATTTTGCGCAAATGTGTGCACTGCGGCTTTTGCACCGCTACCTGCCCGACCTACCAGTTGCTCGGCTGCGAGCTAGACAGCCCGCGTGGCCGCATCTACCTGATCAAGCAGGTGCTCGAAGGCACCACCCCGACCCGCAAAACCCAGCAACACCTCGACCGCTGCCTGACCTGCCGCAACTGCGAAACCACCTGCCCGAGCGGCGTGCAGTACGGTCATTTGCTCGACATTGGCCGCAAGCTCGTCGATGCGCAGGTGCCGCGCCCGGCCACCGAACGTGCGCTGCGCTGGGCCCTCAAAGAGGGCTTGCCGTCGCCGGCGTTTGCCCCGGCGATGGCGATGGGCCAACTGGTGCGCGGGCTGTTGCCCCATGCGCTGAAAAACAAGGTGCCTGCCAAGCAAGCCGCCGGCACCTGGCCCACCCGAAAACATGCCCGAAAAGTGCTGCTGCTGGCCGGCTGCGTGCAGCCCGCCATGAGTCCCAACATCAACAGCGCCACCGTCCGGGTGCTCGATGCGGCAGGCATCCAGACACTGATTGCGCCCAAGGCTGGCTGCTGCGGCGCCGTCAAGTTCCACCTGAACGACCAGGATGGCGGCATGGCCGAGATGCGCGCCAACATCGATGCCTGGTGGCCTTATGTGGTTGGCACGGCTGGCCAAAGCGGAATTGAAGGTATCGTCAGCAACGCCTCCGGCTGCGGAGTTACCGTCAAGGACTACGGCCACATCCTGCAAGGCGACCCGGCCTATGCGGCCCGGGCGCAGCGCATCAGCGAACTGACCCAAGACATCAGCGAATGGCTGCCTGAACTGGCGACCAAGCTCAAGGGCCGGGTGGCAGCGCAGGCCAGCCGCATCGCCTTTCACCCACCTTGCTCGCTGCAGCATGGCATGCAGTTGCGCGGCGGCGTCGAAAAATACATGGGTGAACTGGGCTTTCACGTCAAGCTTGCTGGCTGCGAGCCACACCTGTGCTGCGGCTCGGCGGGCACCTACAGCGTGCTGAACCCGGATATTTCTTACCAGTTGCGTGACCGCAAGCTGGGCCACTTGGCCAGCACCTTTGGCGCCGAGCCACCCGAGCAGATCGTGTCTGCCAACATCGGCTGCATCAGCCACTTGCAAAGCGGCACCAGCACCCCGGTGCGCCACTGGATTGAACTGCTTGACGCGGCGTTGCAGCCATCCGGCCAGTTGCCCAGCCACGCCGTTTTGCATCCGCAGTCACCAGTCCCTTGAGCCTGCCGCAGCGCTGACCGGCGGGCGGGCGGGCGCGGGTTTGGCCGCGTGGATAATCCAGCCCCATGCGAATTCCCTTTACCAAGATGCAAGGCGCCGGCAACGATTTTGTGGTGCTCGACGAGACCCGCATCCGCTATGGCCTGAGCGCGGCGCATTACCGCCTGCTCGGCGACCGCCACTTTGGCGTCGGTGCCGACCAGATTCTGACGGTGCGTGCCGCGTCCACGCCGGGTGTCGATTTTGCTTATGTAATCCACAACGCCGATGGACGCGAAGTCGAGCATTGCGGCAACGGTGCGCGCTGCTTTTTGGCCTTTGTGCGCCGCCAAGGCCTGACCCGGCAGGACCGGGTGCGGGTGCAGACCATGAACCGGGTGCTGGAACTGCAATGGCAGCCCGATGGCCGGGTCAGCGTCGATATGCAGGCCCCCGATTTTGAACCCGCGCACCTGCCGTTTGCGCCCGCCGGCCTGCTGCCCCAAGCCAGCGGTTTATGGCAAAAATGGCCTCTAGCCCTTGCTGGTACTGCGCAGCCAGCTATTGTTAATCTAGCACTGGTGTCGATGGGCAACCCGCATGCGGTGCTGCTGGTGGCAGATATCGACAGCGCGCCGGTGGCCACCCTGGGGCCGATGATTCAAGCCTTGCCGGCTTTTCCGCGTGGCGTCAATGTCGGCTTCATGCAGGTGCAAGACCGCGCCCATGTCCGGCTGCGGGTTTATGAGCGCGGTGCCGGCGAGACGCTGGCCTGCGGCACCGGCGCCTGCGCGGCGGTGGTGGCGGGCATCCGCCTTGGCCTGCTCGATGCCTCAGTCGATGTGCAGACCCGTGGCGGCCTGCTGAGCATTGACTGGCCGGGTGGCTGTGCACCGGTGCTGCTGACGGGGCCGGCCACCCCGGTTTTTGACGGCCAGATTGAACTTCCCAACACCTTATAACCATGCCCAACCCGCCCACTTTTCCCAGCGCCATCGGTAGCCCCATCACCGAAGAAGACATTGCCAATTACCTGGCCAATACGCCTGATTTTTTCGAGCGCCATGCCGAGTTGCTGGCAGCCGTGCAGTTGTCCAGTCCGCACAGCCAGCGTGCCATCAGCCTGCAAGAGCGCCAGGCGACACTGCTGCGCGACAAGATCCGCATGCTTGAGCAACGCATCATGGACATGATCCGCAATGTCAATGAAAACATGGTGTTGTCCGACAAGCTGCTGCTGTGGGCGCGTACCCTGTTTCTCAATACCGATGCCAAGGCGCTGCCGCAACTGATTGCCGACGAGCTGGCCGACCAGTTCTCGGTGCCGCAGGTCGGCATCAAGGTCTGGGGGGTGGCCCCGGTCTATGCGGCCTGTCCGTTTGCACTGGGGGTCAGCGACGATGCCAAATCGTTTGCCACCTCGCTCACCGAGCCGTATTGCGGGGTCAACAACGGGCTGGAGGCGATCAGTTGGCTGCCCGAGCCGCAGGCCGCCACTTCGCTGGCAATTTTGCCGCTGCGCCCGCTTGGCGCTTTGGGCGAGCGCCCGACATCGACCATCGTGCCGGCCTTTGGCCTGCTGGTGCTGGCCTCACCCGATCCGCTGCGCTTTGCCAGCACCATGGGCACCGACTTTCTGGCGCGCATAGCCGAACTGGCCAGCGCGGCGCTGGCGCGATTGCGTTGACGGTCGCAGCCATGACGGACCAGCCATTGCCCAATCAGCCGCCGGCGCCGGATGCGCTGGTGCAGCGCTACCTTGACCATGTGCGGTTTGAAAAACGACTGGCACAGCGCAGCGTGCTGCTGTACACGCTGGACCTGGAAAAACTCAGCCACAACGCCCTGACTGCCGGCGTTGCGCTGCAGCAGGTGCAAAGCAGCCACATTCGGCGCTGGGTGGCGCAAATGCACAGCAGCGGACGTTCGGGCCGCGGCATTGCGCTGATTTTGTCAGGCTGGCGTGGTTTTTACACCTGGCTCGGGCGCGAGGGCCTGGTGGCCTGCAACCCGGTGCTCGATGTGCATGCGCCCAAGGCCAGCAAGCCGCTGCCCAAGGCACTGAGCGTGGATGATGCGGTGCAACTGGCAAGTTTTCATGCTGAAGTGGCGACACCCTGGCTGGAAGCGCGTGATGCGGCGATTGCCGAACTGCTGTACGGCGGCGGCTTGCGCTTAGCCGAACTGACCGGGCTGGATGTGCATGCCAGCAACAGCGCGCGTGGCTGGGTCGATTTGCAGGCCGGCGAGGCCCATGTGCTGGGCAAGGGCAGCAAGCGGCGCATTGTGCCGGTGGGGGCCAAGGCGGTGCAGGCACTGCAGGCCTGGCTGGCGCTGCGTGACCAGGGTGTCCTGGCCAGCCCCGGCAGCGGTTCGTTGCAGTCCGGTCAGCAGGCCGTAGCGCTAGCTGATCAGCCAGCCCTGTTCATTGGCCAGCGCGGCACCCGGCTGACATCGCAGTCGATCTGGCAGCGGCTGCGCGCGCGCAGTTTGCAAGCCGGACTGGCAATGCCGGTGCACCCGCACATGCTGCGGCATTCGTTTGCCAGCCATTTGCTTCAGTCGAGCAGCGACCTGCGTGGCGTGCAAGAGTTGCTCGGCCACGCCAACATCAGTAGCACCCAAATCTATACCCGGCTGGACTTTGGCCACCTGACCCAGGTCTATGACGCAGCGCATCCGCGCGCCCACCTCAAGCCAGGTGGTTCAAAATAGCGGCTTGCAACAATTTTTTACCAATGAGTGACCTATGCACAAGCAAATCAGTGTGGTGTTGGACCGGGGCCAAGAGTTTTCATTCCATGTGCCCGACGGTGTGCCGCTGGCGCATGATGCGGCGCGGGCCTGGCTGGACCATCAATTTGTCACGCTCGAATGTGAGCCGCTGCGCGCCAGCGGCAAGGTGCTGACCGCCGACAAGGTGTTGGTGGTGACACAGGCGGCCGGCCCGGCCCTGTTTGCCGATGCCCAATGGGTGGCTGACTATGTGGCCGCCGTCAGCGCCGCCCTGGGCAAACCGATGATTCGGGTTGATGTGCCGTCAATGGCCATCACCTATTAGGCGCTGGCTCCCGTCTTGGCCGGAGTGCTGCCGTGCACCCCCGCGCAGGCGAGTAACTCACAGGGCTTGTCATCATGCGCAAATAGTCGGCTTTGTCGATCATCGTTACACTCTTGGCCTTCCAACAGGCAAACACCATGAGTCTGATACCAGCCACCATCCTCACCGGCTTCCTCGGGTCCGGCAAAACCACGCTGCTCAAACGGGTGTTGTCCGAGGCACATGGCCAGAAAATCGCCATCATCGAAAACGAATTTGGCGAGGAAAACATCGACAACGACATTTTGCTGACCGGCTCCAAAGAGCAGATCATCCAGATGAGCAATGGCTGCATTTGCTGCACCATCCGCGAAGACTTGCGCGAGGCACTGCAATTGCTGGCTGCAAAAAAGCGCCAGGGCCTGCTTGATTTTGACCGGGTGGTGATCGAAACCACCGGTCTGGCCGACCCGGGTCCGGTGGCGCAGACGTTTTTCATGGACGACGAGATTGCCGAAAGTTACCTGCTGGACTCGATTTTGACGCTGGTGGATGCCAAACACGCCCAGCAGCAGCTCGATGACCGCCAGGAGGCACGTCGCCAGGTTGGTTTTGCCGATCAGATATTCCTCAGCAAGACCGATCTGGTATCGGCCCAGGCAACCCGCGAACTGATGCATCGCCTGCAGCACATGAACCCGCGCGCGCCGCAAAAAGCTGTCCATTTTGGCGATGTGGCCTTGTCGGAAGTGTTTGACCTGCGCGGCTTCAACCTCAATGCCAAGCTCGACATCGACCCGGATTTCCTCAAGGAAGACGGCCATGATGAGCACGCCGGGCATGAGCATCAGCATGGCGAACATTGCGACCACCCGTCGCACCAGGGTGGCCACCACCACGCCCATGATGATGATGTGAAAAGTTTTGTGTTTCGCTCGAACCGGGCGTTCGATGCCGACAAGCTCGAAGACTTCCTGGGTGCGGTGGTGAATATTTACGGGCCGCGCATGTTGCGCTACAAAGGCGTGTTGTTCATGCAGGGCACCGATCGCAAGGTGATTTTTCAGGGTGTGCACCAGTTGATGGGCAGCGATCTCGGCCCCGCCTGGGGTGAGCACGAGACACCTTGCAGCAAGATGGTTTTCATCGGCATTGATCTGCCCCGCGATATTTTCTTGCAGGGCATGGAACAAAGCCTCGTCTGACTTTCATGGACTCCATCGACCCCCGGACATGAAAGTTGTTTCACGTTAAGTTGATTTTTTGCGAAACGGAGTTCCGATGTTTGGCTCGTTTTTAAAAATGATGGGCTTTTATGCCGCCAAGCCGGTACACTCTCGCGCCGGGGAAACAGCCCCGGCCGGGGCCAGCCAGCCCGATGAAGCCAATCCCCCTTCGCCGACACCAGCCACCCCGGCACCAAAACCTGCCAGGAGGTCCACCGTGACAGCAAAAGTCGTCAAACCCCATGCCACCGCTGCCGAGGCAGACGTGGCTGCCCAAACTGTCAAGCCAGAAGCCCGGCCAGCGCCCAAGCCGGTCGTCAAGCCCGCAGCGGTTCCCGTCAAGGCGGACAAGCCGGTTTCCCCCTCATCCAAAAAGAAGCCCGAAGAAGTGACTACCAAAACCAATTCTGAATCCATCGCCCATGCGCCCAAAGTAGCCAAAGCGGTCTCGCCTGCACCGGTGGTCAAGCCGGTGGCCACGGCGGCACCGCTGCTGACCGCGCTCGGGGTGCCGGTGCGCTCAGGTCGTCCGTCGTCACGCCTGGCGCAACTGACAGTGCCGTCAATGGCGCAGTCGGTGGCCTCCACGGCGGCCAAGTCCAGCTTTACCCAGATCAGCACGGTGCAGCCGATTACCCCGGTGCTGGCTTCGGCCGTCAAAAAAGATCCGGCACTGGCCGACAACTGGAAAACCAGGCCGGTCGCCGAACTCAGCGATGCCGAGGTCATCGCCATGCCCGATGATGAATACATGAACGACACCCAGATGACGTTCTTTCGCATGAAACTGGTGGACCTGAAAAACGGCATTCTCAACAACGCCGGTGAAACCACCGAACATCTGCGCGAAGACACCGTGGTGGTGCCCGACCCAGCCGACCGGGCGACGATTGAGGAAGAACATGCGCTGGAGTTGCGCACGCGCGACCGCGAGCGCAAGTTGTTGAAAAAAATCGAGCAGTCGATCAACCGCATTGATGCCGGCGACTACGGCTATTGCGATGAAACCGGCGAACCCATCGGTGTCGGTCGCCTGCTGGCGCGACCCACCGCCACGCTGTCGCTTGAAGCGCAGCAGCGGCGTGAACTCAAGCAAAAGATGTTTGGGGATTAGGGTCTTGGGTACACACCGCCCGGCGAACGGATTCCTGGCATGGCTTCGCAAGACAAGGGCACTGGCTTGCTCTCCAAGGTTGCCCGGTTTGTGCTCAACCCGACGGTAGATTGGGTGGACATCGACAAACCCGGTACGCCGCGCGAGGCGGACCGCAGCAAACAGGCGCTCAAGCAGATGATTGAGCGCAAACAGTACAACGATGCGGTACGCAAGCGCGAATTTGACAAGCTGCGCAAACTGCGCCGCAGCAACGTGCCGATCATCGCGGGCGCCACGGTGCCAGCCTCGACCTTTCAGGACAGTTGGGGTTACTCGGTGTTCGAGGAGCGCGCCAACACGCTCAAGAAAATCGACGAGATTGAAGCCCAGATGTCCAAGCAGTGGTGGAAAGGGCGCGATCCGGCCGCTGGCGGTTCGGCTCAGGGCAGCACCGCGCCGACGCTTCCCCCGCCTGAAATCGTCGCCGAGGACAGTGCCTTTGCCACCACCATGCCATCCGACCTAGTGGACAGCCAGGACGACCTGCTGACCCAGGCGGGCACGTCGGCGGGCTTGGCTGCACCTGCCCCGGTCCAGCCGGACCAGTCCGGCAGCGCCCGGACGGTTGCCGGCACTTTTTCGGTGCCGCTGGCAGCACCGGTCGAGTCCGGCACCAGTCTGACCGACACCCGGCTTGAAGAGGCGGCCATCCGTTTTGCCAACAGCGACGATGGCTGGGCCGAGGCTGTGCTGCTGACGGCATGGCAGACCCCGGGCGTTGCCGCAGAACTGGCCAGCACCTGGGCCAGTGCCCTTCTTGACCTGTACCGCGCCACCGGCCGGCAAGCCAGTTTTGAGCAAATGGCGACCGACTATGCCCAGCGGTTTGGCGGCTCCACGCCGGTATGGGCTGCCGCCCGGCCGGATTCGGGCCGGATCAGCGGGCCGGCGGCGGCACCCCCGGCGGGGACAGCGGCCGGGCCGCACGTCTGGCGTTGCCCGGCGCAGCTTGATGCGGCCTCGGTATTGCATCTGCAGGCCTTGATTCAAGGCAGCAGCGAGCCTTGGTGGCTGGACTGGCGGCTGCTTAAAACCATTACGCCGCAAGCCGCCGAAATCCTGGCTGCGCTGATGGCGCATTGGTGTGAACAACCGTTGCGCCTGTACCTCGAAGGCATCGAGGTGCTAGAGCACCTGCTGCGGCTGCGCACGCCCATGGGCGACAGTGTGGTGGAACAATGCTGGTGGCGCTTGCGGCTTGACCTGATGCGCATTTTGCGATTGCAAGACGACTATGAACTGGTGGCACTGGACTTTTGCGTGACCTACGAGGTATCGCCACCGGCCTGGCGGGCCGCCCGTTGTCGGCGGCTCGACGCCGCTGGCTTGCAGGCCGCGCCGGGGCAACTGGCTGATTCGGCCCGGTTGCCGGTTTTGCCGCTCTCGACCCCTGCTGGCAACCAGCCACTGGCCTTCAAGGGTGAAGTGCTCGGTGATGCCTCGGAGGTGCTGCAATCGCTGCAAGCGGCGATGCCAGCCGACAAACTGCTGGTGATTTCCTGCACCGACCTGATCCGGGTTGATTTTTCGGCGGCTGGCAGCATCTTGAACTGGATGGCCAATGCGCAGGCCCAGGGTGGCCGCATTGAACTGCATGATGTGCCGCAATTGGTCGCGGTGTTTTTTCAACTGATTGGCATCAACGAACATGCCCGCATCATCAACCGAACCTATTAGGACTATTTTCATCTATGGATCAATACCACGGAACCACCATCATCAGTGTGCGGCGCAAAACGCCAGAAGGGATGCAGGTAGCGATTGGCGGCGACGGACAGGTCACGCTGGGCAACATTGTGGTCAAGGGCACGGCGCGCAAGGTGCGCAAGCTCTACCACGGCAAAGTGCTGGCCGGTTTTGCCGGTGCCACGGCCGATGCCTTCACGCTGTTTGAGCGGTTTGAGGCCAAACTCGAAAAGCACCAGGGACACCTGGTGCGCGCCGCCATCGAGCTGACCAAAGACTGGCGCACCGACCGCGTGTTGCGCCGTCTCGAAGCCATGCTGGCAGTAGCCGACCTGGATGCCTCGCTGATCATCACCGGCAACGGCGATGTGCTGGAGCCCGAGAACGGCATCGTCACCATCGGCTCGGGCGGTGCTTATGCCCAGGCCAGCGCCATGGCGCTGCTCAACCACACCGAGCTGTCGGCCCAGGACATCGTCAAGCGTTCGCTTGAAATCGCCGCTGAAATCTGCATTTACACCAACATGAACCACACCATCGAAGTGCTGTAAGCCCGGCCCATCTGCTTGCCGCAGCGCCGGCACCTCCAACCCGTCAGAACCATGTCATCCCTTACCCCCCAGCAAATCGTTACCGAACTCGACAAACACATCGTCGGCCAGCAGCAGGCCAAACGTGCGGTGGCCATTGCCCTGCGCAACCGCTGGCGCCGCCAACAGGTCGATGTCAGCCTGCGCAGCGAAATCACGCCCAAAAATATTTTGATGATTGGCCCCACCGGCGTCGGCAAAACAGAAATCGCCCGCCGTCTGGCACGCCTGGCGGATGCGCCTTTCATCAAGGTTGAAGCCACCAAATTCACCGAAGTGGGTTATGTCGGCAAAGACGTGGATGCCATCATTCGTGACCTGGCCGATATTGCCGTCAAGCAGACCCGTCAGGCCGCCACCCAGCAAGTGCGCGCCCGCGCCGAAGAGGTGGCCGAAGACCGGGTGCTCGATATCCTGATTCCGATGCCGCGCCAGGAGTTTGGCGTGATGGAGGCGCGCGAGCCAGAGAGTGCGGCGCGCCAGATCTTTCGCAAAAAGCTGCGCGAGGGTCAGCTCAATGAGCGCGAGATCGAAGTCGATCTGGCACATGCCACGCCCCAGCTCGAAATCATGGGTCCGGCCGGCATGGAAGAGATGACCGAGCAATTGCGCGGCATGTTTGGCCAGCTCAACCAAAACAAAAAACAGACCCGCAAGCTCAAAATCGTCGATGCCCTCAAGCTGCTCGCCGATGAAGAAGCCGGCAAGCTGGTCAATGAGGACGACATCAAGACACAGGCGCTGCACATGCTTGAGCAAAACGGCATTGTGTTCATCGACGAGATCGACAAGGTGACCTCGCGCTCCGAGAGCAATGGTGCCGAGGTATCGCGCCAGGGCGTTCAGCGCGACTTGCTGCCGCTGGTGGAAGGCACCAGCGTGTCCACCAAATACGGCACGGTCAAGACCGATCACATTCTGTTCATTGCCTCGGGTGCGTTTCATTTGAGCAAGCCCAGCGATCTGATTCCTGAGTTGCAGGGGCGTTTCCCGATCCGGGTTGAATTGCAGTCGCTGTCGGTGCAGGATTTTGTCGCCATCCTGACGCAAACCCACGCATCGCTGGTCAAGCAGTACCAGGCCCTGCTGGCCACCGAGCAGGTCAGCATCGAGTTTTCGGATGAAGGCATCACCCGGCTGGCACAGATCGCTTTTGACGTGAACGAGCGCACCGAAAACATCGGCGCCCGCCGCCTGTCAACCGTGATGGAGCGCCTGCTTGACGAAGTGAGCTTCAACGCCACCAACCTGGCCGGCCAGAGCGTGCAGGTCGATGCGGCTTATGTCGAGTCGCGTTTGGCTGAACTCAGCAAAAACGAAGATTTGAGCCGGTATATTCTGTAGGGTCATCAGGGCCTGGTCGGGGCCAGTTGGGATGGCGGTGCTGGCGGCTGGCGGCTGGCGGCTGGCGGCTGGCGCGAATGGCCCGGCTGCGGCTGGCCGCATGTCAGCTCACAAATTAGGTGCCAACAGGCGCGCCAGGGCTGTTTCATCCATGCCACGGCGCTTGGCCAGGTCCTTGAGCTGGTCATCGCCGATCTTGCCGACGTTGAAGTAGTAGGCATCGGGGTGAGCCAGGTAGAAGCCGCAGACACTGGCGGCCGGGCTCATGGCCAGGCTGTCGGTCAGCGTCATGCCGATCTCTTCGCATTGCAGCAACGCAAACAGGTCTTTTTTCACGCTGTGGTCGGGGCAGGCCGGGTAGCCGGGAGCCGGGCGGATGCCGGCGTATTGCTCGGCAATCAATTGTTGCGGGGTCAGCGATTCGGATGGCGCATAGCCCCACAGGTCGGTGCGCACCCGGTGGTGCAGATACTCGGCAAGGGCTTCGGCCAGGCGGTCGGCCAGGGCCTTGAGCAGAATCGCGCTGTAGTCGTCATGGGCAGCCAGAAACTGGGCTTCTTTCTTCTCCACGCCCAGGCCGGTGGTCAGAGCAAACACGCCGACATAGTCCGGGACGCTTTTTGACAGGCTGGCGCTGGCTTCGGCTTCGGCTTCGGCATCTCCCGATTTTTTTAAGTCTTTTTGGCCTCCAGCCCTTATGCTGCCTGCGCAAGCAGCTATTGTTTCAGAAGCAATTTGATAGGGTGCGACAAAATCGGCCAGGCAGCGGCTGGGCATCATTGCGCCATCAATCTCTTCCTTGGCGGCTTGCTGGCGCAGGCCGTGCCAAGTCAGCGCCACCTGGCTTCGTGATTCATCGGTGTACAGCGCAATATCGTCGTCATTGACAGAATTGGCCGGATACAAGCCGATCACCGCATTGGCGCTTAGCCAGCGGCCTTCGATCAGGCGCTTGAGCATGGCCTGGCCATCGGCGTAAAGCTTTTTCGCCTCGATGCCAACCACCGGGTCATCCAGAATGGCCGGAAATGGCCCGGCCAGATCCCAGGTCTGAAAGAACGGCCCCCAGTCGATATATCTGGCTAGTTCTGCCAGATCAAAGTTCTTGAAGACACGCCGGCCGATGAACTTGGGGGCCGTGGGGTGGTAGTTTTGCCAGGCGCTGGCGGTCGCCTCGGCGAGGGGATGCTGCTGCAGGGCGGGCAGGCGCGGCAGCCATTTATTCGCCCGGGCTTTGGCCAGCGGCCACAGCACAGTCTGCTTTTTGCTGGCGTGCTGCTGGCGCACCCGCGCATAGTCGGTGTTGAGTTCGGCGATATAGGCTCTGGCCTGGTCTGACAGCAGGCTTTGCGCCACCCCAACGCTGCGCGAAGCGTCGGGCACATAGACGACAGGACCTGCGTAATGGGGCGCAATTTTCACGGCGGTATGCACCCGGCTGGTGGTGGCGCCGCCAATCAGCAGCGGCATGTTGCGCAGGCGAAAGTAATCATCCTTTTGCATTTCGGCGGCGACATGCTGCATCTCTTCGAGGCTGGGGGTGATCAGGCCCGACAGGCCGATGATATCGGCGTTTTCCGCCTTGGCGCGCGCCAGAATCTCGTGGGCCGGCACCATCACGCCCAGATTGACGACATCAAAGTTGTTGCATTGCAGTACCACGGTGACAATGTTTTTGCCAATGTCATGCACATCGCCCTTGACTGTCGCCATGATGATTTTGCCCTTGGTCTGCACATCGCGCCCGGCTGCTTCGTCTTGCCGCTTTTCTTCTTCGATGTACGGAATCAGATGGGCTACTGCCGATTTCATCACCCGCGCACTTTTCACCACCTGCGGCAAAAACATCTTGCCCTGGCCAAACAGGTCGCCGACGATGCTCATGCCGGCCATCAGTGGGCCTTCAATCACATGCAGCGGCCGGCCACCTTTGGCCACTATGGCTTGGTAAGCCTCCTCGGTGTCGGAGACAATAAAGTCGGTGATGCCATGCACCATGGCGTGGCCCAGGCGCTGCTCGACCGTTACCGGATGCTCCGGCGTTCCGCGCCAAGCCCATCTTAGGCTCTCGTCCCTGGCACCGCTTTTGGCGGTTTCGGCAATTTCTACCAGCCGCTCTCCGGCATCGGGCCGGCGGTTGAGCACCACATCTTCGACCCGCTCGCGCAACTCTGGCTCCAGATCGTCATAAACGCCCACCATGCCGGCGTTGACGATGCCCATGTCCATGCCGGCCTGAATCGCATGGTACAGAAACACCGTGTGAATCGCTTCGCGTACCGGGTCGTTGCCGCGAAAGCTGAATGACACGTTGGACACCCCGCCCGACACTTTGGCGGCGGGCAGGTGCTGCTTGATCCAGCGGGTGGCGTTGATGAAATCGACCGCGTAGTTGTTGTGTTCTTCAATGCCGGTGGCTATGGCAAAGATGTTCGGGTCAAAGATGATGTCTTCCGGCGGAAAACCCACTTCATCCACCAGAATGCGGTAGGCGCGCTGGCAAATGTCGATCTTGCGCTGATAAGTATCGGCCTGGCCCTGCTCGTCAAAGGCCATCACCACTGCGGCGGCACCGTAGCGGCGCAGCAACTTGGCCTGCTGCTTGAAGGCATCAACACCTTCCTTCATGCTGATCGAGTTGACGACAGGCTTGCCCTGCACGCAGCGCAGGCCGGCTTCGATGACGCTCCATTTGCTCGAATCAATCATCACCGGAACCCGCGATATGTCTGGCTCGGACGCTATCAGATTCAGAAACCTGACCATGGCCGCCTGGCTGTCAAGCATGGCCTCGTCCATATTGATGTCGATGATCTGGGCGCCGTTTTCAACCTGCTGGCGCGCCACCCCCAGGGCCTGCTCAAACTCGCCGTTCAGGATCATCCGGGCAAAGGCCTTGGAGCCGGTGACGTTGGTGCGCTCGCCAATGTTGACAAACGAGGCGCTGGGTGCCGTGCCGTCTTCAGCCGAAGCCAGGGCACCGATGCTGACCGGCTCCAGGCCGGCCAATTTCAGGGGGGGAAGAATAATTTCAGACATGCAGCTCACCTGTGGGTAGGGGGTCAGGCGAGCGTCGTTGCGGTTGTTTGAAACACCATTTCCAAGCCTGACAGGCTGTCAAACCCGCTGCAACGCTCCTTGGAAGCCGACAATTTTACGGGTTGCGGTGGTCCGCCGGGCTGGTATTGCGCAATCCCAGCACCACCAGGGTGATCACTGTCAAAGGCAGCACAAAACTCAACATGGCAGCAGAAAGCGCGCTCAGCGCATCATGCTGCTGTGCGGCCAGCACCAGATAGGCCACATAAGCCAGGTAGTAAGCCAAAAACATGGTGCCTTCCCAGCGGGCAATTTCGCGCCCGCTCATGAACACCGGCAGGCAGGCCAGCGCCACGGCGGTCATCACCCACAAGTCAAAGTTCAACACCGCCGCCGACACCGCCAACCCGACATGGCCCGACACCAGGCTGGCAATGCCCAGACAACCCAGAATATTGAAGGTGTTGCTGCCCACCACATTGCCCACGGCAATGTCGCGCTCGCCTTTGATGGCGGCCATCACCGAGGTCGCCACCTCGGGCATGGAGGTGCCGGCCGCCACAATGGTCAGCCCGATGATCAAGTCGCTGACGCCCAGCGCCTTGGCAAACACCACCGAGGCCTCCACCAGCCAGTTCGAGCCCAGCACCAGCAGCCCCAGGCCAACTGCAATCAGCAGCAATTGCACCGGCATGCGGCCGAGCCACGGCGCTGGTTTGTCGGGTACAAATTCCCCGGCATATTCATCCTGTGCGGACTGGTTCTGGCGGCGCGACTGCCACACCAGAAACACGGTGTAGGCCAGCATCAGCCCCAGCAGGATCAGGCCATCGGTCAGCGTCAACTGGCCATCGAGCGACAGCACCAGCAACAGCAAGCTGGCTCCGAGCATGATCGGCACCTCCTGGCGAATGAGCTGAATGTTCACCACCAGCGGGGTGATGATGGCGGCAACCCCCAAAATGAACAGCACGTTGAAGATATTGCTGCCGACCGCATTGCCCAGCGCCAGGTCGGTTTTGCCCTCCAGCACCGCCCCCACAGATACCGCCACTTCGGGCGCGCTGGTGCCAAACGACACCACCGTGAGGCCCACCACCAGCGGCGAAATACCCAGCGCCAGCGCCAGCCGCGAGGCCCCGCGCACCAGCAGGTCAGCGCCCAGAATCAGGGGGGTCAGCCCGGCAAAAAACAAAAATAGCGTCATCACAAAGTCCTCGGCAGGACGAATCAGGGACTCGAAGGCCGATCGTCGTCTGGGCCTTGGCCAGCGGCCACCGCTCGCCTGGCAGCGGGCCGACAGGGCTGGTCAGCAAGACCGGCAAACACCGGGGGGAGTCTGGCCGGTGCCCTGATGCGCAATTGCTTGTTGACATTTTGCTGGCCAAAGACCACCTCGATGGCCGACACGCTGACGCCAAACAGCGGCGCCAGAAAACGCAGCATGTGGTCGGTGGCTTTGCCGTTCTGGGGTGCGGCGGTGACGCTGACCTTGAGCTGGCTGCCCTTGGGCTTGCCAATCGCATCTTTGCTGGCGCTCGGTTTGCCCAAAATGTTGACCACCAGCACGTCACCATCCCAGGCAAAAAACGAGTCGCCGGTGATGTTTTTGACCGGGCTGCTGCTCATGGCGCAAAACCCAGCACCACGCGGCGGCTGCTGGCCGATTTCTTTTCGATCTTGGTGACGATGACCTGGCCAATCTCGGCCGTATTGGCCACATGCGTGCCGCCGCAGGGTTGCAGGTCGATCAGGGTCATGGCCATCGTTGCTGCGCCATCTGTGGCCGCCGCGCCAATCGCGATGGTGCGAATCTGCCCGCTGCCGCGCGGTGGCTGCACCGACATGCTTTTTACCAGCGCCGGGTTGGCATCCAGGTCAGCATCCAGAATGCTGCCAACCGTGACCGGATGCGCGGCGGCCACCAGTTGCGCAATGGCGGCGCTCAGTGCCGCCTTGTCGAGCGGGTCGGTCATGTTGAAGTCGAGCCGGGCGTAATCAGGCGTGATCGAGCAGCCGTTGACCAAAGCCGGCACGATATGGCACAGCAGGTGGCTGCAGGTGTGAAACCGCATTATGCGCAAGCGCCGCGCCCAGTCAATGCGGGCGCTGACCTGGTCTCCAACACGCAGTTTCAGGCTGCTGCAATGCTCTTGATTCAAGAGCTGCTCAAGCATATCCGGCATGGGCTGGTGGGCTATTTGACCATTGAAGCTGCCATCGTCGGCCCGGCCCTTGCGGGTGTCGGTGATGGTGATCTGGCTGCCGTCGGCCAGCACCAGGCAGCCGGTGTCGCCGGCCTGTCCGCCGCCGAGCGGGTAAAACACGGTGCGGTCGAGCACAATGCCTTGCTGCGTGATGGCCGTCACCGTGGCGCTGCATTCGGTTTGGTAAGCGTTATCGCTAAAGAGGTGGTGTGTCATGCGGTCTATTTTCACCCCTGCGCGGCAGGGTTGGCATTTCGGATCCAGCAGTTTGTCGCATGGGCGCCTGCAACTGCCGCCCGTGTTGCTCCCGCTGCCGCTGCCAGTTTGCTCTGCTGACCGCTTGCAGCCCGCCTCATGTCCTTATGAAATTCCTCCGCAACAATTGTCTCTACTGCGCGAATGTTTGCGCCAGATTGAAGGCGGCAGGGAAGTCAATATCATGCAAACGAACGGCAGCCCACATGGTGCGAACACCATGCGGACTAACGCGATACAGGCGT
>CAIQOO010000099.1 GCA_903873485.1 uncultured beta proteobacterium | reverse complement strand
ATCACCGGGGCCGTATTCACCACGCAGCGCGTTAAAGCGGATGAAATCCTCAAATCGGGCATTTTTGAACACCATGCCGGACGGGAAATCGAGAATCTCGTGAAATCGCTGGTTCCACAGGATCAGGCGCAGATTCTGGTCGATGACACTGACCCCTTGCGGCAGCACATCAAGAAGCGCCTGCAATTGCGCACTGGCCTGGCCGTGATCGGCTTCGCGCCGCTTTGCCGCAGAGATGTCGCTAAAGGTGCCGGCCAGCCGGAGCAGGCCCGGTGTCGTCTCGACTTTGGCACCGCGAAACGCCAGGTACGCCGGCCTGCCATCGCGGCCGGCCAATTGGAGTTCTGCCTGAAAAGCCAACTCGCTGTCCGTGGCCTGATCGAAAGCCGCCTGAAGGCGTTCAAGACCGGCATCTCCCAATGCCTGCATGAGCGAGTCTGGAGCACTGACAGGACTTGCGGTAATACCGGCCAGAAGCTTTTGCGAAGCCGCTGGCAGAAAGATCGACATTTCAGCCGGATCGTATTCCCAGTAGCCGATACCGCCGATTTGCTGGATGATGTCGAGTTGCCTGCCTTCAACGCTTTCAGAGTAGTTGTTTGATTTCACGCCTTGACCTCGGGTCGGTTAGAGAGGCTAAGGATACAAGCTTTTGTTGGGGTGCCACTGATCTCGGGCAGGTCGTTGACGCAGCCATCGATATGGGAGTTACCACGTAAAGCTGCTCATCAGGCTGCCTAAACCCCCGACGTGGCGCGGTGGTGGCAAGGGTTGGCATATCTGTTGATCGGTTCTTTCGACTGCTGGTGTCTTTTTCGCCGACCAACCAAGTTCTTTTTGATGACGAGCGGCCAAAATTATTGTTCTGTCTGCGTCAATCCGATATCGGACAACATAACCACTATCGCTGAAATCAACCAGCGCTGAAATCAACCAGCTGCCAGATCGGCATGGTTTTGCCACAGGGCGACAAGCGAGTCGGCATTGGCAAGAAAAACATCGACCAAGACGGGATCAAACTTGATGCCGCGCTGCAGCCGGATGAAATCGATGATCTTCGAAATCGGCCACGCTTGCTTGTAACAGCGTGGATGCGAGAGCGCATCAAAGACATCGATCAGACCGACGATGCGACCGAAGACATGTATCTCCTCGCCTTTTAAACCACTTGGGTAACCGCTGCCATCCCAGCATTCGTGATGCTGCAAGGCGATGGTCGCTGCTGCTTGCAGTGCCGGGCGCTTTGAACGAACAAGCAGACTGTGTCCGATTGCCGAGTGTTCACGCATGGCAGACCATTCCTCGGGGGTCAACGCTCCCGGCTTATGCAGGATATGGTCGGGAATGCCGATCTTGCCGAGATCGTGCATCGGTGCCGCAAGTCTGAGAAGGTTCGAATCGCATTCGTTCAAGCCAGCCAATTGGGCCAGCAGATACGACAATTCGCCTACGCGAACAACGTGCTGCCCGGTTTCATTCGAGCGGGCTTCAACGACCTTGCTGAGCGTATGCACCATTTCGCTCTGCGTCGCCAGCAAATCCTCATTCAGGCTGGAATTATCGAAAGCAACGCCGACATTAGCCGCAAATAACCGTAATAGATCAACATCGACTTCGCCCTGCGTTCCCTCCGTTTGGATTAAAACCACGCTTTGCGCACCGCTGGCATTAGAAAAATGGCCGATGAACTCGCCGTTGCGAATGATCGTTTTCTCATGTTTTGCGTGCATGAGTAGATCGATTTCCGGGGACCCCAATATGCTGCTTAGCGGTTGTCCTATGGCAGCAGCAAAACGGCCCGTTCCAGCCATGACCGTGTAGCTGGTTTCACCGCCAACGGAGTCAAGCTTGGCCGCGACACCCGATGTTTGCGCCAACATGGCATCGTTTCCCAAATGCAGCAAAGCACTGATCTGCAGCAAAACACCAGAGGAAAGCTGGGACAGCGACTGCTGGCTGAAAATGTGACGCGAGGCTTCAATGATTTTCATTAACCCCTGCCGACTGCGATCAATGGCAATGATATCGCGGTAGGAGCGTAGCGCAGAGATAACCGTGGTCGTCAGCTTCTGGGCGGTGAGATCTGTCTTTTCCTTGTAGTCATTGATGTCGTAGTCGATGACCACCCGCTGTTCTGGGGCCTGACCCGGTTGACCCGTGCGCAAGATAATGCGAACAAAGCGGTTGCCAAGCATCTCCCGGATGCTGCGCGCCGCCTCCAGCCCGGCATGCTCGCTCTCCATGACGACATCCAGAAGCACGATGGCCGTGTCCGGGTTTTCACCCAGTTGGCGCAAGGCATCAATGCCAGAATGCGCGGACAGCAGTTGGAGCGATCTTCCTTCGAAAACCAAGTTGCGCAGAACCATCCGCGTAATCAGATGGACTTCTTCATCGTCGTCAGCAATCAGAACTTTCCATGTTTTGTGAGGCTCTGCTGGCGTAATCAGCTCGTCGCCATCGAAAAAAACCATTGGTGCATCGTCTGCTTGCGGGTTACTTGGATCAAGCGACGTTTGATCGTCCACGGTCAGTCTCCTCGTTAATTGGCAACAGCATCAGGAACTGCACACCCGAGCCGGGTGTCGATCGGCATTCAATCCGCCCGCGTAATGTTTGTGTAATCAGGTTGTAAACAATATTCATGCCGAGCCCGCTGCCGCCTTGCCCGAGGCGTGTTGTAAAGAATGGCTCGAAAACGCGCTTCACTTGTATCGGGCTCATGCCGCAGCCGTTATCGCTGTAGCGCAGAGAAAGCTGTGTCGCAGACCGGCTGGCGGCAATTTCAATGTGTCCGGCAGCGACATGCTCAAACCCATGAATCAACGAGTTCATAATGAGGTTGGTAAGAATCTGGGAAAACGCCCCTGGGTGGCTGTGAATTTTCAGCTCGTCAGGGCAAATGATGTCGATCACATGCTGGGTTCGCTTGAGCTTTGGCCGCAAGCTGTCGAGAATCTCGTTGAAGTATTCCTTGAGCTGGAAGCGCCGCATCTGATCGCTGGTCTGGTCAACGGCCACTTGCTTGAAGCTTTGCACCAAACCAGCCGCCCGTCGAAGATTGGTGGAAAGCGAGTTCGTTACCTCCTTGGCGGTTTGCAAGTACGCCGTCATGTCGCTGCGCTTCATGTTCCCGGCTGCATAAATGGTTTCGAATTCGAGGGTTTGCTCCTGAAGATAGGAGGCAGCCGTGACACCGATACCGATTGGCGTGTTGATTTCATGCGCGATGCCAGCGACCAGACCACCAAGGGCGGCGAGTTTTTCTGCACCTATCAATTCGTTCTGCGCATTTACCAATTCAGTGATGTCTGCACCGGTTCCCCTGTAGCCAAGGAATGTGCCCGCGCCGGAGAAGACCGGCTTGCCGCTCATGCGTACCTGGCGCAGGCTTGCGTCAGGCGTTGCCACGCAATAGTCAAAGGCACGAAAGGGAGCATGTGCTTCAATGGTTTTGAGAAACTGCGCCCACTTCTCTGGCGCGCGCTGCCGATCCTCATCTGTGGCCAGTTCAGTCGTTGTTTTTCCGATCAATGCATCCGTCGGTTGCCCCAAAATTTTGGCAGCCCGTTCAGAATAATAGCTATAGCGCAAATCGGCATCGGTTTCCCATAGCCAGTCAGAAGAAGACTCGGCGAAATCACGGAAACGCTCCTCGCTTTCCCGCAAGGCGCGTGTTCGGTCAATCACCCGCTGTTCGAGTTCGGCATGGGCATCCCGTAGTGCCTGATCCGCACGACGCTGTTCAGTGAGGTCGAAGTAGGCAAGCAGGAATATCGGGCGTGCCCCCGTATCGACACGTCGCCCTGATAGCAGCACAGTAAGTTCTGTCCCGTCACTGTGTCGCAATTGAACTTCGTGATTCAAGAACTCGCCGTCATCTCGTACCCGTTCCATAAACAACGCGCGCTGTTCTGGATTGACCCACAATCCATAGGCCGTACCACTCAACCCCAGTACATTTTTACCGCGACCAAAGATGCGAAACCATGCCTCGTTGAACTCGACTCCCGGAAATGGATCTTCAGCCAAGGCGACCCCCATCGGAACCGGCGACAAATGGAAGGTGGCAGAAAGGCGGGCTTCGCTTTCCTGAAGTTCAGCCACAATACGTTTTCTTTCTGTGATGTCGGTGTAGGTGGAAATGAAACCACCTCTGGCCAGGGGCTTGCTGATTATTTCAATGATCTGACCGTCGAGCTGTTTTTGTTCCAACTGATGAGCCTCAAAGCGGCGAGCGTGTAACACGCGCTCGCGCACCTGTTTCTCGACATCACCTGCGCCATACTCGCCACGCCCAGCCTTGTGGCGAATAATGTCTTCGAGATGTAGATTCGGTATTTCCAACAGGAAATCAGGAATATCCATCAGTCGCTTGAATTTTTCGTTGTGTGCCACCAGGCGCAAGTCTGCGTCGAACAGTGAGATTCCACCAGGGAAGTTCTCGATGATGGTGGAAAGAACACTGTTTTGTTGCCGCAGTTTTTCTTCAATGCTCTTGCGCTCATTGATGTCTCGCCAGACGCAGTAGATGACTTCCCTATCGTCACGCTCAATGATTGAGAGCGTGACCTCGGCGACAAAATTCGTTCCATCTGCCTTGGTGTGTATCCATTCAAACCGATGCAAGCCATTTTTCCTGGCCAGCTCCATCATGTGTTCAGCCTTGGCAAAGGACTCCTGACCATCAGCTTGCCTGGGTGGTGAGAGCTTTGAAGGATGGATGTTGAGCAGTTCTTCTCGGCTTGTATAGCCCAGGGTTCGAATCGCCGCCTCATTGCATTCGACAAAGCGTTGACCGTCAATGATCCAGGTTGGATCGGGTGACGACTCAAACAGTTGCTTGAACCAACTGCGGTCGGACTTGATGGGTAAATGGGCCATTCCGGTAATTGCTCGTTGCATGCTTATCCGGTACGGACAGGCATTTCAACCACACGAGGCCAAGTATCGCGCCTTGGAACAGCCCTCGACCCACGTGAAAACCCTTGATTTGCTGCCCGGACTGGCAGGTTCGCCACCAAAAGCGGCATGGTTCAAACCCGGGTAACAGTTTGCCCGGGTTTCAAGGCGGCGATCTCCTGGTCTTCCTGCTCGCTTTGGATGAATTCATGGCTGTGAATGAAAGACGCTGCCTTGAAAAACTTGTTTGATCCCACCGTACCACCGTTCAAAATCCTATGAAAAGTTTCTATCGTTTGTCTAAATGTACCCAGGATAATGCCATCTTGACCGACAACTGCTCGATTTGGGAAGTGACCATGAATCTTGATATTGGAAACATTTTTAAGAGCATTGAACTTGCGAGTGCAGTGACAGTTGGGCTGGTGCTTTTCATGGGCATCATCTTCTGGGCTGCGCAACCACGATTGCGCTACCGATGGAAGTCATCTCAGCCGGCCTGCATTTCAGTGGCATGCACCGATCCACGCCAACTCTGCGCTCATATCGAACAGGCACTCAGTCCTTGGGGTTTCCATTCTGTGGGCAACCCCAACGGCCCGCTGACCCTTGAACCGTCTGCCTTTCAAAAGAAGCTCGGTCTAACTGCAATGACAGTGGCTTTTCCCGATGCCGCAACGGGCATTATTACCGGGCAGGCACAGTTCGTGGCCAAGCTCAATCCGAGCGGCGAAGTGAGATTTGTAAGCGACGGAACAGTCCCCTACCGGGACTGGTTGCGACAACGCCTTGCAGTGAAGTTTGCTTGGCTGACAGGTATCAGCTTTGTGGCGATCTTTGTATTGGGTTTGTACTTTTGAACCGGCCAGGCGCTCGCACCAGAAAAAACATGCATGGCACACATTGACGCACCATTTCCCTCGCGTCCCATCAAAGTCTGCCCACCTGGCAAGAGCCTTGCATCCTGGCTAAGTTCGAGCATCATGACGATCTTTGTTGGCGTTGGGGCATTGCTGTTCATCGTACCGCCCATCATCGATGTTGTTGCCGATTTCGCGATTCTGGATGCGGCCCAGCCGCTGTCCGGCGCGGGCATTGAATCCGGCAAATGCAGCGTTTACGTGGTGCTTGTTCGCTGTGAGGCAACTTTGACTGCAAGCTGGCCAGACCGACCCTTGACCCGACAAAAAGTTGATTACCTATTCTTCGACTCGTTGCACGCTGGACAAAGACAAGCGGTTGTCTTTGCTGACTCGGCGCACGCCAACCATCTCACCACCGACCTGGCGTTAAACACCTTCGGGAATCGGGTGGCGACCATGCTCCTGCTGGGGCCCGTCTTTCTCTCGGTCAGTGTCGGTGGCTTCGCCGCTGGCGGGATGGGTGTCTTGAAAGGGTATCGTATTTCTGGTGAATTTTCTGGGCAGTTATTGCACCTGGTGTCAATGCGTCTGGTGCATTGGAGTCCTGACCGCTGGACCGTCAGCCCCTTTCCAAGCGACTTGATCGGGGAGACCAGAGTTTGGGAGGTGCGCCGGGGCTATCCCATTCTTATTGATCCGGCGCAAGGGTTGATACTCGGTGTTGCCGCTGTGAATGGCACGGCAGCGATGCCACTTGACGATGCGCTTTCATTTGTTGACCTTAAAGCGCATGAGCGGCAGGCATTGCTGGCATGGATCGGGCCGCAGAAATTTTCATGGCCACCCGGGACAAAGCAGTGTTAGCAGAGATCCACAAGCTTGAGGGCGTAACCGCCTTGGTTTGTGCCGGGATGGTTTACCATGCCAAGCGGTGCGGTGCCTTGTTGATTGTTCTCCTTCTTGCTGCAGGGCAGTTGTTTCCTGCTCATTGCAACGCCGGGACAGGTGCCACCTCGTCAGCCGTGGCAAGTCTGCTCAGGCAGGCCCGCTGGAGCCACGAGCCGTCGGCGCTGATCGTGCAGGCAGTTGAACTGCTGGACGTAAGTCTGGATGAGTATCCGCAGAACAAGCACATGTGGAAGCAGTTGGCTGAAGCACTCGCCATCGGCAATGCCAATTCCAGACACGCACCATCAGCCAAACAGGCGTGGCACCGCGCCTACAAGCTGGACCAGACCGATTGCCATACCGGCGCACTCGCCACGCCCTTGGGTCTGGCTGAGGCAGCCGGGGACTGGATTGAGCAACTGAACCAGAATCATCCAAACTGCCCTGAAGCCCTCTATTTGCGCGCACTTGGGTCTGCGACAGGCAGTGCCGAGAAGATTGGGCTGCTTCGTGACAGCCTGGCACAGCGTCAATCAGCGGATGCCATGGTCACCTTGGCACAGCAACTGGTCTTGCTTGGCGATGTGCGCGAAGCCGCAAAAAAGTATTCAGCAGCGCTCACAAGCCCAGCGCTGTTTCCCGAAGACTGGCGGCCCGACGGGCGGGTGGCGGTTCACGCACACCTGGGCTTGGCGTGGCTGCATTTTTCAAGCGGCAACACGAAGATGGCCAGGCGCGAGTACAAAATTTTCCTGAGCTGGTTTCTTGAGCCAGGTCCATGGCACGATTTGTCCGAGGCAGAGATGCATTGGCACGATAAGCTTGATGGGATTCTAAGAGCCAATTTCAGCAGGCAAGGGTTACCTAATGAAATCAACGATTTGCATGCCTCGTGAAATAGGCGCTTTACGCGCCAAACTTACCAACATGTTGTCGATCTTTGCCGATTTTCTTGAGCTGGCATCCAGGTTTCAACCTACGTTGGTCAATGGCTGTTCGCCTCCGGCGAACCTCATTTTCCCAGCTTGTCTGGGAAAATGCCTAGACTCTAAGCCCAAAACGGCGGAATTTGTCGAATTCGGCGCAAAGCCAGCATTGGTGCGGGCTTGACGGTAAACGGCATGGTTCAAACGAGGGTTACATGTTTTCCAAGGTTTTTACCTCCGCTTCCAATAACGATGCGTTTTGACAGTGTTGCCCCAAAAGGGCACTACTTTATCAACCACGCCGGTTTCGCCTACGGCTGATGCGCTTCGCTTGGCCATAGGGCCGTTTGAATAAACCCCTTAAACTTCCAGTTTCCAACCCGGTCAACCCGCACAACCAAAACACCCAAACTGGCCACGCTTCAGGCTCACGCCTGAATTGAAAAATACCTGGTCGCGTCCAACGACACCCTGTTGTGGCGGTCCAACGATGGGGCCGCGTCAGATTTGAACCCTTATGAAAACTGCCCCTCTTCTACTGCTTATTGCTGGCAGTGTTGTTCTTGTCGCCTGCTCTAAAAAACCGGCCCAAGGTGCCTCGGCGAGCGCGCCTGCAACGCCAGCCAGCGCAGCAGCGAGCAGCGAGTCCGCTCCACCCGTGTCGGTCTCCACCGTCAAGGCTCAACAGCGTGACATGGCCGTGCAGCTCAAAACCACCGGCACCGTCACCCCCCTGACCAGTGTGGATGTACGCTCGCAGGTATCGAGCACGGTCCGTCAGGTGCATTTCAAGGAGGGCCAGTTTGTCAAAGCCGGGCAATTGCTGTTCACGCTGGATGCGCGAGCCGATCAGGCCAACATTGCCAAAGTCCGTGCGCAACAGGCCAAAGACGCGGCCAGCCTGAGTGATGCGCAGCGCCAACTGGCACGCGCCAGGCAGTTGCTGGCGCAGAATTTCGTCTCTCAAGGAGCGGTAGACACAGCGCAGGCCCAGGTGGATGCCGCAACTGCAACGGTTGCCGCAGATAAGGCGGCGGTAGATGCCAGCCAGGTGGCCCTGTCTTATGCCCACATCGTCGCCCCCAACAGCGGACGCGCCGGGCAAGTGACGGTGTTTGCGGGCAGCGCCGTGCTGGCCAGCCAGACCCCGCTGGTCACCATCACGCAGCTTGATCCGATTGGGGTGGCCTTCAGCATTGCGCAACGCCATCTGGCCGATGCGCTGGAGGCTTTGAAGGCTGGCGGCGCGGTCGTGACCGCCACACTGGCTGATGGCGGTGGCAGTTTCAACGGTCGATTGAAATTTGTCGACAACCTGGTGGATGCCAATTCCGGCGCGGTGAAAGTCAAGGCCATGTTTGCCAACCCGCAAAATCGACTCTGACCGGGTGCATTTGTGGATGTGCTGCAAACCGTCAACACCCTCAAAGATGCCGTGGTCATCCCCCAGGCGGCCATCATCCAGAGCCAACGCGGCGCAACCGTATATGTGGTGACGGACGGCAAGGCCACGCCACGCCCGGTGAAACTCGTCTATGCTGAAGGCAATGACGCTGCCGTGACGGGCCTCAAGCCTGGCGAATCGGTGGTGCAGGAGGGCAAAGAAAACGTGCGCCCCAACACCACCGTGGTGGAGCGTGCGCATGAAGCCAGCCGGGCGGACTCCGGTGCAGGAAAGCCTGCCCAACCATGAACTTCTCCGAGCTATTCATCCGCCGCCCGGTGATGACGGTGCTGCTGAACCTGGCCATGGTACTGGCCGGATTCATCGCGTTCAAGCATATACCCGTGGCCGCGCTGCCCAGTTACGACACACCAGTGATCAATGTGTCGGCCAATTTGCCCGGTGCCAGCCCCGAGACCATGGCCAGCTCGGTGGCGCTGCCGCTGGAGAAACAGTTTCAGACCGTTCCGGCACTCAAGACCATCAGTTCCACCAGCACGCTGGGTAACACCTCGCTGACGCTGGAGTTTGAAGAGGGCCGCGACATTGATGCTGCCGCCGTCGACGTGCAGGCCGCGCTGCTGCGCGCCCAGCGCGCCTTGCCCATTGAGATGACCACCCTGCCCTCGTACCGCAAGGTCAACCCGGCTGACGCGCCGGTGCTGCTGATCTCTTTGCGCTCACCATCGCTGGCCCCAGCGGAACTGCAGGACTTCGCCGAACACCTGATCTCGCCCACACTCTCGACCATCAACGGTGTGGCGCAAGTGAATATTTTTGGTGCCAAGCGCTTTGCCGTGCGGGTGCGGGTGCAGCCAGCAGCCCTGGCAGCCCGCAATATGGGTCTCGATGAACTGAGTGCAGCCCTCAAGGCGGCCAACGTCAACACCCCGGTTGGCACTCTGGAAGGACCCCGGCAAACGCTGGTGTTGCAAGCCAACAAGCAACTTAAAAATGCCGCCGAGTTCGCCGAACTGATTGTCAGCACCCGCGGCGGCAACCCGGTGCGGCTCAAAGATATCGCTTTGGTAGAAGACAGCCTGGAGACCCTCAAAACCTGGGCCACGTTTAACGGTGAACCCTCCACCACGCTGGCCATCCAGCGTCAGCCCGGTGCCAACACGGTGCAGGTGGTGGATGCCATTCTGGCTGCTTTGCCGGGCCTGCAAAGCCAGATGCCGCAATCGGTGTCGATGACCCCCATCAATGACCGATCCTTGTCGGTGCGTGAGGCGCTGCACGACGTGACGCTGACACTTTTGGGCACGGTAGCACTGGTGGTGCTGGTGATCTTTCTGTTTTTGCGCCGCTTTGTGGCCACGGTCATCCCGGCCATGTCCCTGCCGGTGTCCCTGCCGGTGTCCCTGATCGGGGCTGTCGCCCTGCTGTGGGGCCTGAATTACAGCCTGGACAACATCTCGCTGCTGGGGCTGACGCTGGCCGTGGGTCTGGTGGTCGACGACGCGATTGTGGTGCTGGAAAACATCATTCGCCATGTCGAGCATGGCGAAAAGCCGTTCCAAGCGGCGCTGCGCGGCGCACGCGAGGTGGGGTTTACCATCATCTCCATTTCCAGCTCGCTGATCGCGGTGTTTATCCCGATCTTCTTCATGCCGGGGGTGATCGGCCTGCTGTTTCACGAGTTTGCCGTGGTGGTGGGCTTGTCGATTGTGGTGTCCGCTTTTGTGTCCTTGACCTTGGTGCCGATGCTGGCTGGCCGATTTTTAGCCGATGAAGCGCACAAAAAACCGCCCGGCGCCATGGTCAGGCTGTTTGAGAACGGGTTCAATCGCTTGCTTGCAGGCTATACCCGGTGGCTGGACAAGGCATTGGCGCACCGCTGGCTGATCATGCTGCTGGCAACCGCCACGTTTGTCGCCACCGCCTGGCTGGCCGTGGTGATCCCCAAAGGGTTTTTCCCGGAGGAGGATCTGGGGCAGATGTCGGTGAGCACCGAGGCGGGAGAAGACACCTCGTTTCCCCAGATGGTGCGCCTGCAAGAGCGAGCCGCCGAAATCATCCGCAACGATCCGAACGTGGCAGCGGTCAATTCTTTCAATGGCGGCGGCGGTGCGCAAAACACCGGGCGTATGTTCATCACCCTGAAACCAGGTGCGCAGCGCGCCCCCATGAAGCAGGTGCTGGAAAGCCTGCGCAAAAAATTGCGTGCTGTGGCAGGACTCAACGTGTTCATGCGACCGGTGCAGAACCTGCAGTTGGGTGGACGCCCCAGCAAAGCGCAGTTCCAGTACATCCTGCAAAGTGTTCGCGCTGACGAATTGAACGACTGGGCCAGCAAGCTGCAGGAGCGCCTGCGCAACGACCCACTGTTTCGCGATGTCACCAGCGATGCGCAATTGCGCGGCCTGCAGGCCCAGCTCAAGATTGACCGTGACCGGGCCAATTCACTGGGTGTCTCGATTGATGCGATTCGCAGTGCGCTGTACAGCGCTTTTGGCGAGCGTCAGGTGTCTACCATTTATCTGCCCACCGACAGCTACCAGGTGATCATGGAGGTGTCGCCCGAAGCCAAACAGGACGAAAGCGCCCTGGGCGGCATTTATGTGCGCTCTTCCACCGGGGCGCTGGTGCCCATGTCGAGTTTCACCACCGTCGAGCGCGCGGTGGGGCCGTCATCCATCAACCATGTGGGCCAGTTGCAGGCCGTCACCGTATCGTTCAACCTGGCACCGGGCGCGGCACTGGGCGATGCCACGGCCAACATTGACAAGGCGCGTGAGACGATTCGCATGCCGTCGTCGATCATCACCGCCTGGGGTGGCGACGCGGCTGTGTTCAAGAGTTCACAGGGCAGCCAGGCCATCTTGATCATTGCCGCTCTGCTGGTGATCTATGTGTTGCTGGGTGTGCTGTATGAGAGCTACATCCACCCGATCACCATCCTGATGGGCTTGCCCTCGGCGGCTGTGGGCGCGCTGGCCACGCTGATGCTGTTTGGGGAGGATTTGACGTTGATCGCCACCATCGGCATCGTGCTGCTGATTGGCATTGTGAAGAAGAACGCGATCATGATGATCGACTTCGCGCTCGATGCCCAGCGCCATCATGGCATGCTCCCAGCACAGGCGATCCGTGAGGCCTGCATCCTGCGTTTTCGACCCATCATGATGACCACCATGGCGGCTTTGGTGGGGGCATTGCCGATTGCGCTGGGTATTGGTGCCGGAGCCGAGTTGCGCCAGCCGCTGGGTCTGGCAGTGGTGGGCGGGCTGGTGTTTTCTCAAGCCATCACCTTGTTTATCACGCCAGTGATTTACCTGGCGCTCGAGCGCTTCAGCGGGCATGGCCCGGTGCTCACGCGCGAAGAGCCAGTGGAGTCGCCCACGACTTGATGCCGTGGTGCCGCAGAAACTGACCCAGGCCCAAAAGAGTGGCAACCACAGATGCTGACCACGTGCTCACCCTCAAATCCAGCCACCCGCATGGACATCGGCAAGCAGCTCTGTATTTTGGGAAGAACACAGAAGTGCAGGAAGTACACGGCCACTACCTGGAATATGCAGATGCCAGCCACCATGGACGAATCAAATCAGGCTCACCCGACTCAAACAGGAGACGAGTCTGAAAGTCGGCATCAACAACCAGCGCAAAGGCGCGGGCTGGGATCAGCGCCATATGGAGCAGGCGCCAGAAATCAGTTCGCCATGAATTGAGGTGCGATTGCCATGAGCCGGTGCCGAAATCCCTACAATTAAAGGATTGGCATGAACGCATTCAGACCGGCCCCAACCCATGACGTGCTCGCCCCTTTCAACAGGCATGCCGACACCACCGCGCAAACTGCGCTGGCTGCTGGTCATGGCCCTGGTCAGCGTCAATATGCTGGTGTGCCTGATTGCCGCCAATTCACTGTATGGCGGCAAACAGCTTCACGAGAAGGCGGCCGAACACCTGACCCAAAACATCGCCAACGCACTCGATCTCAACGTTTCCACGGATGTTCAAATAGTCGATCTTGCGCTGCGCTCGGTGGTCGATGAACTCCAGCATCAGTTGTCTGAGCGTGGCATAAGGGAGGCTCCTGCCAATACGTTTCTTGGGGCGCTGGAACAACGACTGCCGCAGGTGGAGGCGATCCGGGTAGCCCGCGCCGATGGTGTGGTGATCCTGGGCAAAGGCGTGAGCACAGACAATCGTGTCAGTTGGGCCGACCGGCCTTCCTTCCTGCAATTGCGCGATCACCCTGGCGCAGGGCTTGAGATATCGGGCCCCGTCCTTGGCCGTGTCTCCCAGCAATATGTGGTGGGTTTTTCGCGACGTTTTAACCATCCGGACGGCAGTTTCGCTGGCGTGGTCACTGCGGCCATTGCGCTGAACCATTTCACCGAACTTTTATCGCGGTTTGATGTGGGCCAGAATGGCACCCTGATCTTGCGCGACAGCGGTCTTGGCTTGATTGCCCGGGTGCCCGCCTTGCCCAACCATCCTTCCGGCCAGCTTGGCAACCAGGTCGTGTCGCCGGATTTCCGCAAGGTATTTGATAGCGGCGCAGACAGCGCCACCAGCGTCACCCAAGCCAGTCCGGACGGATTTCGCCGCATCTTTACCTTTCGCCGACTCAGTGTCGCCCCCATGGTGGCCATTGTCGCAAGTGCGCAGCAGGACTACCTGGCACCCTGGATCGACGAGGTCTATCGGACGGCGGCGATTGTCGGCGGCTTTCTGCTGCTGTCGGGCTTGACGGGTGTCTACCTGCAGCGTCTGATGCTTCAAAACGAGAAGAATGTCAGGCAGATCGACGAAGCTGTAATCTTCGCCGAGAATATCCTCGATTCCCTGACCGATCACATTGTGGTGATCGACACCCAGGGTGTCATTGCCGCCGCGAATGCATCCTGGCGCAGATTTGCGCAAGACAATGGCGCAGCCGGTAGCGCACAAGTTTCTATCGGAGCCAACTACCTTGCAGTCTGCTCGGGCGTACCCGAATCGCCGCACACCGATGACGCACAGCGCGCCCACAATGGAATCAAGGCGGTTATCGACGGCACACAGAAAGAGTACCGGATGGAATACGCCTGTCACTCGCCCACCGAGCAGCGCTGGTTCATTTTGCATGTGCTGCCGCTGTCAGGAAGCCCCCGAGGGGCTGTCATCATTCACCAGAATGTCACCCAGATCCACCTGGCGCAGGCCGAACTCAAGGCGAGCGAAGACAAATTCCGGCTGATTGCGCAGAACACTTCAGATGGCCTGATCGTTTTTGATGCCAGTCAACGCATTCAATATGTCTCTCCTGCCTATATCACGCAACTTGGCTACAGCGAATCCGATGAACTGCAGCGCACCCCGGATGCCATCTACGCATTGCTCCACCCAGAGGACCGCGATCAGGTCTTTGCCTCTATCTACGCAGCAATGCAGGCAAAAATGAGTGACCTGCTCTATTCCTACCGTGTCCGACACAAAGACGGGCACTTCATCTGGCGCGAAGACCATGCCCGGTTCGAATACGATGACTCAGGGGTGCTGTGCAACACTTACGTCATTTGCAGAGACATCACCGGGCGCAAGACTGAAGAGGACAACCGGCGGATCATGTCGGATCGATTGCAGGAACTGTCGCGCCGTCTGGTGCAGGCGCAGGAGCACGCCAGACGTAAACTGGCCCGCGAACTGCATGAGTTGACCAGCCCAAATCTGGATGCCTTGCGCATCAATCTTGCAATCCTTACCAAGGCCGCTCCCGCCGCGCTAAAGGACCAGGATTTTGCCGACCGGATGGCCGACACGCGCGCCCTGATTGACGACACCACCTGCAACATTCGTGACATCTGCGCCGAACTGTACGCCATGGTGCCCGAAGGTGGGGGTATGGTCGGCGTGGTGCAAAACTATGCACAGCAGTTCGCGAAACGCACCGACATTCGAGTCTCGGTGCACTGCGCCCACGAAGAGGCCCACCTGGCACCGGCGCTGGCCCTGCCGCTGTTTCGCATCGTGCAAGAGGCGCTGACCAACTGCGCCAAACACGCCCAAGCCCAGGCGGTCGACATCACCCTCCAACTCGCATCGCTGCCGATGCAGTTAGTAGTGAGCGACGATGGCATCGGTTTTGATCCAAACCAGGCCCAGCGCACGCAAAGCGGTTTGGGCTTGATAAATATGCGTGAAACCGCAGAATTTGTCGGTGGCACCCTAAGCATACGCTCAGGTGCGGGCGCAGGTACCACGATTTGCGTTGACATTGCCACACCGCTGCAAGAAAGTGCCCCATGACGGTGCGCATACTTCTGGTCGATGACCACAAAATGTTCCGCCAGGCACTGTGCACGCTGCTGCAGTCGGAGGCCGATCTGCAGGTGGTTGGGCAAACTGGCGACGGTCTCGAAGTACTAAAGCTCGCCAGTACTCTTCTTCCTGACCTGGTGTTCATGGACATCAATCTGCCAGGTCTTGGAGGTGTTGCGGTCACCCGGGATCTTCTGGCCCATTTCCCCGGCCTGAAGGTTGTCGCTCTTTCGACCTATTTTGAAAAACGCCATGTGATCGACATGCTTGATGCCGGTGCCGTCGGATATGTCACCAAGACGGAGGCCAGCGACGAGTTGCTCAACGCGATTGCCAGCGTTTGCCGGGGCCAGCGGTATCTGTGCCCTGCGGTTGCACATATTTTCCATGACGAACGGCGCGCACAACTGCGCCAGACCGAGTCGTCCGCATGTCCCCTGGGGCCGCGTGAAAACCAGGTCTTGAAGCTGGTGGCCGAGGGGCTTACGTCGCTCCAGATTGCAGACCAGATGCACATCGCGGCTTCGACCGTGGAGGGGCATCGGCGCAACATCATGCGCAAACTCAAGTTGCACAGCGTGGCTGAACTGACGCGTTATGTGCTGAACCGACACTCGTTAGAACAATAACGCAAAAAAACAGCGTCATGGCGAACGTAGCGCGGCAAGCCATGGCGTCGATGGCAGCCTTGAAGGCTACGCAGCATGGAAGCGAATCGAATTTCGTCCTTCTTCTTTGGCCTTGTACATGGCAGCGTCACCCCATTTCAGAAGCTCCTCCTGACTCACTGCAGTCCCGGCAAACACCACCACGCCAATGCTGGCAGAGGCGCGATGATCAAAGTGCGCGTTTCTGTCTGTTGTGCGATTGCCACATAAGGCGGCGCAAGGTTCAGACTTTGCTCGGTGATGTCCAGGCAATGCCCCGCATAGCCAACGAACTCATGCTGGTTGTTATGGCGGGGTGCGCCATCGTCGAGTAGCCAGCGATAGGTGCCGTCATGGCGGCGCAGGCGGTACACCAACCCTGTTTTTCCAGCCCGCACACCACAAATTTGATGGCTGCGGACTTCAATACTGGGAAACCGGTAATTTGCTTGTGCCCACTGCAGCGCCAGGGTGGTCACCAAAGAATACCTGTTTTCCTCTATTGGCGGTTTCTGCATCGACACCTAAAGTCTGCACGCACCATCAAAGGAATAGCAACTCACATGCCAAACGCGACACTTTCCGCAGGAACCTGCAGCGGCGCTCACCGCGCTGCAACAAGATGACACAGATGCCCATGAGCACGCTGGCCAGCCAGGCGCCTGACTTCCAAAGCCGCCTTGCCAGCGCGATTGCGCAACGGGAGATTCAGGCGTGCTTTCAGCCCATTGTTGATGCCCAGACCCACCGGGTGGTTAGCTGTGAGTTGGTGCCCTGCTGGCACGATGAGATCCACGGGCGTGTGCTGGCCCGCACCTTTGTTCCCTTTGCCCAGCGCCTGGGCTTGCTCGAAGAGATGGCGCTGCAGGTCTGGGCGCAGTCGATTGCCTCTTTGCATGACTGGCGCAGCAATGGCAAAAGCCTGACGCTGCTGGTCAATGTCTCGCGCCAACAGTTTCACGCAAGCGGCTTCACGGTGCAATTGGTCAGTGACTTGAACAGACTCGATATTCCCCTGTCCTGCATTGACCTGGAAATTGCCGAGAGTGTCGCGATGGAAGATGGCCGCTCCACGGCCCGGCGTATCGCGGAGCTACGCGAAGCGGGCTTTGGAATCGTGATTGGCGACATTGGCAGCGGTCACTCGACCTTTTCGCAACTGCTCGGCCTGTCAGCTACAGGCATCAAGATAGATGCCGCCTTGACACGCCGGGTGCGGGGGAATGTTGGGGCGCAGTTGGTCGAGGCCGTTGTCAAGCTGGCCCAGGTCAGCAAACTCAATACTATCGCCGCAGGCGTGGAGGATGCCGAAACCGCTGCATTGCTGACCCTGCTGGGCGTGCACTGCCTGCAGGGGCGCCACTTTGGCGAGCCTGTGGATCGTCAGCACTTCGACAAAATTCCGACCTGTACGATTGACTAAGCCGCTTTTGCTGCCCAAGTAAGGTCAAAACTGCGGTTTTTGAGCCATTGTGGTGCTGCATTGTTGACTGAGAGCGCATTGAGTGATGTAAGCGCATAGGAGCCATCTTCGGACCAACT
>CAIQOO010000098.1 GCA_903873485.1 uncultured beta proteobacterium | reverse complement strand
GTTAAAAGTTGACAATTTGTTTTGAAGGTGGAGATTGCTACAAATTGAAAATATGTCAAGCCCGCCCTTCATTGACAGTATTTATCGCATACATTGCCCGCTTGGGGCGCAGATTGTAATTTTTTTGTTCAAAGTCCAAATAGGTCAACTTGAGACGTTTATTTATTTACGCCGCCTTACTCTCCTGTTTCTACCGATTTGCCAGTGCGGGTCGTGGTTTTTGCCAGCGAACAACTGTTTCCGACACTTCAGTTTTTGTTGCATGCAGCACATCAGTTTGGTAATGCAATGCATTCGATTCATATCTACTGCACCGATGATGAGCGTCGCTCCGGCGCCCCGGCTCGACGCTTGGAGAATGTCATGCGTCGCTGGGGGAGCAGCAAGAAACTGCCATTTTCGGTGAGCATCACTGTGGGAGAAATGTGGCCAGCGGCGGTGCGTGATGGGCTGCTTGACTGGTTTGAGGAGCATCCAGACAGTCACTGGCTGGTCAATGTGACGGGCGGCACCAAGCCTATGTCAGCAGCAGCCATCGAACTGACACTCTCTGCAGATATGCCGTCACGACGAGTCATCTATCAGGAGATCAACGGGCAATGGGCCGAGATGGTGCATGACGATCAAGAGTTTTTGACAGTCAAGCAACTCAGTGCAGCGTCGGATGCTGTCGTCCCGCCACCCGATACCCTTGACCGGCTGCTGTCAATGGAAGATTTGGTGGCAACGCAGTTTTCCGAGCAACACCAAATCACTACCCAGCAGGTGCGGTCATTTGCCATGGACGTGGCCACACGTAAGGTGATCGCTCTGGGCTGGAAGTGGAATGTAATGCTGGAGTCACTGGGAGTTGCATCTATCAGCAGTGGCGATGCGTTTGAGCGCTACATTGGGGCTGGGTTGGCAGCTTGCGGAATTCTTGTCAGGCATTCGCTCAAAATCGTGGACAGCGGCGTTGAGGGAAAAGTGGTGCGCGAGGTTGATCTAGTGGGGTGCCATCTGGGGCGGCTCGTGTGTATTGACATCAAGCTGCCCGGCGCAGAAGATCACCTCAAGGGAACTCAATTGGCCGATGTGGCTGAACTCGCCCGTTCATTGGGTGGGCACGCTGCGCTAGCCATTGCGTTGCGCCCAGGATGGCGTGAGGACGCTGGTACCCGGCGGTTGGCCGATGCACTGGGTGTGCGCTTGTTGACTCAGGAGCAGGCACCTCGTTTGTTCAGCACGATGTTGGGCTGGATTGATTCAAAACTTACGCCTAGTGCAGAGGTTCTTGAAGCGCAAGCATCATTGATAGCACACCAGTCCAAGGGCAACAATGTACTCAGCAATGGCAACATCGTCAACCCGACCACAGCCGAAAGCGGCACCCTGCATCTGCCCAATCTGATTGAGCGCATGAGTGAACAACGGGGTGAATGTTGGGTCGTGGTGCAAATGTTCAGCACAAGCCAGTATGTCCTGGCCATTTCCAAGAATTCAAAGTATGCACCAACATCGAACGTCTGGCCAAGAGCAATTGAGCAACTCCGCATCACCCTGTGCGAATTTACCTTTGCTGGTACCAATCGCGATACTCATCTGACAGAGACGAAAAGTTGGATATTTGGTCAGTTCACAATGCAACCTGGCGTGAAACTGGCGATGGTATTAGCGAGCATTCGTGCTGTGTTTGGCAGCCACACGGCGTGACTCAGGCCCGAGTAACCATGACGGGATGGTGTCTTAATCCCTTTGAAATCAGGGCAGGTCTTTAAATCCAGCAACTTGGAATATTAAAGATACATTCTGTCTTAATCCCTTTGAAATCAGGGCAGGTCTTTAAATAAAAGGCAACCCTTGCATCATGTGCCCCACTGTTCGTCTTAATCCCTTTGAAATCAAGGCAGGTCTTTAAATGGAGTGTGTTCTTAACTTAACTGGAGAATGAAGTCTTAATCCCTTTGAAATCAGGGCAGGTCTTTAAATGCGCAATTCTGGTTACTGACTGCGCATCCACGATGTCTTAATCCCTTTGAAATCAGGGCAGGTCTTTAAATCTTCGCACAATCATCAGCGGCAAGACGGACGAACGTCTTAATCCCTTTGAAATCAGGGCAGGTCTTTAAATTCCGGTACCTGCCGACCATGGCTTTCATCGAAGCGTCTTAATCCCTTTGAAATCAGGGCAGGTCTTTAAATCAAAAAGCGGCCTGAACCGCCTCGGCACGAGTCTTAATCCCTTTGAAATCAGGGCAGGTCTTTAAATGAACGAAGATGGACATGGCTAGTATGGACAGGTCTTAATCCCTTTGAAATCAGGGCAGGTATTTAAATAAGCTTTCGGGTGCGAAGTCAAGTGGGAAGACTGTCTTAATCCATTTGAAATCAGGGCAGGTATTTAAATCAGCTCAAGAGGTCGAAGTTACAGCAGCTTTTTGGTCTTAATCCCTTTGAAATCAGGGCAGGTATTTAAATAACATCACCGCAGACAACTGCGGTGACTGTTGCGGGTCTTAATCCCTTTGAAATCAGGGCAGGTATTTAAATTGTGCTGGTGTGCGGCGTAGTGCTCGCGGTGTCTTAATCCCTTTGAAATCAGGGCAGGTATTTAAATGAAAAATTGTGACAGAGAGCATCGTGAGGCAAAGTCTTAATCCCTTTGAAATCAGGGCAGGTATTTAAATCCAAGTCTGACACGTGGCACTTCATAAAAGACTAGTCTTAATCCCTTTGAAATCAGGGCAGGTATTTAAATGATTCCCGGATACGGCATGCGCAGTGTGGGCTAGTCTTAATCCCTTTGAAATCAGGGCAGGTATTTAAATTCTGCAAAGAGTTGCAAGACAAACTCGAATTCTTCGTCTTAATCCCTTTGAAATCAGGGCAGGTATTTAAATAGTCTGGAGTTTGGAACCAAAAGAAATTGCCGAGGTCTTAATCCCTTTGAAATCAGGGCAGGTATTTAAATGGTTTCAAGATGCGTTTGCAGTTCGCAAGCGTTGTCTTAATCCCTTTGAAATCAGGGCAGGTATTTAAATCTGTCCTTGTTGGGGATAGGGGACAGGGGACAGTCTTAATCCCTTTGAAATCAGGGCAGGTATTTAAATGAGATCAACTCTGACGGCAGTTTCAGATTCAGTCTTAATCCCTTTGAAATCAGGGCAGGTATTTAAATCGCGTGGGATGCTGCATCGACAATAGCAAATCTGGTCTTAATCCCTTTGAAATCAGGGCAGGTATTTAAATCAAATAACCGCGATCGTTTGGCACTTTGCGCCAGTCTTAATCCCTTTGAAATCAGGGCAGGTATTTAAATCCATCCTTTGTTGTGGTCGGGTTTACTCGACAGTCTTAATCCCTTTGAAATCAGGGCAGGTATTTAAATTTGGGCAACAGGTATCGGTAAAAGCGAAGCGTCTTAATCCCTTTGAAATCAGGGCAGGTATTTAAATCTGTGCAGTCTGATGATGTTGCAAAGCCCTTCAACGTCTTAATCCCTTTGAAATCAGGGTAGGTATTTAAATCGCACCAAACAATACATTATGTTTTAACAGCATGGGTCTTAATCCCTTTGAAATCAGGGCAGGTATTTAAATGACGACAGATTGTTTGGTGCCGCTCGGGTAATTGGTCTTAATCCCTTTGAAATCAGGGCAGGTATTTAAATTGCTGCGCCAGTTGGCTGCCTACATTGACTATGGGTCTTAATCCCTTTGAAATCAGGGCAGGTATTTAAATGAAACAGAGCAAGCTGACAATGAAATTGTTGAAGGTCTTAATCCCTTTGAAATCAGGGCAGGTATTTAAATAAAACAGGGCCACCACAGCGAACGCGCTCGTTCGGTCTTAATCCCTTTGAAATCAGGGCAGGTATTTAAATAAGCAGACCAACCGGCGTAGTTGCTTAATTTTTGAGTCTTAATCCCTTTGAAATCAGGGCAGGTATTTAAATGATCAACTTCTTGTTTGCACTTGCTGAAACCAAGAGTCTTAATCCCTTTGAAATCAGGGCAGGTATTTAAATAGCTGTCGAGTCTTACACCAATGCGCTTGATGCGGTCTTAATCCCTTTGAAATCAGGGCAGGTATTTAAATTTAGCATTAACGGCTGGATTGGACGCTATACGGTCTTAATCCCTTTGAAATCAGGGCAGGTATTTAAATCGCATAAACCACAGCGTGAAGTCTAGCTAGTCTAGGTCTTAATCCCTTTGAAATCAGGGCAGGTATTTAAATAGCGTCAAACGCTCGCATTCTGCTAAAAACAGGTCTTAATCCCTTTGAAATCAGGGCAGGTATTTAAATCCTTCACACGAAATTCCTCAATGCTGACAACCACTTGTAAGGGTGTTTGCCACTCGGTCGAGGTGTTTGAAAAGCTAACCTTTGGCCGAGGTGCGATGATAGCCTGGTTTTTGCACGCTCTTGCTTCTTTTGCCCTTCCGCCGAGCTGGCTTGGCGGCTGTTTCATGATTTGACCTCGAATGGTGTCGCGCCGGGCAACACGTCGTCGGGCAAGATGTTGGTTCCCAGGGTGATTTGCCAGCCGCGCTCGGGCACCCGGTAGGCGCGCACATCGTCGGCGTCGGCATCAATCATTCGCGCTATTTTCCCCATCAACATGTTGATTTCGATGGCCGAGGCTTCCACCAAAAACACCGAGTATTGAATCGGCACACCCTGCTTTTTCAAAAACCTGAACAGTCGGCCAAGCCGCCTGGGGTCGGCAATGTCATAGGTCACAAGGTAGCGGGCGCTGGCGTTTTGGCTCATGGCTGGCTTTCTGCAATCAAGTGTGCATGGCTTTCAGTGCCGTGCGGTGCAAATGCACCAGATGCAGGGTCAGGGCGCTGGCATTGCGGGCGCTCCAGCGTTCAAACAGTTGGGTCGCGGTGGCCGGTTCATCGGCCTTGTCGGCCAAGGTGCCGGTACCCAGGTTCATTTCGGCCCACAGCAACTCGCACAGGTCTTCGTCCAGATCCATCATTTCCAGGCGCGGCCCCCACAGTTGCGGGGTCAATCCGTGTTCGTTGAGCTGCGCTGCCACATAGGCCAGGCACAGGCTGCGCAGGGCGATTGGCAAATGCACGGTATAGCGGGCGGCGTAAACGTACTCGCGTTTGCTGGCCTCCCAGCGTTGCGGGGTGTCGGTGGCGCTGTTTTCCTGGGTCCAGCGCACCAGCGTGTCCATGCGCCTGGCGCGTAGCCAGTTTTGGTACAACTGCAGGCCATCGGCGCGCTCGGCCCATAGCTCCAGTACCGCAGCCAGGCTGGCGGTGCTGCGCTTTTGGGCGTAGATGCTGCCTACCGCCTGGCCGTGCGCATCCAGCCAGGTGATGCCAATGCCGGCTTGCATGCACAGTGCCAGCGCCGGGCCGCTCCAGTCCACCACGTCGGCACTGCTGACCACGCGCGCCACCCGTACCAGCGGAAAACGCATCACCTGGGCGCGCTCGTTGGTGACCACAAGCGCTTCATCGGTGCAACTCACCCGCTTGTGATCGCGCCCGCCAAGATACAGGGCGCGGGCACCGGGGCCGGGTTTGACGGCACGGCTTTGTTGCTTGTTTTTCAGCATGCTTCGTCCTCGTCGTCGTCGTCGGCGGCGCGGGCCAGCCAGACTTCGCCCTGCAAGCGCAGCCCGCGTGCCAGGCTTTGGCACTGCACCCGCAGCCAGCGTCGCCACGGCGCGCTATTGCGTTCCCATTCGGCGTAGTAAATGGCGCGCCCTACCTTGCCCAACAGGCAGGCACCCTTGTCCAAGCTGAAGTGTTCGGCGCGCAGGGTGCGGCTGCGCAGCAGTTCCCACACCCACAGATCGATGGTCGGGCGCAGTGGCTCGATCAGGTCGCTGGCCAGGCTTTCGCGACCAAAGCTGGGGCGGTGATAAAAGCCCAGCATCGGGTCCAGCCCGGCGGTAATGCAGCTTTGCACCGCTTGCAGGTGCGCCATGGTGTAGCTCAACGACAGGCAGACGTTGACCGGGTCGCGCGGCGGGCGGCGGTTGCGCCCGGTGAAGTTCAGGCTTGGCTCAAACACCCCGGTCAGGCCGGCAAAGTAGGCGCGAGCGGCAGCGCCTTCCAGCCCCAGCAGGCTGGACAGGGCAGGGGGATCGGCGGCGGTGCTGGCTTTGCCGGGCAACTGGATTCGGATGGCATCGAGGGTTTGCAGGGCGGCAAACAGCGGCTTGCGCGCCTCTGGCCTGGCCGCTTGCAGGTGGACCAGGGTGCGGCGCTGGCGCGTGAGTTTGGCGCGAACCAGGCCAAGCGCCCACTGGCGGCAGGCGGCATCGTCCATCACCCGCTGGGCTTGCGCCAACCGCACTGCCGCATCATTGTGCTGACTGCCCAGCACCAGCGCCACCCGGCGCGTGTTGCGCGGACTCATCAGCACGGTGGCAACACCGGCCTCAGCCAGCTTCATCAGCACGCCGGTATCAAGCCGGGTTTGCGCGCCGTGGATCACGCAGCGGTCAAGCAGCTTGATCGGCACCGTGCCACGGCGCGTGCCAGCCTCGTACAGGGCCAGCGTGTCGCCCTCGGATTTGATCTCAAGCTGGGCGCGGTCAAGCAGCAGCAGGGCCATGATTGATTGGGTGTTTTCGGGTTGCAATTCAGGCGGGTGCGCTGGGGGCTGCTACTGCGCCAGGGCATTTGCGGTTGATGGCGGCCTGGCTCAGGGCATCGCTTTCGCCCTTGAGCCGGGCATATTCGGCCTCTTGCTGCTTGGTGCCGCCCAGCGCAAACAGGGCTGGCCAAAACAGGATCAGGCCGACGCCGGCAATGGTTTTGTCGTTGGAAGCGGCCTCGTCAAGCCGGCCTGCCAGTTGCCCGGCGCGCTGCTGCACACGGGCGATTTCAGCGCCGATCTGCTCGCAGTCGTAGTGCTGGTAGGTGACGGGCGAGAGATAGGTGGTGCTCACGTCTTTGGATGCTGTGGCGCAACCGGCCAGCACGGCGATGGCGGTCAGGGCTGCCACGCTGCGGCTGATGGGGTGGCGGATAGGGTGATTGTTATGGCTGGGTTTGCGTGAAGTCATGGTTTTTGGTCCTGGGTGGATGGGTTGAATCAGGCTGCAAGCGTAAGGGCTTGTCCGGGTTTTGCGGCTTGCGGCAAGCTTGCCGCAGGGCTTTTGCCAGCAGCTTTAGCCGACATAAAAGTAGTCCGGATCTGCCGGTTTGACGGCTTTGCCCAGGGTGTGGACGCGCGATCTGGGGTCTAGCCGCAGCAGCAAAAAGCGGTCGGTTGACAGGTCGAGCAGGGTGCTCATGTCTTCGACCAGGGTAATGCGCTCGGCCGGGGTCAAAAACAGTTCGTGTACCGATTTTTGACCACCGGTGGCATAGACGCGGGCCAGTTTGAGGGCGGCGGTCAGGCGGCGCGGCTCCGATACGTCGTAGCAGGCAAGGTGCAGCAGGCGTTGGGTCATGCTGCCATTGTTGGGCCGGGCAGCGCTTTGACCGGTTGCGGCAAGCTTGCCGGTCTGGGTCAATCTGGCGGACGCTGTCAGTTGTCCAGTTGATACTGCCCCAGCCCCATGGTGGCGTTTTTGCCGACATGCAGCCACTGGCCCAGCCAGAGCCAGGGCCGGATTTGTGCCAGCGTGTCGGTGTCGCCCTGCAGCGTCCAGCGGCCCAGCACGCCACCCAAGGTCATGGACTGCTGCTGGCGGCTTGAGTAGCGGATCCAGTCAAACCAGTGCAGTTCTTGCCGGTCGGTCAACTGGCCTGCCAGGTGGCTGACGGCGCGGGCGGCTTTGCCCCAGGTGCCAGTTGATACGGCGGCACCAACTGGCGACACCGGTATCGGGCTGCTGCTGCCGGGGCCAGTCGGGCGGCCTGGCCCGGCATGAAAGTCCATCAGCAGGGCTACCCGGCGCACCAGCGTGGCGATCAGCGCATGCGGCGTGAGCTGGCCGATACCCAGCGGCCGGCCCTGCTGCTGCAGCCGCAGCGGGGTCTGGATCGTCAGCGTGACTTCATGGTCATTTTGGCCTCTAGCCCTTATTGGATAAGCGCTGTCAGCTATTGTTTTTATATCGTCTAAAGAAACTTCGGCAAGGTGATCGCGCAGTGTTTGCTGCTCGATCATCCAGACGGGCTGGGTGCCGCCAGCCGCATCAACCAGGTCCACCTGCAGCAGGTCAACTGGCACGCGCTGGTGCGTCAGGCCCTGGTGCAATGCCCGTTGCAGGGCAAAGATAATCAGCGCCAGTTGCTGCGTGGCGTGGCCGACCAGCACCAGATGGAACACCAGGTCGTCATCGGCATCGAGCACGCGGGCGCCCGGCGTGGGCGGCTCGATGATGTAGGGGTTGGGTATCTGGCTGAAGTCTTGCAGTGCATGACTGCCTTTGGGCGGCGGCGGCGATTCAAAAATGCGGGTGTAGAGGCAGCTTTGAATCAGCGGGCAGCCAGGGCAAGTCGGCTGGCGTGTCATGCAGGCAACATGCCGCAATGCCGCGCCAAATTGGCCGCGCAATAGTGAT
Source organism: uncultured beta proteobacterium (assembly GCA_903873485.1). Taxonomy (GTDB): domain Bacteria; phylum Pseudomonadota; class Gammaproteobacteria; order Burkholderiales; family Burkholderiaceae_C; genus Rhodoferax. The sequence continues at coordinate 12,126 of CAIQOO010000098.1, read as the reverse complement.
CCGGCATAGTCAGGCAGGGTCAGCGGCTGCTGCACACGGGCGGTGAAACGGTAGCGGGCAAGGGGGGCAGGGTGGGTGAACATGGTGTGGCTAACTGCCTTTCCAGTCGCGCAAAAACTGGCTGACCCGGCGCAGATCCTCCCCGGCGAAGACCTCGACCCCGTATTCTTTGGCGCGCTGGCGATCAGCATCGCCAATGTCTTGGGCGCTCAGGTACATGCCGGTGGCCATCAGGCCGCCAACCTGGCGCACCACCTGGCCGAGTTTGTAGATTGAATCCTGCGCCTTGGTCTGGCGGCTGGTTTTGCATTCGACGATCAGTGCCCGGTTTTTATGCACCGCAATGGCATCGATTTCATTGGCGGTGCTGGTGTGGGTTTGCACCACCTTGGCATTGATCGCAAACTGGCCGGGTGCGAACAGGCCGGTCATTTTCAGAAAGACATATTCTTCCGCCCATTCACCGGCGAAATAGCTGGCCGCATCCGGGCTGGCAAAGGCAATGCTGGGGTCGCCACGACTCCATTCGACCAGGCCGTTGAGGCTGGCGAGGTCCAGCAGTTTGGCCGGCTGGCCGCCGGGCGTGAAGTCGAAGGTCTGACGCAAATTGCCGCTGTTGCCGACGCGGTTGGCGATGGTCGCCAAGGCGCTAAAAAATCGGCCATAGGCAGCCGCGTTGTCGCCCATTTCGCGGGTGACTTTGGCGCGGCTGGCAGCTTGCTGCTGGGCGGCGGCGTGGCGGGTGTCGCTGGTGGAGCGGTAGCCGCGCACCAGCAGCAAGTCATTGAGGGTCATGACATCTTGCATGGCTTCCTGGTGCGGGGTGTCGTCTTGCCAGTTGAGCATCTGGTGCTGGGTGTCGGCATACAGCACCCGCAGTGAGCCGGTGCCGGATTCAAGCAGCTTGAGCTGCTCGTGAATCGCCAGCACCATCAGCTTGGTGCCGCCGGTGATGTGAAAGACAACATCCCGGCCATCAAGCGCATTGACCACGGCCAGGGCGCTGTCCTTGATGCGCTGCGGGTTTGAATCATCAAAATCAATGCGCTGGACGTTTGCCGCATAGGGGGCCAGGGCAGTTTTCAGGTTGGTGCCGCTGTGTTGGGCGGCCATGTCCGGGGTTTCCAGAATGCCAATTTCCTGCGCCTTCAATTGCTTGAGCGGGATCAGGTTGGCAGCGTTTTGCCCGGTGGCAATGCAGAGGTGAAGTTCAGGCATGATGTTATTGGGTGCTTTTGGGGTCAAGGGTGATGGGGGTAACGGGCTTGATGTCAAAGGGTTCGATGCGCGCCCCGACTTGCTCCAGGTCATCTGCCGACAACTCCTGCCCGCGCAGCGCAGCGGGCAGTTCCAGGCTCAAGTGCCAGTAGGCAGCACCTGCGGCGCAAACCTGTGCTGCCAGGTTGACCGGCAGGCTGCCAATCACCGTGTCGCCGGGCTGCACCAGGGCCGGGTCCAGGTGCGGCACGACGCAGTCAACCGTAAGCTGTTGTCGCCTGGCCCATTCAATGGCACCGGGGTGGCGGGAGATGAAATAGCTTGTCATGGGCTGGTGCCGGTTTTCATGCCGGGCTGCTGTCTTGGTACATGGTTATGGTCATTCATGGTGCGCTAAGTCCCTTGAGTTGCAGGATGTTGCTGCGCTGCACTACTTCAACCGACACGCCCTTGAGTTCCTTGTTTTTCTTGAGCTTGGTGGCGCGCTCATCGCCCAGGGCGGCACGCAGTGCGCTGGCTTGCGGGTTTTTCAGCGGCGCAGTGGACTTGCCTTCAAAACTGGCGGTGACTTCGCCGGTGCTGGGGTTGAGCGTCAATTTGGCCGTCGGCCAGGTTTGGCTGGCTGACGCTGATGCACTGGCATCTGCCGCCTTGTTTGCGGGGATGGTGCTGGCTGCGCCAGTCGGGGCAATTTGTGCAGCGGCTGCGGCCATTGCGCCATATCCAACCGAGGTCTTGGCACCAAACCCGACCCATTCAAAAGCATGTTGAAAAGCCCGCTCAAGCAGCTTGCGCCATGCGTTTTGCAGCGATGGTGGCAGGCGGTTGGACTGGCAGACGACATGGAAGTCAAACTGCGATTTGGCGGGCACGGCCAGAAAGCTCACCGGCACCGGCGCGCCGCAGTCGTGCGGGGTCTCGACGCCCTGGTAGTACTTGCCAAAATGCGGGGTCATGATTTCAACCACCAGTTTGCCGCCTGCCGGGCTGGGAAAAACATCCCAGCAGTCGAGCGCGCCACGCCGGGCATCTTCGGGTTTGTCAGTTTTCTCGGGGCCAAACAGGGCATTGATGGTGTCATCGGTGAAACCCGTTTCGCCCTCATTACCCAACTCCTGCATGGCGCGGCGCAAGATACCCTTGACCCCGCTGCCGGCCAGATAGGGCAGACCATAGGGGGTCAGAAATGCAAAACCGTTTTCAATCGGATGCTCGTTGCCCAAGCCGGTGGCGAACGGAGCGGTGGAGGTGGTGCTGATCGAGAAGCCGCTGCTGCCGCAGTGGGCGATCAGGGCTTGCTGGCGGGCGCGCAGGGCGGTGATTTGGGCTTTGGCAGATTCCCCAATAGGGCAAACGTTGCCCAATGCACGCCGTTTTCTGGCTTCAAATTCACTGCGCATGGCATCACGCTCGGGTTTGTTCAGATGCCTGATATCCGGCAATTTTGCGTCTTTGTAGGGCGTGAAGCGGCCCGCTTCCCAATGGGTAAAGTAAAGATGAAACCGGTGACCAGGGGCAGCATCGCCAAATTGCGTCGGAATGCCATCAGGCAGGGCCGCAACAAGATCAGGAATCATGGTGCAGCCCCGGTTTTGACGGCATCAACAAATTGCCGCAACCACTTGAGCAACTCCAGCGCCTCATCGGTGTAGCGCAGGTAGTCGCGTGACTCGCATTTTTGTAGCATGACCATGAACGCCATGAAGTCACGCGGTGCGGGCTGGGGTGTCAGGCGCTGAATCATGCCGGTCATCAAATCCGCCAGCAAGGCAGATTCCGCAACCTCTTCGCGGGCTTTGGACTTGCTGCTGTAAAAGGCCAGCGTGGGCATCAGCCCGCTGTTCATGATCAGTGCCGGTGCACCCTTGGCCAGATTGCGGTATTTATCGGGCAATTCGCCTTGCAGCTTGCGGCTGTTGGTGGCGTACTGCCAGGCCAGCGTGGCGCGCTGTTGATCGAGGGTTTGGGTCATGGGGTGCTTTCAAAAGTCACAATTTGCAAATGGCCCTGGGCGGCTTGGGCTAGGCGCTGGTCGTTGGTCCAGAATTCATCGCAGCCGGCTTCAATGGCAGCGGCCAGATGCAGGGCATCGGGGGTTTTGAGGCGGTAATCGGCTCGCAGTCGGGTGGCCAGATCAAACACGCCTCGGTCAAAACTGATGCCGCCTTGATCGGTGTTTTGGAAAAAGGTGTCGTAGATGGCTAACAGGTCTGGTTTGTTTTCGCGCATGGGCAACAGTCTGGCTTCAAGCCTGACCAGATCGGAGGTGACACAGACGACAAGTTCCTGACCAGATTTGTTGACCATTCGGCGCAGCAGAAGCGGGAAGAATTTTTCGTGACGTTCCACGAAATAGATCACCATGTTGGTGTCGAAATACACGCGCTGCATGGTGCTACTCCCAGCTATCGCGCTCTTCGCGAATGTAGTTGTCAATTTCTTCCGTGGTGCGTCCGGTGGGTGGCTGTGCCTGTAGCCATGCGGCGAATTCAGCCATGTTGGCAAACTTGGGCTTGGGGCTTTCCGATGAATTTTGCTGATCGGGAAACAGTACGATGATTTTGGCGGAACCGGTGGGCGCATCCGCCGGAAGTTCGACCGAGACACGATGCGACGGCGATACGTATTGTTCAAATTGATAAGCTTGCATGGCATGGCTCCAGGGGCAGAAATCGGCAGGATAAATCGAATCAGGCGGATGGTGTGGCCTGCACCAGCACCAGCCCGCGCCCGGTGCTGGCATCACCGCCAATTTGCAGAAGCTTGCCGCCGATGCCCGGCAGCACGTCGCCCTGGCCGGCAAATACTGCTGTCAGCACCTGGGCCGCATTCAGCAGGGTGGCAGAGTCTTGATGGCGGCTGTCTTTTTTGAAACGCTCGATGCTGGCCTGCGCCAGGCCGGCCATCAGGGTTTCGGGCGGCAGGTTTTCGACGTAAAACAGGCCGCCATCATCTGCCGTTCCCGATTCGTCATTGATGCGAACGTGCGGTTCGACCACCATCGCGTGGCGGGCAAAGTGGGCAAAGTCGGTGTCATGCAGCAGCACCAGGTCGGTTTTGAATTTGGCGGCAAAAAAGCTGCTGGCAGCGCCGGGCAGGGCGTGGCTGGCAATCCAGCCGGCAATGTTGCCCAGTGCCGGGTTGACCTGCGCGCTGAACTCAAAGGCTTCCAGCACCAGTTGGTCGGCTGCGGCACTGGCGGCAGTACCGGGGCGGGTACCGAGCAAGTTGAGGCTGGCGGCAATAGCCTTGTTTTCCGCCACCGGTGGTACGCTCCAGTCGGCTTTTAGCCCGATTTGCAGGGCCAACCGCTGCAGTCGGGCCAGCGCCAGCGGGCTGGTGACATAGGCAAAGCCGCCTTTGAGCGAGCGCACCGGCAGAGCGACCAATTGCGCGTCGCTGAGAGCCAGGGCACCGGCAAAGTCAGAAGCAGCGGTATCCGGGCCAAAAATCCGGCTGATCAGGCTATGGGGCTTGGCGCTGTCGCCCTCGGCGCGCGGCCAGGCGCGGTTGAAGTGATGCCGCAGCGCACCTTTGAGGCCGCTGCCGGCAAACATGGGATGTTGCGTGTGGACTTCGCGCTGAATTGGGCTGTCAATCGCCCCGATGGCACTGCCCGCACCCATGTGGACCGGGCTGACGGCGTAGTAAAAAACGAGTTGTGAAGCTTCAAACATAAAGGTTTCCTTGATGGGGTGGCGGTGTGTGACAGGGGTAGTGAGCTAGTTCCAGGCAGCCAGCAGGGCGCGGTTGTAGCCTTCGGCGCGGCGGGCTTGTTGCAGCATGTCAGGATTTTGCGGCCACAGTCCTTGATTGACCCAGGCGGCAAGCTTGCCAAAGTCGCCGGTGAATTCATCAAACCAGTAAACGCTGCCCGCAGGTGCTGCAGCTTGGGCGGGCTTGGGTTTCCATTGGTACAAGTCCCAGCCGCTGACGGTGTCGCGCCGGCCCAGTGCTGCGCAAGCCAGGCGGGCGCCAAAACCATCGCCTTGCAGCCGGTGGCTGCCGTCGCCTTGCAGGGTGACGCCTTCGGGCAGCCAGCCTTGTGCAAACAGTGCCGGGGTTTGCAGCAGCAGACGAAAGCGTTTGACTTTGCCCGGCAGGTTGGGTGCCACCGGTGCGCTGAAGTTGACACGGCGGTAATGCGCACTGCGGCCATCGCCACCCAGGCGCAACACCCCCTCAGCGGGCATCAGGTTTGCCACACCTTGCATGCCGACCAGAAAACCGGTGCTGGCGAACTTGGCGGTTGTCTGGTCATTGCTGGGGCTAAAGGCAAAGCCCTCGGTGGTGTAAATCTGGCCCTCTTCGGCGGTGCGAGCATCGGCATTGAGGCCAATCCCCAGGCGCGGGTCGCGCAGGTACAGGTGTTTGCTCTCAATGCCGTGCGCTGACTCGGGGCGCTGACCGCTCAGGTGCTGGCTGAGTCCTTTGCCACTGAGGTAAACGCCGCCGGTGGGCTTTTCCTGTTTGGCAGACACCAGGGTGGCGCGCATGGGCAAGTCACCGGCAGATTGCACACCGCTGGCCACAGCACGCGGCTCCAGCCTGGCAAAGGCTTTGCCCAGCATCAGCAGATCGGCAGGAAGCGCCGAAATTGGCTCTGGCGTAGCCCCGGCAGCGGTTTCGCCCGCCAGTGACAGCCAGGTGATGCTGAAATTACCCGGCGTATCGGGCGTGCCCAGGCAGATCGCCAAGGTGGCATCGTTGCACCGGCCCTGACTCAAAAAGCTGTCGAGCTGGGCTGCATCACGCCCCAGCAGGGCCGAGCGAAACGCCCCGGCAAACAGCGAGGGCGGCGGTGGCATCAGGCTGGTGCCGTGTTCGCCACTGTCGCCAAAGGCTTGGTTGCCACGCACAAACAGGCTGTCGGTGGGGCGCACATAGTAATAAGTGGTGGGGTTCATGCGGCCACTCCGGCAGGCGCAAAGGCGCGGGTTTCGCGGGCAAAAAATTCGCTGGTGACCAGGAAGTTGTCAATGGCCGTTCTGGGGTGCTGTGGCTGCATCACGTCACAGACAAAGTTGATGACACGCCGGGCCACGGCAGGGTCACCCTTCTGGCGGCTGAACTGGTGGGCCAGCGAAGTGGTCATCTGATCGCGCCAGACCGGGTTTTTGACATCGCCAGCTTCATCAGTCAAGCCCTCAAACCACATTTGCGCCCGGTAAATGGCACCACGAGAAAAGTCGGTCAGCGCCAGTTGCCCAGCGAGTTGTTTCATCAGCGCCAGCGCGCTTTGTGTGGTGTCGGGCTGCAAGTTGGCTTGCAGCGGCCACCACGGGCTGGTGATGTTGACTTCGCCTCCGCTGCGCTTGAGCAGGCGCAGGCAAAAGGCATCGCGGTTGATGTCGTCACCCTTGGCATTTTTGCCGCGCACGGTGTTCTTCGCCCGGCTTTCAGCGGCACGCAGTTCGCGCAGCACCAGCCCCAGTGGTGCACTGTGGTGTGCCACCACCGCCCCCATGGAGGCCGTGGCCTTGTGGCCCATCAGCGTCATCAGGCGGCCATTGAGCAGCCCAAAACCATTGGCCAGCAGCAGTTGGCGCTGATTGCGGCTGCCACCAGGGCGTAGCGCGCCGATACGTTCGCCCAGTCCCATGCTGTCATCGGGTGCAATGCCGCTGTAGGCCAGGCGCAGCAACTGCATGCAGTCAAACAAATCATCTACCGCCACCAGCGCCAGGACATCGTCGCCACCGGCGTAGAGCAGTTTGCCCTTGCAGCATTCTTCGACAACATGACGCGCCAAGCGGGTTGAAAAGTCGTTGAGCGCTTGCGAAATGGCACCGTGCCTGCCGGGCGACACCGGGCGTTTGGTGTCGAGGTAGGCTTTTAGCGCTTTGTCCCGACCTTCATATTTGGCCATTTCACCCAACACCTTGCTGTGCCAGGTTTGCCGGTAGCCCAGTTTGTAGTCGTCTTCGTTGCCGGCCAGCCAGCCGCCCATGCGGTCGCCGTCCATCAGAATCAGGGCGTAGTAGGTTTCCGGACGGTTGTTGCCCAGCAGGCGGGCGATGGTTTTGCTGCGGTGATCGCTTTCGGCGCTGCCATCGGTGGCCTCTTCCAGCATGGCGGGCAGCTTGCGCAGTGTCTCTTGCTCTGCTTGTGACAACTGCTTGCACTTGTACAGCGTGCGTACCAGGGCTTTTGGCAGGGTAACTGTGTCATAGTTTTGGGCATTGGCGGCCAGCACCTGCAAGGCTGAACGCTGGGCGGTTGTCAGGGGCTGATTGGGGTCAGCCAGACCCTCCAGTGTGGTAGACAGGGCCAGCGCGTGGGTGCTGACCACAAAGCGGCGCACCGTGGCGCCGGTGTATTGGCTTACCCGTTCTGCAAACAGCGTGGGCCACAGGCGTTTGAGCGTGGCGATGGCGCTCAGGTGTTCGCCGGGTTTCACCCAGGACTTTTGCTTTTTGGCCAGTTTACCCCAGACGCTTTGGACTTCGCGGTCTTTGCGGTTCAAACCCAGCAAGCTGCGGTCGTGCGTCAGCCATTCAGCCTCGCCGGTCAGCGTGCAGCGGTGGCCTTCTTCCAGCACGGGCGCAAAGGGACGGGTGGTTTTGGCGGCAGCCAAAGCGCGCTCGGCCAGTTCATACACGGCAGGGTAGAGGATGCCGGTGTTGGGCTGCCAGAATTGCAGGCCGTCGAGCTTGAGTTCCTTGGTCAGCACCTTCCATGTGGCCTCTTGAAAAACACCCTGCTTTTTCAGATCCTGGTGAATGCTGTCGAGTGCAGTATGCAGGCGCGCACTGGCTGCGGCCACGTCCTTGCAGCCGTCGCCATCCATCGGCCAGGTCGCGGTGGCCCAATAACACTCCGGAAAGCCCGCCAGTTGCGCCTTGATCTGGGCGCGGGTGACATCGGTTGGTGCCACACCCGCCGCATCAAAAGCGCGTTGGGCAGCTTCTTCGGCCCATTGTCTTGCTGCATGTCTGATAGCTGCCACTGCACGTTCAGCAAGGGCTGCAGCCTGTTTTGACGGTACGATGGCCATGAATTTGTTGGGCAGGCTGGCGGCAAACAGCAAGTTGGTGTCGGTGCGATCAGCCAGCAACTCGGAATCGATGTTCTCGAACAGCTTGACAAAGGCATCACCACCGACTTCCTTTTCCATCAGCCAGGCATCGACCACAGGCACCCCGCGCAGCGCCGGAAACACCATGACATCCGGCCCCAAATGGCTGATGACGGGTTTCATGGCTTCAAACACCAGGCAAGACAGCAGGTGCGATCCCGCCCATAAATCCGAGGTGGAACGTGCCTGGCCAATAAATCCTTGCACCGGGCCAAAGCTCATCACCAGCAGCGCGGGCTGATCCGGGCCGCTGTCGTCGCCCATCAAAGCGGTGTGAATGCTTGACACGGTATCGATATGCGACCAGATGCTGTGGTCTGGCACGCGCGAATCGGCGGGCAACATGGGCCAGAGCACACCCAACTCGCTGGCATCTTTGCCAGCCTCGGGGCCAAAACGCCAGAAGGCCAGAAAGGTTTTGCGCAGGCTCTCGTCGTCGTCTTGAATCAGGTGCTCGAAGTGGCCTTGGCTGACCGATTTGATGTGGTCAACGTCGATACTCAAATCAAGTTTTTTGAGTTCAATTTTTTCGCCAGACAGTGGGTGAATCAACTCGGCCTCTTTGGCAAACTTGACGGCTTCAAACTGCGGATAGCGGCGCGCATCATCGCTGCGCGGCCAGTTGGGGCGGTCTGCGGCTGCGGCCAGCCAGTCGACGCGCTTGTCAAATTCTTTGGCGGAAATATCCAGTGCCTGACGCAGGCGGCGTGCGGTTCCGCCCTCATGGCCCTCTGGGTCGCGCATCAAGACCAGTTGCTTTTCTGCCGGGTCGTGCAGCCAGGCGGCGAGTTTCTTGGAGTAGCTGGTGGGGTATGTCATGGCTTTAGCCCTTGCGGATGCGGGTGATCATGGTGGCAGCTTGCTGGTTCAAAAAGTCGTGAACCTGATGCCAGACTTCGATTTGCGCATTGATCGCCGGGGCAGACATACCGGCAGGTTTGAAAAAGGCTTGCGGCATGGCGCAGGGCAGGTGGGTGATCAGGCCGAAATACTGACCGTCCTTATTTTTGGTGACCTTGAAGCGCATCTGACTGGCCAGGCGCGCATTGTTGAGACCGGCCAGGCCGTGGTTGGTGACCGGATAGGCCAAAACATGGCGGTTTTCAACCCGGCTGTGCGGCGCGCCGCCAGTGAATTTGAACTGGGTTCTAAAGCCGATTTTGAGTGCTGCCAGTCTTTCAAGAACATTTTTCCATTCCTTGAATCCGGCAAAAACCAGCTTGCCATCGGCATTGAGCTTTTTCTCGGCAAACACCCGCCACACGGCGGGGCGGCCATCTGCGCACAAGCCCAGCGCATGGGGCCAGTCAGCAGCCAGGCGGTCGGTCAACGCGGCAGTCAGGCTGCGCGGCGCTGCCTGGTCGGCCATTTTGGAGTCGCACAAGCCTTCGAGTCCGAGCAGTCCTTCGCCCTCGATATGCAAAGACCCCCAGCCATTACGGGCACGCGAGCCGATCGTGCCAAACCAGGCCGCGAGTTGCATGGCCTTGCGCAAGCTGTTGGCTTCAGATTCAGGGCAGCGCAGTTTAAAAGTTGGCGCTGGAGCGTCAGGTGCAATGGCATGGCGCATCGATTGGGTAGTGACCGGGCCAAAGCCCAAATAAACGCCAGTTCCGACCGGGTTTTTGACCTCCGGATGGGTCTGGCTTGCCATTGGAGGAAGATGATCAAGCTTGCCTGCCTCCCAGGACGATAGCCGCAACTGCACCTGTGAACGCGAACTTGCCGCACCATCGAGCGCACTGCCAAACAGGGTGTTTTCAAGGATGAGCAATTCACGGTGGTCATAGCCCACTTCGGGGGCCTTCACCACCCGCCACCACTGCCGCAGCAGCGCCTTCAAGGGCGGGGTACGCCACTGGGCTTGTTGTTCGGCATTGCCAAGAAAAGCGGGGGTATTGACACTGAGCTGGTAGCTCAACTCGCGCATGGTCATTTGTTTTCCTCCTTGAACACCACGTCTGTAACGAATCGTACCGCATCAGGATGCAGGGTTATCGCGTAGCGCCGGGGCCGGCTGCCGCCGTCGTGGATGCGGTAAGCCTCGGCAGCGGGGCCAAGCGCGGCCTTCAGGCGGCGGTCAAGTTTGGACTTGCGGGCTGAAAAATACTCGCCATCCATGCCGTCTTTCAGGGCACGTTCGGTGCTTTCAATATCGGCTAAGTGGCCAGCAATGCGCCGGTATTCACGCAGATAGCGCTTGCCCCAGGCCGGGTCAGGCACGCTCTTGCTCGGGGCGCTCAAGGGGACATTGCCGGCCAGGGTTTCACGCGCAAACACCGCCAGCAGGGCCAGCTCGGCCGGCGGCAAACTGACTTCGCGGCCAGCCGCCAGAATGCACTGGCGCGCCAAATCCAGCACCAAGTGTGCTGGTGCCAGGGCGGCGCGGGCAGCCAGCACGGTATCGTTAAAGCTGGCCTGACCCGCCAGCAGGGCAGTCGGCAGCCCATGGCGCAGACTGACAAACGGGATGTCAGCCAGCGTGACCTGCGCCAGTGCCGTATCGGCGAGCTGGCCATCGCGGGTTTGCAGCACCCGGCTGTAGGGTGTCGGGTAGAAAAAATCGTAGCTCGACTCAAACGGCTCGCTCACCAGCACATGGCTCAGGCGGTCTTGCGGACGGCCAAATAGCGACAAGGCATAGCCCAGATAGAAACCCATGGTCTTGCGGCCACCGGCAATCGAGGCGTGCAGCGCACAGCCCGAATCTGCCGTAATCGAGCGCACTTGCGCGGTAATAAAGTCAGCCGCTGCCCGGTTGTCGGCGGGGCTGCGGATGTCGTTCATCGGCTGGCCGTGGGCATCGCGCATGACGTGAATGTGGCTGGCATTGAACCTGACACCGGGCAGGTGGTAGTCGGCACACAGCTTGTGAAACCAGCCCAGATCGTCACTGAGTAAGGATAGTTCGGCGCGCCTGGCCCCTTCGGCGCTGGTGATCAGATGCACCTCGGTCGGCACAAAGGGGGCAAATTCATCTGCTGCCAGGGCATAGATTGTTTCGGTGACGATTTGCGGTGTCAGACCGCTGACGGCCAGCAGCACGCGCCGTGGAAATTCTGCGGGTAGGGCATCGCCGGGGAGCTTGTGGAGTTCAGGTGTTGGGTTCATGCCGGGCAGTTTAGGCAGTTTGTGTGCCCACAGGGCCTGCGGCAAGCTTGCCGCAGGCCAGCCGTGATGTGGCTGGCAAATTTAGAACTGCACGCAGGGCGTTGGGTTGAGGCGATGGCAGTGACGCTGATGAGGATGGGAAATGATCGGGTTGCATGGTTGACCGCGCTGGTTGGGAGCGGGCTATATTTCTTGTGGTTGATGCCATGTTCGCTCTGGAGGCGACAAGCTATCAAGTCAATTTCGAGGGGCGTTGAAGATCAAGCTGGGGGTGGGGATAACTTGAAATCTTCCTGACACCCGGAGTACACTTTGCCCTATGGTTGCGGTAGGGATGGAGGTTTCCCTCCACCCCCCGCACAGATCCGTACGTGCAGAATTACCGCATACGGCTCCTGCCTCGGGTATTTGACGCGAAGAAACGCTCTTCGGGGTGCGCTGCTTCGCGTACACCATCGAGTCCCATCGACACGCTTTTATCTCGGCTCTGTGTCCGCAGCGTGGGGGGCTCGCTGGTGTTTCCCTTGGCTACATCCCTTTCCTCCACCACCTCCGCAGGGTCATCCCCTTTGTTCGGCGGCTTCCTCGGTACTACGGATGTATCCGACTTCTCACCTGCGTGGACGACAGGGTTACGGCTTTTGGCCTTGCCTGCCCCGCCCGTGCCCAACTTGGCTTCGGGCGCAGATGAGATCTCCCAGCTTCCGTGTAAATCGCTT
>CAIQOO010000097.1 GCA_903873485.1 uncultured beta proteobacterium | reverse complement strand
GTTAAAAGTTGACAATTTGTTTTGAAGGTGGAGATTGCTACAAATTGAAAATATGTCAAGCCCGCCCTTCATTGACAGTATTTATCGCATACATTGCCCGCTTGGGGCGCAGATTGTAATTTTTTTGTTCAAAGTCCAAATCGGCGCATCGCCCACCTTTCCACATCGCGCAAGATGACCTACCAAGATCGCGCTCGGAAGGTACGATGATGGTGTGCTATCCACCTCACACAAGAAAATCTACCCCGCTGCCAGCGTAGACGACGCAGTCAAGACTGCTCTCGCAGAACTGTATCTCGTCCAGGCGAAGAACGGGATGACCAGGGTTGCTTTTCGTGCTGATATGACTTGCGCCGGAATCGTACTCAGCAAGGCGCAGTTTGACCGCCACGTCGCCGCCGTGGAGGCAGGAGGCACGGCTATCTCCAGCGAGAAGGGATCTGGACGACCGGTTAAGTTAACCGAGCAACAGCAGACGATCTTGTGGGGCTGGGTACTTGCCCAAAATCTAGGGAACCACAGGGTCGATCTGGCTGGCTTTTGTGCAAGTTCTCAGGAACTCTTCGGTGTTTCTCTGTCTATGGCGAGTGCATCGAACTACCTGGCAAAGGGAGGTTTCGCGAGCCGAATGGCGGGGAGCAGGGTGGCTGGTTTTCGTCTCGACCAAGAGCAACAGCGGCATCTACTCTGGGATTGGGTACGGAGGATGGACTTTCCTTCCAAGCGACAACACATGTGCAGCATCGACTTCACCTACACATCCCAGCGCAATCTGCTCCAGAGGACGTTTTCACCCAGTGGTACCTCTCAGCCCAAGGTCGACCGCGCTATGTCGCGCTACACCAACTGCATTGTTACGTGCGTCTGGGCCGATGGCATCAACCGCACCCCCTCTGTTTTGTTCACATATAACAGCGTCTTGCGCAAGGACCGCGATCCTACTGCGCGCCGCATTGCAATCTACAAGCATATGGAGAACGAGGCCAACCGTCTGCAGATCGACTTTGATCGCATTGTCTACGTCGGGAACAAAACGGCTGAGACGCGCACGTTCGTTCAGGAGAGTGACGACCTGCTGAGAAGGTTTTTTGCGTACAACGACATACCAAAGGAAACTATGGTTCTGAGTGACTGTGGAAACGCATTTGGCAGTGGCGTTCTCGAGGATCTAGGATTTTCTCGTCACGCGCAGTATCCTCCCGCAGTTCACCAATACCTCAGCCCCAACGACAACAACCTGCACGGTGCAGCAAAGCAGTTGTGGCGTCAGTCGAGAGTTGATTTCCGTGACGATGTTTCGTCGTCTCTTCTGCTTCTAAATCTCCTCGACAAGCAGACTGTAGCGCACAGCAAATTTTGGTTTGAGCGCAACATGCTGAATCTCACGAAGGATGGCGCCGCGAGTCTAATCTTCGGAGCGGGCGAGAGGGTCTCCGATCTTGCTAAGGAGCGACTCCGCGCGTACCGTGTGTTTGTGAACGAGGATGGCAGCGATTGGGAGTCCGACTGACTGACTCATTAATTTTTGAATCCGGTGAAACAGTCGTTTTACGCGACTTTCAGAAAATCGCCCTTGGGAGAGTAAAATTTTTAGCAAAATCTTCGTTTCAAAAAAATGATGTAACTTGTTGATTTAAATTAACAAATAGGGTTTTCGTTCAGACACTAGCTAGGAAACGTCGCTCGGGCGCGCCAAGGGGGGGGAATAAATTTCACTTGCCACACCGGGTCTGTGCTGATAAGGTGATTGTTCCGATCAACAAAACTTAGCGACTACGCCATTGTCATGAACATCAATTTTGAACAGGTACACAACTATTTCGAACGGATTGTGTTTGAAGAAGTGGCCAATCGGGCCATCGATTACCCCGATTACAACGCTGACATGCTGGCTGACGTGGCGTGTGTCGCCCTCAACCGTTTGCCTGCGCGTTATGTCCGCCACGATGTGGACATGATGTTTTATCTGACTGAAAAAGAGCGCCATGCGATCAATGAGTCAGTCAACGAAGCCATGGGTTTTTCTTTCGCTTTTGTCGGCGAACGCACGGCCAGGCGGATTCAGGCCGTCTGACCGGGCGGGGCATCAGCCAGCTTGATCAGACGGCCAGCAGGGCCTGCTCAAGGTCGTCAAGCAAGTCATCAATGTGCTCGATGCCGAGTGACAGCCTGACCATGTCGGGTTTGACGCCCGCTTTGGCCAATTCCTGCAAGTTGAGCTGGCGGTGGGTGGTTGATGCCGGGTGGCATGCCAGGGATTTGGCATCACCGATATTGACCAGCCGGGTAAACAGTTTGAGCGCGTCCTGAAAACGTGCGCCGGCCTGCAAACTGTCATCGGCCTTCAGTCCAAAGCTGATGATGCCGGAGGCGCGACCGCCGAGGTACTTCTGTGCCTGGGCGTGGTCCGAATGATCCGCCAGACCGGCGTAGTTGACCCAACTGACCTTGTTGTGGTGCTTCAGGCAGGTCGCGACTTTGAGCGCGTTGTCGCAAATCCGGTCCATCCGCAGCGCCAGGGTCTCGATACCCTGCAGGATTTGAAAGGCTGCCATGGCGCTCAAGGCGGCTCCCATATTGCGCAGGGGAACCACGCGGGCACGACCGATGTAGGCTGCCGCGCCCAGCGCTTGGGTATAGACCACACCGTGGTAACTGACGTCAGGCTCATTGAGTCGTTTGAAGCGAGTGGCGTTGTCAGACCATGGAAATTTGCCCGAATCGACAATGATGCCGCCCAGGGTGGTGCCATGCCCACCCAAATATTTGGTCAGCGAATGCACCACAACGTCGGCACCGTGTTCAAACGGCCTGCACAGATAGGGGCTGGGAACCGTGTTGTCAACAATCAGCGGCACGCCGTGGGCGTGAGCCACTGCAGCCAGCGCTGCCAGGTCTGTCACGTTGCCCAGAGGGTTGCCGACGGATTCGCAATAAACTGCTTTGGTACGGTCATCGATCAAGGCGGCAAATGATGCTGGTTCCCGGTAATCGGCAAAACGGACCTCAATGCCCATTTGCGGAAAGGTATGTGCAAACAGGTTGTAGGTGCCGCCATACAAGGTGGAGGCAGACACAATGTTGTCACCGGCTTCAGTGATGGTCTGGATGGCATAGGCGATGGCAGACATGCCCGATGCCACTGCTAGCGCGCCAATGCCTCCTTCCATTGCGGCAACGCGGGCTTCCAGCACGCCACAGGTTGGATTCATGATCCGGCTGTAAATATTGCCGGCCACTTTCAGGTCAAATAAATCGGCACCGTGCTGGGTGTCATCAAACGCGTAGGCAACGGTCTGATAGATCGGCACGGCAACCGCTTTTGTTGTGGGGTCTGGTGTATAGCCAGCATGAACCGCCAAAGTTTCAATTTTCATGAGATGCCATCTGCTGTAAAAGGGGGCATCTTAGACGAAGCGGGCGAGTTCTGGATCAAAATGACCCGAACATCATTTCCGATTGACCCGTTGGCTATTTTTCCAGCACATAAGTGCCGGGCGCATCAGCAAGTGCCGGGAACCGACGGTTGGTCGTGGTGTAGGCCCGTACCATTTCGCCGGTTCGCGACTGTAGCCAGGCGGTCCAATCATCCCACCAGGTGCCGGGCCTCTTTTCTGCGCGATCAAGCCATTGTTCGCAACTCTCGTGGTGCTGCGGCTCGGCGATCCAGTAGGTTCGCTTGGGCGGATTTACTGGCGGATTGACGATTCCCAGAATATGCCCCGAGCTGGACCGAACAAAACGCACGCTTGTCGTCGGGTTCAGATATTTTCGGATCTGATAGCAGGACTTCCAGGGTGCAACATGGTCGTCTTCGGCGGTCACGACGTAAATCGGCTGGCTGATGCGCGCCAGATTGATTGGCTCGCCACCCACGGTCAGAAGGTCAGGCTTGACCAGGTTGTTGTGCAGGTACATTTGACGCAGATAGAAAGAATGCATCGCTTGCGGCATGCGGGTGGCATCGACGTTCCAGAACAGCACGTCAAACGGCGGCAGTTTCTCGCCCAGCAAATAGCTTGGTACCCAGTAATTCCAGATCAGGCTATTGGAACGCAGCAGCCGGAAAGATGCGGCCATCTCGCTGCCGTCAAGATAACCTTTCTTGGCCATGATGTCATCCAGGGCATCAAGCCCCGCTTCGTCAATAAACACTCCCATTTCACCGGGGTTTGAAAAATCGGTCAGTGTCGTGAACAGGGTCCAGTGCGCCACCGGCATCGTGTCTGCGCCAATTCGTTTGTTGGCCCAGGCCATCCAGGTGGTTACCAGGGTGCCACCAATGCAGTAGCCCACCAGATGCACCTGTGGCACTTTGCAAAACTCGGTGGTCACGCGCACCAGTTCATTGACGCCTTCAATCAAATAGTCGTCAAAGCCGACATCTTTCATTTCTTTGGGCGGATTTTTCCAGCTCGAAATGAAAACCGAAAAGCCCTGATCAATCAGGTGCTTGACCATGCTTTTTCGGGCAGTCAGATCGAGAATGTAAAACTTGTTGATCCAGGGCGTGATGATCAGGATCGGCATCGCCCGCACCTTCTTGGTGCTTGGTGCATAGTGAATCAGTTCCACCAGATGATTGCGAAAAACCACCTTGCCTGGTGTTGTGGCCAAGTCCTTGCCTACCGTAAAGGCATCCGGCTCAACCATCAGGACATTTTTGGCTTCCATATCACGCGCGAAGTTCCTCATGCCTTGCACCACGCTCTGACCTCCTGTTTCAACAAAACGGGCGAGGGCCAAGGGGTTGAGCCAAAAGAAATTGGTCGGCGCCAGCATGTTGAGCCAGTTACGCTGCCAGAAAGCGGCGCGGCGACGTTCGTGATCGGTCAGACCCGGCGTCTCAAGCGTGAGGGTTTGAAGTCGGCTGGTCAGGGTCAAATACCACTCTTTCAAGATGTCCCAGCCCGCCGACTCAGTCCAGACCGGATCGGCGAAACGGGTGTCGTCGGTGTTCGGCGTGAACACGTCATGTACCGTGAAACCAAGCCCCCTTTGCAGTGAGTGGACATATAGCGCCACCAGGTCCGCGCCAATGTCATCAACAGCTTGCAGTAACTCTGGTGGATGGTTCAGCCAGGCGATCTGGGCATTGACCTGGGAAGCAATGATCCCGAAGGGGTCGGTTTTTTTCTTGAAGGCCTGCACAGCCAATTGAATCGGCGTGAAACGGGCAGGCGTAGTTTCTTCTGGATGTTTTGCAGTTTGATGAAAATACATGTTTGGCACTCCTTTTTTCCGTGAAGAAGTTGAAATTTGCGCGCCGAACCTGCCAATTTTCAGCACGTTTGGCCTACATTTTTCATTCGGAATGCGGCTTTGGCAAGGACATGATTTGGG
Organism: uncultured beta proteobacterium; assembly: GCA_903873485.1. GTDB lineage: Bacteria > Pseudomonadota > Gammaproteobacteria > Burkholderiales > Burkholderiaceae_C > Rhodoferax. Next base: position 28,630 of record CAIQOO010000097.1, on the reverse strand, counting down.
TGTTGCCCCTTTTTTTGCGTATTGTATGGCCAGCCTGAACCGCCCACCATCAATGTGGTCCGGTCGCTGGCATCACGTGCATTGATTGAAACACCACGGGCAAGCAGGGTTTGCGCTTCAGGCAAGCTCCCGGCGTGCACTGCGCTAAAAAAAAACAAGGCAGTGAGTTCGGTGGACGCAGCCGGTTCGGTCATGCTGGCCGGGCTGTGCATAGGCCGAATGACCGGGCTGGGGAAAAGTGCTCAGTCAGGACGAGGCGGCGGGTCCGGCACATAAGAGTCTCGCCCAGAGATGGGAAACGGATTAGGCACCCGGCGCGATGTATTCGGGATCACCCCCAACACCACCAGAGCTTCGTAACTTTCATAGCGAATCTGGATGATTTCATTGGGACGAAGCTGCGCCCGCTCGAACTCGGTATGGGACACCAACGACTCTTCACGCTGGCCGTGCGCCGTGCCAAGTTTCTCGATCGGCATCGGCGCGGTCGTGGACAAGGCGCTGTCGGCACTGGTGCCGCGTTCAGTGCTTTTTGTGGCGCTGCCGCCACTGTTGCGTGAGGATTCTGGCGCAGGCGCAGGCGCAGGCGCAGGTGCGGGCAGGTGACTGTTAGCACCAGGTGCCCTGAAAATGTCGGCCTCGCTTCGGCGCTGGTACACCGGCGGGGCAATCACCGGCGCTGGCCGGCGTTCCCGAAACAGCGCTACACCGATAACCCCAAGCTCTTTTGGGCGACCGGTCAATGCCGCATAAGAGTCACCGGCGGCTGAAAACTCGAACGTGGCAACTTCATGATCGCTCTTGCGCCAGCCAGTGATCTCATAACAGGTGCGGCTGCCAAACACATAGCCGGTCTGGCCCCATCCCGCTCGGGCACCGGTTAGCACATTGAGGCCATCAACGGAAGTTACCGCCAGCAGCCTTTCGCCGAGCTTGTTGCACAATGAAATGGCGTATTTGGCACCCGGTTTGCCAGCAACCCAGTATTGACCAGCATGGAAATAGACTGGAAGGGTGGCTCCGTTGCTCCGGTCAACCACGCTCAACTCGGCCAGTTTGCCAACGGCTTGCGCTTGTGCTGCGCAGATGGCCAAAAGGGTTGATGCAAAAAACTGTCTGGAATGGTGGGACATGGCCAACTCCAAAAGGGTATGGGAATTGATTGAAACGGACGACCGGTGGAAACAGGGTGAATTCACGATGGCTTGAGGCCTGTCTGGCGATCTATTGTCAGGTTTCAGTGATCTTGATTGCGCTTTTTGATGCTGACCGACTTGCGTTTGGCATGTTTGATTTGGCCGCCGGAGGTCAGGCGCTGGTTGCCGAGCACGCGCAGGGTTTTGACTTCAGGACGCTGACCACCACGTTTGCTGAATTTCAGCACCTTGACATCCCTCGGGCCGGGCAAGCGGTCTTCGTCGATGGTTTTTTCACGCTCCGGTGTCGGGCGCCAAAGCACCAGCAGTTTGCCGATGTGCTGAATGGGAGCTGCATTGAGTTCCTCGGCGAGTGTAAAAAACAGGGCCTCACGGGCACTGCGGTCATCAGAAAACACCCGAACCTTGATCAGGCCATGGGCATTCAAGGCACTATCGATTTCTTTTTTGACACCATCGGTCAGGCCGTCGCCGCCGATCATGACAACCGGATCAAGGTGGTGGGCATTGGCACGGTGCACTTTGCGCTGGGCAGGAGAGAGTTGGATTTGCGACATGGGGCTATTATCCGCGACACACATGAAATCAGCAGTCAAAAGCAGCAAAGTCAATCGTGCGTGGCTCAATGACCACGTCAACGATACCTATGTCAAACTCGCCAGGAAAGACGGTTACCGCGCCCGTGCGGCGTACAAATTGAAGGAAATCGATGAAACCCTGCACCTGATCCAACCCGGACAGCGGGTGATGGACTTAGGCTCGGCACCGGGCGCCTGGAGTCAATACATTCGTCGCAAGCTGTCGCCTCGGTCGGCCACTGGCGGTGGTGCGGCGGTCGGGGCGCTCAACGGCCAGATCATCGCGCTGGACCTGCTGCCAATGGAGCCGATCGAGGGGGTGGCATTTATTCAAGGCGACATCCGGGAAGACGCAGTGCTGCGCCAACTTGCTGCGCTGTTGCAAGAACATCAAGCCGACCTGATTGTCTCGGACATGGCACCCAACCTGTCGGGTATCGAGTCAGCCGATGCTGCTCGGATCGAGCATTTGGTGGAGCTTGCACTGGAATTTGCACAAGCGCATCTCAAACTCCAGGGTGCGCTGGTAGCCAAGGTGTTTCATGGCAGCAGCTACGATGTGCTGGTCAAACGATTTCGCGCAAGCTTTGTGACGGTCAAGTGCATCAAGCCCAAAGCATCGCGCGACAAGTCGTCCGAGACATTTTTGGTCGGTCTGACCTTGAAATAGTGGCAATCGTGGTATTTCCATGCACCTGTTGAGGCTGAAGAAACGCATCATGTATCCGCCGGGCACTGAACAGCCTAAAATCTCTAACAGTTAGTTGTCAAAATGTTATTGCGTATCTACTGGAGTTTCGCTTGAACAATCCCTGGTTTTCGAAAATTGCTGTTTGGTTGGTGATAGCGATGGTGCTGTTCACTGTTTTCAAGCAGTTTGACACCCGGCCCGCCACCGGCGCGGGCTATCTGGGCTATTCTGATTTTCTTGATGAGGTCAGGGGCAACCGCATCAAGAGTGCCATCATCCAGGAAGGCCAGAGCGGCACCGAAATCATTGCCATCACCAATGACGACAGAAAAGTCCGCACCACCGCCACCTATCTTGACCGTGGCTTGGTAGGCGATCTGATTGCCAATGATGTCAAGTTTGATGTCCGTCCGCGCGAAGAAGGCTCCCTGTTGATGACCTTGCTGGTCAGTTGGGGGCCGATGCTGCTGCTGATCGGGGTCTGGATCTATTTCATGCGCCAGATGCAGGGCGGCGGCAAGGGCGGCGCCTTCAGTTTTGGCAAAAGCAAGGCGCGGCTGCTCGATGAAAACACCAACACCGTGATGTTTTCGGATGTGGCCGGCTGTGACGAGGCCAAAGAGGAAGTCAAGGAAGTGGTTGATTTTCTGAAAGATCCGGCCAAGTTTCAAAAGCTCGGTGGTCGCATTCCGCGCGGCTTGCTGCTGGTGGGGCCACCCGGAACCGGCAAGACCTTGCTGGCCAAGAGCATTGCAGGTGAAGCCAAGGTGCCGTTTTTCAGCATTTCGGGTTCCGACTTTGTCGAAATGTTTGTCGGTGTCGGTGCCTCGCGTGTCCGTGACATGTTTGACAACGCCAAGAAAAATGCGCCCTGCATCATTTTTATTGATGAAATTGATGCTGTTGGCCGCCAGCGTGGTGCCGGTCTGGGCGGTGGCAACGATGAACGTGAACAAACCCTGAACCAGATGCTGGTCGAGATGGACGGCTTTGAGACCAACGTCGGCGTGATTGTGGTGGCTGCCACCAACCGGCCAGACATTCTGGATTCCGCCTTGCTACGTCCGGGCCGGTTTGACCGTCAGGTGTATGTGACGCTGCCCGATATCCGGGGCCGCGAACAAATTCTCAATGTCCACATGCGCAAGGTGCCGCTCAGCCAGGATGTCAACCCGGCCGTGATTGCTCGCGGAACGCCCGGCATGAGTGGTGCCGATCTGGCCAACCTGTGCAACGAAGCCGCCCTGATGGCTGCCCGCCGCAATGCCCGCACGGTAGAGATGCAGGACTTCGAAAAAGCCAAAGACAAAATCCTGATGGGTCCGGAGCGCAAGAGCATGGTGATGCCCGAGAGCGAACGCCGCAATACCGCCTACCACGAATCTGGCCACGCGCTGATTGGCAAGCTGCTGCCCAAGTGCGACCCGGTACACAAGGTCACCATCATTCCGCGTGGTCGCGCCCTGGGCGTGACGATGAGCCTGCCGGCGCAAGACCGCTACAGTTATGACAAGGACTACATGCTCAACCAGATCAGCATGCTGTTTGGTGGCCGCATTGCCGAAGAAGTGTTCATGAACCAGATGACCACCGGTGCCAGCAATGACTTTGAGCGGGCCACGCATATTGCGCGCGACATGGTGATGCGCTACGGCATGACTGCCGCCCTGGGGCCGATGGTTTATGCCGAAAACGAGGGCGAGGTATTTTTGGGCCGATCCGTCACCAAAACCACCAACATGAGTGAAGACACCATGCAAAAGGTCGATGCCGAGGTGCGCCGCATCATCGACGAGCAGTACGCCCTGGCGCGCCGGCTGATCGAAGAGCACAGCGACAACATGCATGCCATGGCCAAGGCTTTGCTCGAATGGGAAACCATCGACAGTGACCAGCTCGATGACATCATGGCCGGTCGTGAACCCCGTCCACCGAAAGACTGGACTGCGCGCATTCCCTCAACCGGCACTGATGGCGGCAGTGGCGGAACACCCCCGGTCAAGACCGATACCGCCCCGCACGCCGCCTGACCTTGGGTGCAGCGCTGAAAAGCGGGGCGCAGGCCCCGTTTTTTTGTTTCTTTTCATTGCAGCGTTGATCAATCTGAGCATGCACATGAACAGGCAGCCGGCGATGAAGTGGCAGACCACCCGATTTCAGCTTGATCTCGGCACGCCCAGGGTGATGGGCATTGTGAATATCACGCCGGATTCTTTTTCGGACGGTGGACAACATGGCTCGACCGCTGCCGCGCTGCGCCATTGCGAGCAGTTGATTCAGGACGGTGCCGACATTCTTGACATTGGTGGAGAATCGACCCGGCCAGGGGCACAGCCATTGGGCCTTGAAGATGAGCTTGCCCGTGTTTTGCCGGTTCTCAAAGGCGCACTCAGCCTGGGCGTGGCGGTGTCAGTGGATACCTACAAACCGCAAGTCATGCAGGCAGCACTCGACTTGGGTGCCGACATCATTAATGACATCTGGGCGTTGCGTTGGCAGGAGGGCAGGGATTCGTTGCGTGGTGACCAAGTCATCGCCATGCACCCCAACTGTGGTGTCTGCCTGATGCACATGCACCAAGAGCCGCAAACCATGCAGGTGCAGCCGATGCAAGGCGATGTGGTGCCGCAAGTGCTATTATTTTTAGAGCAAGCTGCGCATACTCTATATGGGCTAGGGGTCGAAAAGGCAAGAATTTTGATTGACCCGGGCATTGGTTTTGGCAAGACGGCAACGCAGAACTTTTCGCTGTTGTCGCGCCAGACCGAACTGCTGGCAGCGGGCTATCCCTTGTTGATCGGTTGGTCACGCAAGTCGTCGCTGGCCGGCATGACCGCCGCTGCCGGCCAGCCCTTATTGGCTCGGCAGCGCCTGGCACCTAGTCTGGCGGCTGCCTTGCTGGCAGTGCAGCGCGGCGCCGCCGTAGTCCGTGTGCATGATGTGAAAGAGACAGTTCAGGCGCTGCGCGTGCTTCTGGCCGCCAGATAATCAAGCAATGTGTTAACCAAACGAAGCGGAGTAGAAAGCACATGTCCAGGAAATTTTTTGGAACCGATGGCATTCGTGGAACGGTCGGGCAAGACCCGATCACGCCGGACTTTGTGTTGCGCTTAGCGCATGCAGTCGGGCGAGTGCTGAAACGGTCTGAGGCGCGACCAACCGTGCTGATTGGCAAAGACACCCGAATTTCTGGCTACATGCTGGAAAGCGCGCTGGAAAGCGGCTTCAATTCGGCCGGGGTTGATGTGGTGTTGCTCGGGCCGCTGCCAACACCGGGCGTGGCTTACCTGACGCGTGCGCAGCGGGCATCGCTGGGTGTGGTGATCAGTGCCAGTCACAACCCTTTCGACGACAACGGCATCAAGTTTTTCAGTGCCCAAGGCACCAAGCTGCCCGATGTCTGGGAACTTGATGTGGAAGCTGCTGTTGGCGATGATCCGGTCTGGGCCGATTCAGCCCATCTGGGCAAGACACGCCGCCTCGATGATGCCGCCGGACGCTACATCGAGTTTTGCAAGAGCACGTTTGCCCACAACCTTACCCTCAAGGGTCTGCGCATTGTGGTGGATGCGGCACATGGTGCGGCCTACCATATTGCGCCCAAGGTGTTTCACGAATTGGGTGCTGAAGTGGTGCCGATTGGCTGTGCGCCCGATGGCCTGAACATCAACGCGGGTGTCGGTGCCACCCACCCCGAAGCGCTGGTGGAGGCGGTCAAGGCACATCGGGCTGATTTTGGGGTGGCGCTCGATGGCGACGCGGATCGGCTGCAACTGGTTGATGCGCAGGGACGCCTGTTCAACGGCGACGAGTTGCTTTACCTGATGGTGGATGACCGGCTGCGCCGTGGCGAATCGGTGCCCGGCGTGGTTGGCACTCTGATGACCAATATGGCGGTTGAAGTCGCCCTGCAGGCACGCGGGGTTGAGTTTGTGCGCGCCAGGGTTGGGGACCGCTATGTGCTGGAAGAGCTTGAAAAGCACCAATGGCTGCTCGGTGGTGAAGGCTCGGGCCATTTGCTTGCGCTGGACAAGCACACCACTGGCGATGGCCTGATTTCAACCCTGCAGGTGTTGCAAACAGTGGTGCGCAGTGGCAACAGTCTGTCGCAATTGCTCAGTGATGTCAGCTTGTTCCCGCAAACCTTGATCAATATTCGCCTCAAACCCGGTCAGGACTGGCGTGCCAGCCCGGATCTGGCATCTGTGACGCGCGCGGTTGAAAACGAATTGGGGCAAACCGGTCGCGTTCTGATCCGGGCCAGTGGCACCGAGCCGCTGGTTCGGGTCATGGTTGAAGCGCGTGATGCCGTGCAGGCCCAGGCCTGTGCCCAGCGCATTGCCAGAACGATCACTGCGCAAGAGGGACTTTGACGATGAAATCGCCAGATTTGCGCCTGTGTCAAGCCGATTATTCCGACAGCAAGCAGATGGCTGCGCTGCTGGCTTTGCTCGACGCTTATGCGGCAGACCCGGCCGGTGGTGGCGAACCCCTGTCTGATATTGCCAAGGTCAATCTGCCTGCCGCCTTGCGCGCGCGCCCCAATCTGTTTAGCGTGCTGGCTTTTGACGAGTCGGCTGGCTCCCGACCGGTGGGCTTGATCAATTGTGTCGAGGGTTTCTCGACCTTTGCCTGCCAGCCCCTGGTCAATGTGCATGACGTGGTGGTAGCGGCCTCGCACCGGGGCCAACGGATTGCCGAGCAGATGCTGGCCCTGGTGGCGCAAATAGCGCTTCAGCGGGGGGCTTGCAAGCTGACGCTCGAAGTGCTGTCTGGCAATGAGTCTGCCATCACACTGTACCGTCGCGTGGGCTTTGCAAACTACCAGCTTGATCCGGCCATGGGCCATGCACAGTTCATGCAAAAATGGTTGTAACAACCATTCTTCCAATGCTTGTTCGGGGTTTTGTGCCAGGTGCCTAAAATCGACACATGAACTGGCTTGCCAAACTTCCAGGTTATCAGCGCACCCCCTATGGCTTTGAGTGGCGATTGCTGCGGATGATGCCCAATGTGCTGCTGGCCGGCACGGTGCTGCCAGTCTTGATGGCCATGCTGGCGCGCTTGCTGGTGACAGAAGGCAGCATGGCCGAGATTGAGCGGCACCTTCAGACCTTTGACTTTATCATGATCGGGCTGGCGATTTTTATCTGGACTGCCGTTTTAACCATCGCCATTGGCTGCGTGATTGTCTGGCTGATGAAAGGTCCGGCCTATGTGGCCGATGCCTACCATGTGTCTCACAGCGACAAGCCCCGGGATACCGGCGGCTAGAGTCGTTCAAGACTCCACAACACCCAGCGACCAGGGTGTTTTTTGCCAGGCGATCGACTCCTCGTTCAACAGGTGCGCCGACTGCGGGTGCATTTTTGCCCAATCGCTGCGGAAACCCAGTACAAACCGGTTCAGGGTTTTGCTGTCCTGGCACAAACTCAGGCCGTCAAGATCCGGTTCGCTTCTGGCATGACACAAAGCCACGGCCAGTCGCAATACCAGCAACTTCTGCACAAAAACCTCGTCGCAAAAATCCACATCGAGTTTGCGCAGCTTGCCCCGGTGCCCGAGCACCAGCAAACTGAGCCGGTGCAACTCGGCCAACGCAAAGCCCATGGCATCGGTGTTGTCCAGAATATAGGCGCCATGCTTGTGGTAATCGCTGTGCGAGATGCGACTGCCAATTTCATGCAGTTGGCCGGCCCAGATCAGTTTTTCCTGCATCCGCGCCAGCGCGCCCGGGTCGTATTGGGGCAGATTGGCGCAGAGTCGCTCAAGCAACACACTGGCCACTTGCCCGACGCGCTTGCCATGCACCGGGTCGGCGCCAAACTTGGCGGCCAGACGTTCCACCGAATGGGTACGCAAGTCGCTGTGATGCTGGTTCTGACCCAGCATGTCCATCAGCAAGCCATGCCGCAGGCCACCCGAGGTCAGTTGCAGACTCTCGATGCCCAACAGGTCAAACAAGGCTCGCAAAATGCTCAAGCCACCGCCAATGATGGCCTTGCGGTCTTCTTTCATGCCAGGCAGGCGCAGCCGGTCAGCGCTTTGTGCTGCAATGAGTTTGTCCAGTAGCCAATCCAGCCCCTCCTGGCTGATCGAGCCGGTCGGCCATCCTGCTGCTACCAGCACATCCCCGACGGCATTGACAGTGCCAGCCGAGCCGTAGGCCACCTCCCACTGGTCCGGCTGGTACAGCGAGATGGCTTCATCAAGCACGGCCTTGGCGGCAATTTCGGCAGTTTGAAAAGACCGCTTGGTAAACTGCCCGTTGGTGAAATAGCGCATCGACCAGGCAATGCTGCCGACTCGGTAAGACTCCATTTGCATCGGTTCGAGTCCACTGCCCAAAATCAGTTCGGTGGAGCGCCCGCCAATGTCAATCACCAGTCGGCGTTGTTCTTGTCGCGGCAACGCCTGTGCCACACCCTGGTAAATCAACCGCGCCTCTTCGCGCCCCGAGATCACATCGATGGGGAAACCGAGCAGTTGGCCACCTGGACGCAAAAAATCGTCGCGGTTGCGCGCTTCGCGCAGGGTTTGGGTAGCGACTGCGCGCACTTCGTCGGCTGAAAACCCGGCCAGCCGTTCGCCAAAGCGTGCCAGACAGTCCCAGCCAATTTGCATGGCAGCGGGTGTCAGATTGCGGCTTTCATCGAGGCCACCGCCCTGGCGCACGGTTTCTTTCAGGTATTCGGTACGGTAAAACTGGCCACCTTCAACCCTGCCAATTTCAAGGCGAAAGCTGTTGGATCCCAAATCTACCGCTGCCAGGCGTGTTCCGTTTTGCATGTTGTTTGTCATTGTTTGCGAGTGTGGGGTCAGCATAGCATTGCAGGATTCACCCGAATGTCAGGCCAGACCTTGGAGCCGGGTTTTTCAGCAGTTCGGGGCAAGCCCCATGTCATTCAACGCCAGTGCGACGGCGTGCACCGCCTGCGACATGTCCTGCGGGCCGATGGCACCGATGCAGCCGACCCGAAAAGTCTCGATCTGCGTCAGCTTGCCGGGGTAAAGCAAAAAGCCGCGCGCCCTGACTGCTGCGTAAAAAGTTTTGAAATCGTAGGCTGGGTCAACCGACGCATGAAAAGTCACGATGATCGGAGCCTGAATCGCCGGGTTCAGAAATGGCTTGAACCCGAGTTGCTTCATGCCGTCGATCAGGGTCTGGTAATTTTGCGTGTAGCGGGCCAGCCGGGCCGGCTGACCGCCCTCGGCTTCAAACTGGGCAATTGCCTCGTGCAGCGCCACCACCACATGGGTCGGCGGGGTAAAGCGCCACTGGCCGGTTTTTTCCATATAGACGTATTGGTCATGCAAATCCATCGCCAGCGACTGGCTCTGACCGGCACAGCCGTCCAGCAGGCCTTTTCGGATGAAGACAAAACCCATGCCGGGCACACCTTCGAGGCATTTGCCGCTGGCCGCCACCAACGCATCAAAACGGGTTGTGCGGGCATCAATTTCCAGCGCGCCAAAGGAACTCATGGCATCGACGACCAGCCCCTTGCCGTGGGCTGCACACACATCGGCCACGGCTTGCAGGGGGTTGAGCACGCCGGCACCGGTCTCGCAGTGGATCAGCACCACATGGGTGATTGACGCATCGGCGGCCAGTCGTTCTTCGAGCACGCTGGCCGACACCGCCTGGGCTTCATCAAAGTCCAGCACCGTGCAGCGCCGTCCCATCAGGCTGGTCAGGCGGGCGGCGCGCTTGCAGTAGGCGCCGTTGTCGAGCACCAGCACATGGCCGTCTCTGGGCACCAGCGTGGCAACTGCGGCCTCAACGCTGAAGGTGCCACTGCCCTGCAACGGCACCACGATATGGCTGTCAGCGCCGTGGATGATGTTGAGCAAACTGGCCCGCACACTGGCGGTCACCGCGTTGAAATCGGCATCCCACGAACCCCAGTCTTTCAGCATCGCCAGCTTGGTGCGCAGCGTGGTGGTCAGCGGACCGGGGGTCAGCAGGATTTTGTCTCTGTCCATTGTCATATCTCCAAATATCAAACGCGCCAGGCCTGGGTGTGCCGATGCACCCACCAGGCCAGCAGCATGAAAAACAGCGTGGCGAACGTGCTTGACAGGCCAATCAGCACCGCCATGGCGGCAGCAGCACCCATTTCGCCAGCTTCATCGAGGTTCAGAATGGCAATCGAAGCCACCTTGGTCTCGGGCGAGTATAAAAACACCACCGCCGATATGGTGGTCATGGCGTTGATGAAAAAGTAGCGTGCCATGTCCACCAAGGCGGGCGTGCATACCGGCAGCGTCACGCGCCAGAAGGTTTTGTAAAAAGGCACTTTCAAGGAGGCGCTGACGGCTTCAAATTCGCTGTCCAAAGCTTTTAATGCGGTGACCGCCGTCAGATGCCCGGTGGTGTAAAAGTGGACGATGGTGCAAACGGTCAGCAGGGTCAGCGTGTGGTACAGCCCATTGAGCGGATTGGCTGGCGCATTGAAGAAAAAGATATAGCCCAGGCCCAGCACCAGGCCCGGCACCGCCATGGGAATCACCGCCAGCAGCCGCACCAGCGCACGCAGGCCGTCCATGCCCTTGGTTTTTTCCAGCAAATAAGCCCCGACAAACACCAGCGCTGTGCCAAACAAGGCGGTGCCGCCGGCCATCTTGAGGCTGTTGAAAAACGCCACGCCGACCTCGGCATCCAGCAGGCCCAGCGTGTAATGGCGCAGGCTCGGTGTCAGGTTATAGGGCCAAAAGCTGGCAAACGAGGCAAACACCGCCATGCCCAGCATCGCCAGCACCAGCAAGGCGATGATCGCGCAATACAAGGTCATGAGGCGGTCAAACAGTGTCGATGGCTTGGCCACATAGGGGATGGCGCGGGCCGTCAGCATGGCGGTCTGGCGGCGGCTGACATAGTTATCGACAGCAAAACTCAGCACGGCCGGGGTTAGCAGCAAAATCGCCACCACCGCACCCTTGGCAAAATCCTGCTGGCCAATCACCAGCTTGAACACGTCGGTGGCCAGCACATTGAAGTTGCCGCCAATCACCTTGGGGATGCCAAAGTCGGTGATCACCAGGGTAAAAGTCACCATGGCAGCCGAGATCAAACCGTATTTGGCACCTGGCAGGGTGATGGTGAAAAACTTGCGCATGGCAGTGGTGCCCATCGCATCGGCCGCTTCAAACAGCCGTGCATCCGACATCGACAAGGCAGTCACCAGAATCATCAGGGTGTGCGGAAACACCGCAATGCACTCGGCCAGCACGACGCCGGGCGCGCCGTAAATTTCATCAAAACCGATGCTTTGCAGCCAAGCCTTGAGTACCCCCTGGTTGCCAAACCAGTAAATCAGCGAAATTGCCGCCAGCAGCGACGGGGCCAGCAGCGGCACCAGGGTGATGCCGCGAAACAGCGCCTTGTACGGCATGCAGGAGCGGCTTAAGGCGTATGCAAAGGTAAAGGCCAGCGGCAGCACAATCAGCGTCACCAGGCCAGACACCCACAGGCTATTCCACAGGCTGCCCAGCAGTGCCGGGGTTTGCGCGTAAGCGACAAAATTCGCCAGCCAGACAAATTCGCCACTGCCGGACTGCAGTGCCTGCAGCAGAATCGCGCCCAGCGGAAGGGCCACAAAATAAACCAAAATGATAGCTACCAGCGCAAGCAGGACGTGGGCTAGACGGTCAATCCAGTGATGATCGTGCCGAACCTCGGGCACCGGGAGCACAGCCGCCATCAAAACACCTTGATGCGCTCGGGCAGCAGCTTGAGTTTGACCTGCGAGCCGACCTGCAAGGATTGCTCCGACAGAAAATTGAGCGACAAATAGACGGTGAGCTTGTGCTCGGCCAGTTCGGGCGAGCCGACATGCACATGGCAATAAGAGCCGAGAAAATCGATGCCTTCAATGCAGGCTTCAAAGACATGCGCATCGCCCGGCGCAATCGGTCGTGCCAGCACATCCTCTGGGCGCAAATAAACTTTGACGGCAGCATCAGCCCCGGCGGCAGGCAAGTGCATGCGGCCAAGTTGCAAGCTGCCAGCAACACGCTGAGCTGGCAGCACGTTGACCTTGCCGACAAAATCCGCCACAAACGGTGAAGCCGGTTCGCGGTAAATGTCCATTGGCGTGCCCACCTGCTCGATCACGCCATGGTTCATCACCACAATGCGGTCGGCCAGGCTCAGGGCTTCTTCCTGGTCGTGCGTCACCATGATGGTGGTGACACCCAGCTTTTGCTGCAGGCTGCGAATTTCCTGGCGCAGGCGTACCCGCTCCAGCGCATCCAGGGCCGACAGTGGCTCATCAAGCAGCAGCAACCCCGGCGAGGTGGCCAGCGCGCGCGCCAGTGCAATGCGTTGCTGCTGCCCGCCCGAGAGTTGGCCCGGAAACTTGGCCTCGCTGCCTGGCAGGCCGACCAGCTTGACCAGATCGGTGACGCGCTGGCGAATTTCGGCACACGGTGTCTTGCGGTTCACCAGCCCATACGACACATTGTCAAACACGCTCAGATTGGGAAACAGCGCGTAGCTCTGGAACACGATGCCGTAGTCGCGCAGGGCAGGGGGCAGGCGGGAAATGTCGCGCCCGGCCTGAAAAACCTGTCCGGCGGTCTGCACCTCCAGGCCGGCAATGATGCGCAGCAAGGTGGTTTTGCCGCAGCCCGACGGCCCAAGAAAACAGACAAACTCGCCTTTTTGAATGCCGAGGTTGATGTCTTGCAGCGCGGTAAAGCTGCCAAACGCCTTGCGGATTTGGCGCAGATCGAGAAACAAGTCGGTGCTCACACGCAGGCAAAAGTTATTTTTTCTGCTCGGTCTTGCCGTCATAGCGGCGCGTCCACTCGGCCAGAATACGTTCGCGCTGGTCGGCGGCGTAGTTGAAGTCGAGCTTGACCAGTCGCTGTTCGTAGTCCTTGGGCACATTGGCCAGCGGTGCCGCTACACCGGGCTGGGCCGTGATCGCAAAGTTTTTGCCGTACAGCAGCATGGCATCCTTGCTCGAAGCCCAGTCGGCCAGATTCTTGGCTGCGTCGAGCTTCTTGGTGCCTTTGTGAATGGCAAAGGCTTCCAGGTCCCAGCCCAGACCCTCTTTCGGGAACACCAGGTCAATTGGCGCGCCCTTGGCCTTGTTGGCATTGGCGCGGTATTCAAACGAGATGCCCACCACAAACTCGCCGCTGGCAGCCATGTTGCAGGGTTTGGAGCCGGAGTGGGTGTACTGCGCAATGTTGGCGTGCAGGCCGTCCATGTATTTCCAGCCGCCGCCCTTGCCGTTTTGGTCGCCAAACAGCGTCAGCCAGGCCACCACGTCAAAGTAGCCGGTGCCGCTTGATGCCGGGTTGGGCATGACCACCTGGCCCTTGTAAACCGGCTTGGTCAGGTCTTGCCAGCTCTCGGGCTTGGGGATGTTCTTTTTCTGCGCTTCTACCGTGTTAAAGCACACCGTGGCACCCCACACGTCCATGCCAAACCAGGCTGGCGGGGTTTTTTTATCGCGGTACTGGCTCATGATCGCGTCCAGATTCAGCGGCGCGTAGGGAATCAGCATGCCTTGCTTGTCCAGCAGCGCCAGGCTGCTGGCGGCCACCCCCATCACCGCGTCGGCTTGCGGATTGGCTTTTTCGGCTAGCAGCTTGGCGGTGATGACACCGGTGGAGTCGCGCACCCATTTGATCTCGATGTCCGGGTTGGTTTTGTTAAAGCCTTCCTGGTAGGCCTTGAGCTGGTCGGTTTCCAGCGCGGTATAGACCAGCAACTGGGTTTTCTGGGCCGAGGCCGCGCCAACAAAGACAAGCAGACCCGCAAGGGCAAGAGTTTTGGCAATTTTGGACAAACGCATCAAGATCTCCTATTTAGAAAAGCCGTCATGTTGTGACCTGTTTGTGACAGAGTCATGACAATGCGAATTTTGAAGCAATTCCTGTACCACCAGCCCCTTTTTTGATTTGACTTTTTCTTGATTATTTTGTCAATTGTTATTTGTAGATTGTTGACAATTTTTAAATTCATGCTCAAATCAGGCGCATGGACACGCTGCTTCACCCCACCATTGCCTTGCTTCAAAGCCATTCACTGGCCAGCGCGGCGCAGCAGGCGATTGAACAGGCCATTTTGTCGGGCGAGTACCCGCAAGGGGCCAAGTTGAATGAGGCCGCCCTGGCCGAAAAGCTCGGGGTGTCACGTGGCCCGATTCGCGAGGCTTTTCGCATGCTCGATGAGGCTGGCCTGATCCGCAGCGAAAAAAATCGCGGTGTTTTTGTGCGTGACATCTCGGTCATCGATGCCATTGAGATTTTTGACCTGCGCGCTGCCATGGAAGAGTGGGTCGGGCGGCAACTTGCAACCCAAATCACCCCGGCGCAGTTGCACGAAATCAACACCCTGCTGCAGGCCATGACGCAAGCCGTCGCTGACCAACGGGTTGACGACTACCACCAGCTCAACCTGCAATTTCATGACCGGCTGGTGGAGATGACCGGCAACCGCCGACTGCTTGCCCTTTACCGCAAGCTGATCAAGGAACTGTCGCTGTTTCGGCGGCTCAATCTCGCAGGTGCCGGTGCCTTGCCACTGTCCGGGCAAGGCCATCGGCAAATTGTTGACGCCATCAGTTCCGGCGATGCCGCCGCTGCCGGTCGTGCCATGGCCGAGCATGTGCGGGGCAGCAAGCAGCGCACCCTCCACAACCAGCAGCCGCGCCCGGTGGCAGGCGATCAACCCGGCCCGATGCCTATGACGGCGACGGCTGAGGTACCTTCAGAAAGCCAGTGACGTGAAACAACAACAGACAAGCCCAGCACAGAGCGAAGGCGATGTCAACCATTCGCCACGCCGCAAAGCTTGGCAAAACGCCAAACTCGACGCACCCACCCGCAGCCTGCTGGCGCGCGACAGCGCGGCGTTTTTGCACCAGTCGGTCTCTACCCCCTGCCTTAACGGCATTGCCCGCGCCGAAGGCATCTGGGTCGAAGACACCGCTGGCCGGCGTTACATGGACTTTCACGGCAACAACGTGCACCATGTCGGTTATGCCCACCCGCAGGTGATCGCCGCCATCAAGGCCCAGCTTGACGCGCTAAGCTTTGCGCCGCGCCGCTTTGCCAACTGGCGGGCGGTGGAACTGGCAGAAGACTTAAGCGCGCGTTTTGCCACGCTGACTGGCACAGCGGGCAAAGTGCTGTTTACCACTGGCGGCTCGGACGCGGTGGAAGTGGCGATCAAGCTGGCGCGCATGACCACCGGCCGCTTCAAGACCCTGAGCTTTTGGGATTCGTTCCACGGTGCCGGCCTGGGAGCATCGAGCGTCGGCGGCGAATCGCTGTTTCGCACCGGGCGGGCGGTCGGGCCACTGTTGCCCGGCACTGAACATGTCGCCCCCTTTGGCTGTTACCGCTGTGCCTACGGGCATCAGGTTGATGCGCAGGGCCAGCCCGACCTGGCAAGCTGCCAACTGGCCTGCGCCAACATGGTGCGCTATGTGCTGGCGCGCGAAGGCGACGTGGCCGCTGTCATTGCCGAACCGGCCCGCGCCGTGCCGTTTATCCCGCCACCGGGTTACTGGGCGGCGGTGCGCCAAGCCTGCAACGACCATGGTGCCTTGCTGATTTTTGACGAAATCCCGACTGGCCTGGGCAAGACCGGCCGATTTTTTGCCGCCGAGCACGACGGCGCGGCACCCGACATCATGGTGCTGGGCAAGGCACTCGGTGGCGGTGTATTGCCGATCGCTGCCTGCATAGCACGAGCCGATCTGGACTTGGCGGGCGCTTATGCCTTTGGCCATTACACGCATGAAAAAAATCCGGTCACTGCCGCCGCCGCACTGGCCACGCTCGACATCATTGAGCGCGAACAACTGGTTGACAACGCGGCCCGTGTCGGCGCTTATGCGCTGGAGCGCCTGCAAGACATGCGCTTGCAGCATCCCCTGATTGGCGATGTGCGCGGTCGCGGCCTGCTGATCGGCATTGAACTGGTGACCGACCGTGCCGCCAAAACACCTGCTGCCGATGCGGCAGAAGCCGTGCTGTACGCTGCCATGTCGCGTGGCCTGTCGTTCAAAACCACCATGGGCAATGTGCTGACCTGGACTCCGCCGCTGATTACCAGCCACGAACAAATGTCACATGCCCTGGACATACTTGACCAATGCCTGCGCGAAGTCGCTGCACCCTGACCCACCTCACCCTGAAAGCCTCCCACCATGAACACCGACAAATCCCCCAGCCTAAGCGTCAATGGCCGCAGCTACCAACTGCCAAAACACCCCACCGTGGTGGTCTGTGTCGATGGCTGCGAGCCGGATTACCTGGCGCAAGCAGTGGCTGCTGGCCAGATGCCCTGGCTCAAGCGCACGCTGGCGCACGGCACCGTGCTGGTGGCCGACTGCGTGATTCCAAGCTTTACCAACCCCAACAACCTGTCCATCGTCACCGGCGTGCCGCCCAGCGTGCATGGCATTTGTGGCAACTACCTGTTTGACACTGCCAGCGGCACTGAAGTCATGATGAACGATGTCAAATGGCTGCGCGCGCCGACCCTGCTGGCCGCACTCAGCGATGCCGGGCTGAAACTGGCCGTGGTGACTGCCAAGGACAAGCTGCGCGAACTGCTGGGCCACAAAATGACCGGCATCTGTTTTTCGGCAGAAAAAGCCGATCAGGCTACGCTGGCGGTCAACGGCATTGACCATGTGCTGGCGCTGGTCGGCAAACCGCTGCCCAGCGTCTATAGCGCCGATTTGTCCGAATTTGTCTTTGCAGCGGGTGTCAAGCTGATGCAGATCGGCCGGCCCGATGTGATGTACCTCAGCACCACCGATTACATCCAGCACAAACACGCGCCCGGCACGGCAGGGGCGAATGCGTTTTACGCCATGATGGACGGCTATTTGGGCCAGCTTGACGACATGGGCTGCGTGATTGCGCTGACTGCCGACCACGGCATGAACGCCAAAACCGCCATGGACGGCACGCCGGAGGTGATTTACCTGCAAGACTGGTTTGATGCCTGGCTGGGTGCGGCGCAGGCACGGGTGATTTTGCCAATCACCGATCCCTATGTCGTTCACCATGGTGCGCTGGGTTCCTATGCCACGGTATATTTGCCCGGCAGTGTCGATGTGACGGATGCCTGCGAGCGCTTGCGGCAAGTGCTCGGGCTGGAACTGGTGCTGACACGCGCGCAGGCGGCGGCGCGGTTTGAGCTGCCAGCCGACCGGATTGGCGACATCGTGGTGGTGTCGGAGCGTTCGACTGTCATTGGCACTTCGGCGGCGCGGCACGACCTGAGCGCGCTGGAAGTACCGCTGCGCTCGCATGGCGGCATCAGCGAGCAGCGCGTGCCGCTGATCGTCAACCGCAAACTGCCTTGGCTGAATGTGACCAGGCGCTTGCGGAATTTTGATGTGTTTGATCTGGCGCTGAACCATGTTGCCTGATTTTTTTTACTATGTTTAACATAGCTGCTTGCGCTTGCTGCATAAGGGCTAGAGGCCAATTTATTATATAAAAATACCATGAACGACATCCGGCAATACATCCTTGACCATCAACTCAACGCCATGCGCCTGGCCGGTCGAAAGGTCGGGGCAGATCGATCCGTTGACCGTTGCATCCAGGTGTTCAACCCGTTTACCGAAGAAGTTATTGGCACCGTGCCCAAGGCCACATTGGACGAGGTGCGCGAGACGTTTGCTGCGGCGCACCGCTATCGGCCCAGTCTGACCCGCTTTGAGCGCGCCGCCATCCTGAACCGCGCCGCCGCCATCATCAGCCAGCGGCTTGACGAGGTGGCGCAACTCATCACGGCGGAGGCCGGTTTGTGCATCAAGGATGCGCTGTACGAGGCTGGCCGCGTCAGCGATGTGCTGTTGTTTGGCGCCAGCGAATGCCTGAAAGACGATGGCCAGATTTTCAGTTGCGACCTGACCCCGCATGGCAAAAAGCGCCGCGTCTATACCCAGCGCAGCCCGCTGCTGGGTGTCATTACCGCCATCACTCCGTTCAACCACCCGATGAACCAGGTGGCGCACAAGGTGGTGCCCAGCATTGCCAGCAACAACCGCATGGTGCTCAAGCCCTCCGAAAAAGTGCCGTTTTCGGCCATCCTGTTTGCCGACATCCTGTATGAAGCCGGTTTGCCGCCCGAATGCTTAAGTGTCATCACCGGTGATCCGCGCGAAATCGCCGACGAACTGATCAGCAATGAACAGGTTGACTTGGTCACCTTCACTGGCGGCGTGGCGATTGGCAAATACATTGCCGGCAAGGCCGGTTACCGGCGCATGGTGCTGGAGCTTGGCGGCAATGACCCGATCATCGTGATGGAAGATGCCGACCTTGACGAAGCCTCGACGCTGGCGGTGCAGGGCAGCTACAAAAATTCGGGCCAGCGCTGCACAGCCGTCAAACGCATGCTGGTGCATTCGGCGGTGGCCGATGAGTTTGTCGAACAGGTGGTGGCCAAAACCCGCGCCTGGAAATACGGTGACCCGATGGACCAGAGCAACGACATGGGCACGGTGATTGACGAGCCAGCCGCCATGTTTTTTGAAAGCCGCGTCAACGAGGCGATCGGGCAGGGCGCCAGCCTGCGGGTTGGCAATGTGCGCCGGGGTGCGCTGTATTCACCGACCGTGCTCGACCATGTGTTGCCCGGGATGCGGGTCGCCAAGGAAGAAACCTTTGGCCCAGTGTCGCCGATCATCCGCTTCAACAGCATCGACGAAGCGATTGCCATCAGCAACGGCACGGTGTATGGCCTGTCGAGTTCGGTGTGCAGCAACCGGCTCGACTACATCACCCGCTTCATCAACGAATTGCAGGTCGGCAGCGTCAATGTGCGCGAGGTGCCCGGCTACCGGCTCGAACTCACCCCCTTTGGCGGCATCAAGGACTCCGGTCTGGGCTACAAGGAAGGTGTGCAGGAAGCCATCAAGAGCTTTACCAACCTCAAAACCTATTCCCTGCCCTGGCTTTGATGCGCTGCTGGCATGACTATTTGGCCATGAGGTTTTGCATGTTGGCAGCAAGAGTTGCAAGCTGGTCAGGGCAGCCGCACGACCTGCAATGGCACTTGTTGCACGGCAAACAGGGGAATGGGTCGCAATTGATTTGCAATGCTGGTTTGCAAGACCTGCCCCCCAGAACGTAACACGCCCCCAGCGGCCACGCTACAGCCATAAAATGCAACAGTACCCATCGCTGACTGAATGCCATGCAGCTTAATTCCATTGGAGAAACCACTTGTCAACGTTAATTCAAGCCAACATTCTTGGTAACGTCCCCTTTTTTCCTGGCATTTAACCGTGGAGTCGATATGACAAGCAGACTTATTTCAATTGACCCAGATATTTTTGGTGGAACGCCAGTTTTTAGTGGTACTCGTGTTCCAGTTGCAGTGCTTTTCGAAAATCTTGCAGATGGGTTGACCTTGGAGGAAATCCTGGAATCCTATCCCACGTTAAATCGTGAAACTGCGCTCAACGTTCTCAAAGAAGCAGAAGCATCGCTGGAGAGAGAGCAGTCTGTAGCATGATTCGGGTTCTGATTGACGAGTGTTTGCCCAAGCAGTTGAAGCGCTGGCTTGCTGAAATCGATACGGATCTGGAAATTCAAACGATCAAAGATGCTGGATGGGAAGGCATGAAGAATGGTGTCTTGCTCAGAGCGGCAAATGGCAAGTTTGATGTGCTGGTGACTGCTGATAAGAATATGCATCACCAACAAAATTTTGTTGGTCTTGATATTTCAGTTTTGGTATATCCGACCAATAGGGCAAAGACCGTAAAACTAGGTGTGAGTGCTTTAGCGCTATCCCTGAAAAAAATCAAACCCGGCCAAAAAACGGTGATGGATATGTCATTGGTTCAAGATTGGAATCATTCTGTGCTTGAAGATGTGGTGGAGAAGAACGGAGTCACTCATCACGTCTTTCGACCATGATGTTAGCTGGGGCTGGATTTCTGTGGCCATGCTGATCGTTCACATGACCTTGAACAGCCAACCGGCCACTTGAAGGCAGTTCTGCTGGCACGCCGGTCAGGTTGAGGTCTGCCGGTTGGAAAATTCGAGACTTTCAATTGATGCAACAGAACCAAACTGACAGCCTGGCAACCCCTTACACGCCAACCGCCATGCGCCCGTTCTGGATCGAGCAGGCCTTGTTCAACGACGGCGATCTGGCCCCGGCCCTGCACGGCGACACGCAGGCCGACATTTGCATTGTTGGCGGCGGCTACACCGGTTTGTGGACGGCGATCCAGACCAAACAGCACAATCCGGCCCTCGACATCGTCATTCTGGAAGGCGATCTCTGCGGGGCCGGTGCCAGCGGGCGCAATGGCGGCTGCGTGCTGACCTGGTCGGCCAAATTTTTCACCCTGCGCAAACTGTTTGGCGAGTCCGAGGCGATTCGGCTGGTCAAAGCCTCTGAAGCAGCGGTGCAGCAGATTGCCGACTTTTGCCGGGCACACCAGATCGACGCTGAATTTCGCCACGACGGCACCCTCTACACCGCCACCAACCCGGCACAAATCGGCACGCTTGACCCGGTCATGCAGGCGCTGCAAGCCTGCGGCATCCAGTCTTATTTCAAGCTATCCCCGCAAGAAGTCGCGCGTCGTTCCGGTTCGGCCAAAAACCTCGCCGGGGTCTTTTCACCCCATGCCGCCACCGTCCACCCCGGCAAGCTGGTGCGTGGCCTGCGCCGTGTGGCGCAGAGCATGGGCGTCCGTATTTATGAGCGCAGCCCGATGCTGGGCTTTGACTGCGGCCAGCCGGTCAACGTGTACACACCCGGCGGCAGCGTCACCGCCAGCAAGCTGGTGCTGGCCACCAACGCCTGGATGGCGGG
Source organism: uncultured beta proteobacterium (assembly GCA_903873485.1). GTDB lineage: Bacteria > Pseudomonadota > Gammaproteobacteria > Burkholderiales > Burkholderiaceae_C > Rhodoferax. The sequence continues at coordinate 7,378 of CAIQOO010000097.1, read as the reverse complement.
CATGTTTGCGCAGTTTGAGCGCAGCATCGTCATCGTCTCAAGCGACATGGTCATCACCGAAAAATGCCCTGCGCTGCTGGCGCAAACTGGTCCGGCTGGCGGTCTGTCGGTGCTGGATTCGCGCACCTTTGTCTATTACTATCGCAGTACGACAGACGGTCGACTGATGCTGGGCAAAGGCGGCAACACCTTCGCCTGGGGTGGCCGCCTGCCTGCGGTGTTCGACCAGCGCTCGCCTTACAGTGGCGAACTGACCGCCGCCCTGCGCGGCTTTTTCCCGTCGCTGGCCGGTGTGCCGATGACGGCGAGCTGGAACGGCCCGTCTGACCGCTCCGTCACCGGCTTTCCGTTTTTTGGCAAGTTCAATGGCAGTCCTCACATCTATTACGGATTTGGCTATTCCGGCAATGGTGTTGGGCCGTGTTACATGGGCGGGCAAATTTTGTCATCCCTGCTGCTGGAGCAGGACAACGCCTGGACCCGCAGCCCCCTGACGCACGGGCCACTGGGTTATTTCCCGCCCGAGCCGTTTCGTTATGTCGGCTCGCTGCTGGTGCGCAACGCGATTCGGCGCAAGGAGCGCGCCGAAGACCAGCAGCGCCAGCCCTGGCTGTTTGACAAGCTCCTGAGCAAGCTGGCCAATGCCGCTGGCAAAGCCGACAAGGCATGAACTTGAGCATGAGTCCGGGCGTGATGGCCGCCGTGTTGTTCGGTGCGCTGCTGCACGCCAGTTGGAACGCGCTGGTCAAATCCAGCAGCGACAAGGACCTTGACACCGCGCTGATTCACCTGATCGGCTCGCTGCTGGCCATGCCACTGGTGGTGCTGGTGGGCTGGCCAGCGGCGGCGGCCTGGCCATTTATTGCGACCTCGGCGCTGATTCACATTGGCTACTACATCGCCCTGACCGGAGCCTACCGCCACGGCGATCTGGGCTTGACCTATCCGCTGATGCGCGGCGTGGCTCCGTTGCTGGTGGCGATCTCGGCCAGTTTCACTCTGGGCGAGACTCTTTCATGGCAGGCCTGGCTGGGGGTGGCGGGCATCAGCAGCGGCATCCTGCTGCTGGCGTTGCGCCCGCAAGTGGTTGCCGCCCCCAAGGCAGTGGCGTTTGCGCTGGCCAATGCCGTCATCATCGCGCTCTATACCGTGGTGGACGGGCAGGGCGTGCGGGTGGCGGGTGCCACGCTGCACAGCACCTTGCAGTATGTGGCCGCCATTTTTGTGCTGGACGGCTGGCCATACACGCTGCTGATTCTGGCCGGGCGTGGCCGCGCTTTTCCGCGTTATGCCGTCAAGCGCTGGCCCGTTGCCACGGTCGGGGCGCTGGCATCACTGGGCTCCTACGGCATTGCGCTATGGGCCATGACCCACGCCCCGGTGGCCATGGTGGCGGCGCTGCGCGAAACCTCGGTGCTGTTTGCGGTGCTGCTGGGCACCTGGTTTTTAAAAGAAAAATTCACCGCCCGCCGCGCCATCGGTGCCTGCGCCGTGGTGGGTGGCGTGATGGTGTTGCGGCTGGCGTAACGCCACAAACCGTCAATTTGGCAGATCGCGCCCCAAAACCCGAACAAAAATGCAAGCCGCCTCGCTGGTAAATTGATTGGCTTCAAGGCGACTTTTCAGTTCATCCGGCTCCAGCAGGGCAAATTGCGCCACCTCGCCATCCTGATTCTGCGGCAGCACAGCATCTGGCACCACGCATTCAAACCAGTCAATCCGCTCGACCACATAGCCGGTGCCGTTATCGACCTTGCTGGGCCGCTGCACGAAAAAGTGCCCGCCGTGGCAAATAGCCGTGAGCTGATCGAGGTGAAGACCGGCTTCCTCCCAGGTTTCGCGCTGCAATGCCGTTTGCAGGGTGTCGGCGGCCGAAATCATGCCGCCCATCAGCGTGTCCCACAAACCCGGGTCATTGGACTTGTCTAGCGCCCGCTGCTGCACCCAGACTCGGCCATCGGGCGTGCGCCCAAACAGATGCACGGCCCGCGTTGTGATGCCCAACAAACGGGTGATGCCCCGCTCGGCAGTGGCCAACTGTTGCCCAGTTTCGTTGAACACTGCCAACTGCTCGTTGCGCCACTGCTGGCGGATATGGCAGATGTTGGCCGCGTAAAAACCCTGCGCCAGAAACTCAAGCGCCTGCGTGCCATCGCCTGCAATCCGCCAACTGGCCTCAGCCGGCACATATCTCAGAGAAAAAGCTGCCTGCACCAACTCCGGCCCATCAGGCAGCAACTGCTCAACAACACCGCCCTCAACCGAGCCAATCTTCTGCCCATTCAGCATCAGATCGCGCCGTGGCCGCAGCGGCGCAAGGTTCAGGCGGCTGTTCACGGCTTGCCGCCATGACGGGTCAAATTCAAGGGAGATCAATGTCATGGCCGAAATGGAGCCGCCGGTCGCGCTCGCGCAGCAGGTGCATGAGCTGTTCGGGCGAATAGTCGTCGTAGTGGTCAGCCATTGGGGGATCATCGGGAGGATTGGGGTGCTGGCAGTTTATCTTGCTGGTTCTGGCTTTGATGTTGCGCTGGCATGCAAGCCGCAGTTGGCCGCATGAACTGCTTTGAAAATATGGTGTGAAACAGCGCCTCCTCGCGGGTGTCACCCTCAGTAATCGCCTCGGGAATGCCGGGGAAGGTGGCGGTAAAGCCGCCTTCGGGCTGAGCCTCCAACACGGCTGCGTAACGAACAATGCTCATTTGAGTTTCACTCCTGATTGTTTTTAGATGCTCTTGAACGTGCCTGTCTTGACATCCGCCGTGCCATGCACCGGTACGGTCGACAAAGCAACTTATCTCGAAAATTCGGAGTGCAAATCCGAATTTTTGTGGTTTCTGGCGACGTTCTTGCAAATCTGCTGCAGCCAGCCTGGCGCGACAGCTTTTGCCTTGCCAACGCAAAGAGCAGCCTGATTGGTCAGGCCGCTGGCCAGCATGTTTTGTTCGGTTGCCGGCAAGTAGTCGAGCAAGGCCAGATAGCCATAAAGAAGGTAGCGGAATTCTGTGCCGGTTTGCTGCCGCAACCATTCAAAATCCGGCGTACCGCATTGGGCAGCATCCGGGCTGGCGCGGCGCAAGCGTCCAAGCACATACTCGGTTTGCAAGGATTTGCCGCCATGCCTGAACCACTGCTCGAACACTTCACACGCAGTGCTTTTGTCTGCCGACAGACGTTCCAGTTCAAGCAGAACTGCCGCCCTCAAGTCTTGGCCCATCTCTGATTCTGAATCGAACACGCGCCAGGGGTTGATCGGGTCATTGCGATAGTCAAGTTCGTAGAGATACCAACGGTGAACAAAGGGCACGGCAAATGCCTGGCGCAACTGCGACAACTGGCGCAGCGTGGCCGCAAGCGCATCGGCGGCCCAGGCGTGTGGCGCATGGAGCACGGATTGGAGTTTGGCACGCAGGAAAGCGGCACGACGCAGACCAAGGTCAAAGCGATCCTGTCCATCTTGCAGCCTGGATTCTGACCAGGTGGCCGCTGGATGAAGCAGTTCGGGCAAAGGGCTGTCGGGTGCCACATCGCCCTCTAAAGTCTGCAAGGCCGCAGCCAGACTGGCATCTGCCGGTGCCAGGCTGGCCCATAGACGCAGAATCAGCACGCAGTCATCGGGGCCAGTCCCCCGGCAGCGCGAGTCGCTCAAAAAAGCGGCGAATTTGCGGCGCAACAGCGGGGCGACCGATTCGCCCATCTTCTGCAATCGCGCCTGATTTACGGGAATATCTTCTTGCGTCCAGCTTGGCCGATAGCCACTGCGCTGATGAAGACAGAAGCTGAAGTCAAATTCTTCATAACTCGACTGCATGGCACCAATCGGGTAAAGCGTAATGCCGTCGTTCAAGCGCCGCATGAAGGGATTTTGATCCGGCCTGAGCCAGGCATTTTGCGGCATGCAATTCCACAACGACATAAAGGCCGTGGGTTCGGCCGCCCAATGCTCATAAGGCCCCCATAAATGAAGGTGGCCGAAAAATCGGGAATCTGTTGCTTCGCGCGCCCGTGCCACCTCCCTGGGGAACCAGGCCGACACCTTGGCGATGATGTCGGAAGGCTTCTCAAAGCTGAGAAGCGAGGAACCCAGACCGGCAAAGATCAAACCGTTTTCGCGGATAGTGGTCGGCAACTGAAGCACTTCTGGTCTGTCGAACAACTGTTCAATACGCTCCGGCGTGGCCTCGCGCACCACAAAGTCAGGCACCTGGCTGGTGTCGGTCTTGACCATTTCCTTGATTTCCGCGATGACCGGCTCGAATTCGTTGCCCGGCGCAAAAGCTGCCGACGGGGCAGCCGAATCGGCATAAGACGAAATGCTGATGAACTGGCCAGCCGCAAGGGCGGCAAAGACGAATCGCATCAAGGTCATGTTCATGCAAGTTTCCTGTTTCAAGCCCAGCCGCTGTCAGCCAGATGATCAATACCCGGCCAGGTTTTCCAGCCGGAAAATCTGGTCTTCTTCATTACGCCCGGTGCTGGCGAAATGCTTCACCGTCATAAAGCGAGCGCCTGCGTCCTGCACCAGCATCAGCGGCACGCCATACAGCCGGTGACCGGCCAGAATTTTGTCGAGCGTACCGTCGCCGTTGAGGATGTGCTGGCCCTTGGTCTCCACCAGCAGCAGCCCGGCACCGGCTGATCGGCCATTCACCTTGACCGCAAAGTCAGGAAAATACCGCTCGCCGCCGGGCATCACGATGCCAATTGACCAGGGCTTGCGTGGCTCATTGCGAAACCAGTAATCGACCATGCCCGAGCTGTCGGCATCGAGCAACGCGGCGAATGCCTGCTCCGGGCCATTCAAGTCTTGCGGCATCACGCCATAGATGTTCAGCCGGGACTTTTTCGCGCCCGCGGGCAGTTCCATGTATTCGGGCAGGGGCGCAGCATCAAACACCTCCTTGAACTTTGCCGCACAGGTGCGCGCCGCCAGCCGGATCAGGTTCGGATAGGCCGCCATGATGCGGTTCAGGGCAGACACCAGACCCGCCTCGTCAATCGGAATGCCACGGTGGCCAAACTCGGCTTTCAGGCGGGCCAGCAGCGCATCGTGCAACTCGCGCGGGTCGAGGTAGTCGGCATCAAACAGCACGCTTTGCGCCCGCCGGGCCAGTTCGGCATCTGACAGCCGCGCCTGCATGACATCAATGGCTTCGATGCCCGCAAACAAATCCATGGTTTGCCGGGTGACTTTGACCGACTGGCGAAAGCTGGCGTTAAACGCCTTGTCGTCAATGGTGATGTTGGCGGCAATGCAGGTCAGCAGGTCGGCGGTGGTCAGGGGCAGGCGCTCGCTTTGATGGATGCGTGGTACATCGCTTCGAATCGGATAACGCTGGTTGCCCGCCAGCAAAGGATTTGACTGTGCCGCACCCGACAAGATGACAGGCGCGGGCGCATCCGGTTCGCTCAGCACCAGATGGGTCAAAATTCCTGTGGTCTGCCAGGCGTTGGGTGTGGCCACATGGGGCGAAGGTGCCGGTTCACCCGGCTCGACCGCAGGCCAGGCCAGCGGCGGCGTATAAGGCACCGACAGCAATTGCGATTGCCCGTTGTGCGTGACCTGAATCTCGTTGCGTCCGGCCAGCTTGACCAGCATGGTGAACGGGCAGACCTGAGACAGCTCGGTGCGAATCGCGTTGATCTTTTCACCGGCCTGAACCAGCCCGCTCTGATTGCTTGAATCCGCCAGAAAAACATAGCCATAGCGCAGCCAGTCGGGCAGCTTTTTGGCCAGCGTCGGCCCTTGCAGGCGCTGATGCACCCGCAAAATGCGCCCGACCACCTGAATGCCAAAGTCGGTATCTTTGGCCCCGCGCATCGACACCAGCGTGAAAGCGCGCGGTGCATCAAAGCCCAGTGCCACCGCCACCTTGAAAATCAGCACTTCGCGGCGCTGGTCAATCGCCACCGCCAGCAAATCGTCATTCGGGTCATCGGCGGTGTACCAGGCGATTTTTGATTCCGGCACGCCTAAAGCGGCCAGCCGGGTGCGAGCTTCCTCCACGGCGGTATTGCTGTTGCCAACCTGCACCAGCATCAGCGGCACCAAATCCATGCCCGCTGTCTGCAAGCCCTGCGCAATGCGGCAGTGCATGGCCCAGCCGTCGGCCAGCGCGGTGGCGGCAAAGTCCACCAGTTCCTTTTGATCGTCAGCCGCCAGATAGGCAATCGACTTGATGCCATCCTTGATCAGCCCGGCATCAACCGCCTCGATGCGGCTGACCTTGATGCGGTGCAGATGCTCAATGCCAGCAGCCTTGTTGAACTTTTCAACATCCTGATCGTCTGGCGTGGCGGTGATCATCAGCGTGAAATCGGGGCGCAGCGTGTCCCGGTAGAAACGCACGGTCTCAAGCGCTTTGGGAAAGCCTTTGGTAAAACTGTGGTGCGCTTCATCCACCACGGCGCCAATGCGAAAGCCGTCGGCGCGCAGTTCGGCAATCAAGACATCGAGCGCCAGCACAGATTCACCGCCACTGCGCACCCGGCGCGTGGCCGCATTCGACGCTGCCACCGAGGCCCAGGTGGTGACAAACACGTCGCCGCTTTTGCTGCCGCGCGTTGTGCGGTCGGTTTGCAGGTCGCGCACGCGCAGGCCGACAAAGCTTGATTTGATCGCCCCTTTGGCCTGCTCGACCAGCCCGGCAAAGGGCGTGAACCAGAACCACACAATGCGGGCGTTGCTGTCACGGTCAGGTGCCGCAAAAGCCTCAGCAATCATGCCGGCCATCAGCGTTTTGCCGGAGCCGGTCGGGGCTTCAAGCAACAGGCAGCCGTTAAAGGCGGTGGCGGCAGCGTGGCTGGCGCTGTCTGGTGCCAAGCGCAACTGATGCTCGGCATAGCGAAAAATTTCCAGCGCGTTGTTGACCGCCTCGCGCTGGTAGCCTTTGGGGGAGGGGGTGCTCATTGAGGGGTCGTTTTCGGGGGTAATTCGGGCCAGACAGGCGGGCGATCCTTGATGAGCACCCAAAAGCGCTCTTTGTTAGTGTTGGTCATGAATCACCTTTTTGCGATGCCGAAGCGTCGTTGCGGGTTGTACCGGCGCTCCCGCGCATCAATTTCAGCAAAAACTCAGGTGCCAAATCAGCGCCGTTTTCCCAGGCCACGGTACGCATGACAGGATGTTGGTAGGCCGTGGAAAATTGCTCTGGTTCGCGCAGCGGCTCAAACACTTCGCCGTCGAGTTCGCCAGACAGATCAACTTCACCGGCTTCACCATTGTTAAAGCGCAGGGCCTAAAGTGGACCCCTGAGTCAAGACAATTTTTAACTTAATTTAAGTTGCACTCGATTTCACACGCAGCTGGACGGCGCTGCCCCGGGTTTTGGGATTCGGTATTGCTTGCATTTCAATCGGTTCTTCATCGGACGGCATC
>CAIQOO010000096.1 GCA_903873485.1 uncultured beta proteobacterium | reverse complement strand
GCCTGCCGGGGGGTACACCGGTGTGGCGCACGCTGGTGGATGGCATGCATCCCCGCTGGCACTGCGCTGAACCGATTTGACCCGCACCCGGAACCAGAAGCACGATCCCTGGCCCGGCGCGCTCTGAACCCCGACCTCGCCCCCCATGGCCTTGGCCAGGTTGCTGACAATCGACAGGCCCAGCCCCGAGCCGCCAAATTGGCGGGTGGTGGAACTGTCGGACTGGGAAAACGGCTTGAACAGCAAACCCAGCTTGTCTGGCGCCACGCCAATGCCGGTATCGGACACCGAAAACTCCAGTACTGCAGCATCGTCCGAGCGCTCGATTTCGCGGCCCATCACGCGAATGCTGCCCCGGCGGGTGAACTTGACGGCGTTGCCCAGCAGGTTGGACAACATCTGGCGCAGCCGCGATGCATCACTTTGGTAACGCTGGCCCGGCAGACTCTGCCACTGCTGTTCAAGCAGCAGGTTCTTGGCCTTTGCCGAGCCGGAAAACAGCGTACAAACCTCATGCAATACCGCCCCTGGCTCAAACACCGCAGCTTCGAGCCGAAATTTGCCGGCTTCAATTTTGGAAAGGTCAAGAATGTCGTTGAGCAGGGTCATCAGCGTCTGCCCCGAAGTCAGGATGGTGCGGGCATAGCGGTGCCGGTCGTCGTCGGTCAAACCGGTGCTCAGCAGCAACTGGGCCATGCCCAAAATGCCGTTCATGGGGGTGCGGATTTCATGGCTCATGGTGGCCAAAAAGCGGCTTTTGGCCAGATTGGCAGCCTGGGCTTCTTCGGTGGCGTGGACCAATTCGGTGATGTCCACCCGGAAACCCACGGTATGCCCGTCGGGCATCTTGCGCTCGACCACGCGCAGCACATTCCCGCCGTCCAACTGCAGCACGGTGCTGCTGTTGCCGGCACGGTGTGTCGCCATGCGCTCTGCCACCCATTCATCAATCCGTCCGAGGGCTGCCGGAAACTGGCCACGCTCGGCACCTTTGCGGACAATTTCCTCAAAATGGATGCCGGGAACCAAAAAGTCGCGTGCTGCCGGCAGCAAGCTGCGGTATTTTTCATTGCAGAAAACCAGACGGTCATCGGCATCGAACAGCACAAAGGCTTCATCAATGGTGTCAATGGCGCCACGCAGCAGCGCGGCATTGCGCTGGTTTTCCAACTGGGCATTTTTGCGCTCGGTGATATCGGTGCTGACGCCAATGTAGTGCAGCAGCTCGCCGTCCTCGCCCAGCAAGGCGGTGATGTTGCTCCAGGCGCTGTAGAAGCTGCCATCGGCACGCCGATTGGTAACCTCACCCGACCAAAAGCCGGTGGTGGCGAGCGCCTGCCACATGGCCTGGTAAAAACTGTGGTCATGCAAACCTGATTTGAGAATGCTGGGCTTGCAACCCACCACCGATTCAGCCGAAAACCCGGCTTGCCGGACAAACGCCGGATTGACACGAACAATGCGGCTGTCGGCATCGGTGATGATGATGGCTTCCTGCGCCCCCATGAACACGGTTTCACTCAGCATTGCCTGGCGCTGCTGTTCTTTGAGCATGGTGATGTCGGTCGAAATGCCGCCCACCCCGTAAATCTGGCCAGATGCATCACGCAGCGGAAATTTGCGTGTCAGCAAGTTCATCATGCCATGCCGTGTCGCCGCCAGCATTTGCTCTTCAAGAGTCAGCGCCGCGCCGGAAGCCAGCACCTGCTGGTCGGTTTCATTGTGCGAAATGGCATCCCGCAAGGGCAGAAATGCCTCGCGCCGGTTGCCTTGAACCTCTTCGCGGCGGCGCCCCAGAAAGTCCAGAAAACTCTGGTTCGCCAACAACACCTGCCCCTGTTTGTCGGCTGCGTAGATGAAGCTGTCGCTGGAGTCCAGCAGCAAAGAATAAAACCGCTGATCCTGATCGCGCGCCACTTCAGCGGTGCAGTCCACCAGCGTCAGCAGCACCCGGCGATCAAGCTTGTAATCAATCGACAGCCCCATCAGATGAATATCAAACACCGGGGTCTGGGCACCTGGCGCTCCGATCACCACCCTGGGCAGCAGCAAAGTCTGACCCGCCGTCACGTCGCGCAGGGCAACATGCAGGCGTGCCCGGTCGGTGCCACCGAGCTTTTGCCACAAACGCGAATCCAGGCTGACAGCGCGACGCCGCACACCAAGGCAGGCGTTGGCCAATTCGTTGCAATCATCGACCATGCCGTTGGTATCGACCACCAGGGCTGGCATCGGCATTTGGGAAAACAGGTTGTGGTAACGCTTGCGCGACAACTCGGCATCTTGCTGCGCAGCGCGCAGCTCCTCATTTTGCAGTTCCAGTTCGACTTGATAGATGCGCAAATCTTCAAGCAGTTCGATGACTTGCAGGTTGTCGGACGAGCCCAGCACCTGTCCGGCATCGGCCGCACTCAGAATCGACTGCGCACGTTGCTTGAGAAGCTGTAGCCGCTCGGTCCGCTGTGTCATTGTTTCTCCAAACAGAGTCATGTTCAAAATCCCGACTGGCCAGTTGAAAGCTGCTCCGCCAATACCGGAACAACAGGATCAAGATGACTTTGATCCAGGTACCCATTTTTGCATGCCACGATGGCTGGCAATGTGCCAAAATATCCAAAAACCCACCAACCTTTTGCCCATAGCGATGACCAACCCGAAGACTTCCGTACCGTGGGGACACGATCCGGCCAGTTCATGGAATGCATGGACTGGTGCCGGGTTCGCGGCCACGCCTCCGGCGCACGACCTGTATGCGCCGCAGGAACAATTTGGCGAGTACAAAGACCATTTTCTTGGGGGCAGGCTGTTATCCGGCCCCCCGGTCAACACCTATCTGCCAATCCTTGGTCAACCGGTTGGTCCGTCCTTGCTGACCCGCGTTGTCAGCCCGGGCAGTATTGGCGATGAGGTCAGTCAGTTGCAGCAGTTTTTGAATGGTCGGCTCGACCCATCGCCAGGACTGCTGGACAACGGCCAGTACGATGCCAAGACGCTTGAGGCGGTCATGGCGTTTCAAAAAGCTTCCGGCATCAATCCAACCGGCAAGGTGGAAGTCAAAACCTGGTTCAAGCTGCTGTTTGGCGGACGAGTAGCGTGGCCGCGACCGGCAACGCTGGCCCAAAAAAACCTGTCCCTGTCAAGCTCCAGGCACTCGGTAGCCGGTTGGTCGGTTAAAGACAAATTTGGCACGGTCATCCTTGAGGCTGGACTTCTATTGCCGGGCGACCTGCGCTTTACCTTCGGGCAGGTGGTGGATCATGGAACGCGCCAGAGCCTGGCCATGATCTTTGCCACCTGGGCTGGTGCCCTGGTATTGACCAACGGCAACGAAGGCATTGATTTTGGCCTGCGCGCGCTGGCGATGGGAAAAATTGATGTCGAGGCGCTTGGCATCATTGAAGACCTGAATTCGTTTTTGACCGCGACTTCCAACGCCTCGCAAAAAGTGCATCTGGACCGCGCTGCAACCTACCTGGCACGGGTGGTGACCCGCACCGGGGTGAGCTTGTTTTTGGCACTGGTTCACCGGATTGCGACCAAGCATGATGCCAACCGTTCGGAGATTGCGCCACTGCCAGCGGGTTCGAAAGGCGGCGCCGGCAAGCCTGTCGATATGCGCCCGAGCGAACCGAAAGCCAAAGCTGCGGTTACTGTCAGCCCGAAAAAAGCACCCCCGAAGCAGGCTCCTGTCATCAAGCCCGTAACTCGGCAAACCGCCGCCATGAAAAAGGCTCGGGACGATGCCGCCGGTTTTGTCGAGGTATGTCCGTGACTACCTTCAGCGAAGTGTGGTCCAGTTTGCAGCAGCCAGGAAAACCGCTTCCCTTTGTTTTAATCGACTGTGCCGGCATTGAGGGTGGAGCGGCTCAACTACCCAGATATATTTTTTCTGAAGTTCAGTGCCTGTTTGTAGGAAACCTTGCCACAGAGCTGGCCGATGTTGGCCCCTACTTAGGGCAACTTCGATCTCTTGATGCCGATGTTGCTCGAACCGTGCAAAACCTGCTCGCCAAACATGCAGGGATGCTGGTATTGATTGGAGACAAGCCAAAAGATGGTGTTTATCCAAGCTTTTCACACGTCTATCGCCACTTTCGCAAGTGCAATTTGGTAACCGGCCCGGACGGTGAACAGTTGTTCTTTCGTTATTACGATCCGCGAGTGTTGATGCAGGCGATGCAGGCGTTTGACGCAGAACAGTTGAAAGAGTTGTTTGGGCCAGTGGGCAGCTTTATTATCTTTGATTTAAATAAAAATATCGTTGAATTTAGAAATTAACTAAATTAGTTATACAAAAATATTCCAGTTTATAATATCATTAATCTGGTGAAATAAATTTCGATAAAACACATTTGATTAACCTATGTTCAGGATATTAGACTTTATTGGAAACCTCGCTCAAGATGTTGATCTGCAAAGGGCGCATGGCAGGTTTCCAATAAAGTCTAATAAAGTCTATTATATAAATCAGAAACTTACATGCAAAAAATTCATCTTTGCAATGTTGAGATTGTCGCCCGTATTTTTATCCAATTGATTTTTAATGATTTTTTTCTGTCAACGGACTAGCTGAATACGTGCGGGCCACTTCGCTGGAAAGCTAGCAGCCTGTCGGACTTATAAAACGTTTAAAAACAATAACTTACATTTTTAGGAATCGGGAAATCTGCGATTTTTGCTTATATTTTGAACAAAATACTCATAACTAATAGCTAAAATATTATATAAATCAACAGATTAAAAGTCCGACAGGCTGCTAGGGTTTTGGGGGCGGGAGGTCTGGTATGGCATTATGAAGCCGTTTAATCTCCCGCTGGAAAGCATCGGCCAGGCTTTCTTCGGTATAAGGGATTCCCTTGGCATTAGTGCTATTTTTGAGTATCTCGGCAGCCTGGCTTGGATTCTTGTTGAGTTGGTTGGCAAGATCGGCGAGTTTCTCGTCAACGACTGGGGGCGTAGCCAGTTCACCTGCTGCATTCTTGAATCCGGCTTCTTTCATCTGTTCAGCACCATGGGGATTATTCGCCATACGCTTCATGCGATCAGACAGGTTGCTTTCTCTGAACATTGCCTTGGCCAATGTTTTGACATCGCCGTGCTCGATGGCTGATTTCAATTGTTGGGCGCTGTAGGCTTTGAACTCGTCTGGTGTAAATTTGGCTGGCTCCTTAACCGGAAATGGATTCCCCCGTTTCATGCTATTGAGCACATCCTGATCTACCACCGCCTGACCTGAAGTCTTGTGCGATTCAATCGTAGCGATCTCACCGTCGGGTGCCCTGGTAATTTTGTAATCTTTTCCGGCGCCAACGACTTGGCGAGCCCCCGTAATGCCGGTTGGATAGGCATCGCTCTGCCCAGCGCCCGTGCCAATGCCGTTATATGTTTTGTAATCGACATCTTTGACACCGCCTTTGAAACCGGCATTTTTCAGCTTGGTGCCAACATTCTTGGTCAGCAGCTTGCCAAACGCTTCCTGCAATTCCGCATTGCTGCGGCCCTGTGCAGCAACGCTGTCTGGATCAAACCCCGTCACATGTGTGCGGTCAAAATCAGTTTTTAGTTTGGGATTGCCACCACTGCGGGCCGATGAGCCCGAGTCACCAAGCATGGCGCTTTTAACCTTGATCCCAGTGGCTTTTTCAAAATCCTTAATGGTCTGAATCATGGCCTCATCAATATGTTCGTTCATCAGCTTGGCCAACTGCGCGTTAAGCGCCTTGGCCTGGGCATCTGTAATCTGACCAGATTGCTGCAATTTCGCCAGCCGGTTCATACCCCCCTTACTGTAGAGTTTGGCAATATCGCGTGGGCTGGGTTGCTTTGAGCCAATAATCTTGTCAACCAACTTCAGGTCTCTGGCCACTTGCTTTGGTATTGCCTTGGTCGGTGCCTTGGGCGAACTCCCCTTGACCCCTTTGCTGCAGTTGGCAAGCGACTCGGCCACATTTTTTGGCAGCAACTTCATCAACGATTGACCGCCTATGAGCATAGGAATGGAAATAAGCGCTGCCACGCCGGCATTCTGGACCGCGCATCGAACACAGATTCCGTCACCCTTTCGCACCTGCTCGGTAATCGAACCAGCAAAAGCGCCAACAGCCGCCGATGTGGCACAGCCGACCGCGATCACCACAGCCGACGCGCCAGCGACCATCGTAACGGCGGCTACAGCACCAGCGACCGCACCCTGTACCACACCGGCCACTGGATCGGTTCCGGCAATAGCGCTCGAAATACCGCCAACCACTGCGCCCACTGCCGCTTGCGCGGCAATCGTCGTGCCGGCCACCATCGACACCACGACACCCACACCAGCCACGGCCCCCGAAACAGCACCCGAAGCGACACCGCTGGCAAAATCGCCGCCAGTCGCGACCGCGACAACACCGCCAATCACGCCCCCGATGATGCCACCTGCCACTGCAAACAGTCCGCCAAGCGCCAAGGGACCCAAACCGCCAAAGGGGTCGGCGCGGTTCCAGGGGTCATTGCGGCAATAACTGTAGTGCGAGGCTTCAAACTCAATCCAGCGCGGATCAAGCGACAGGTAAGAGCGCAGATGTGGGCTGTAGTAGCGTGCAAAGTTGTAATACAAACCGGTCTCATCGTCGGCGTACTGACCTGGCAGCCGCCATGGCTGACGCACCGCGTTGACTTCCAGATGGCTGAGACCAAAGCTGTTGTAAACCGCCTTCCAGACCACCTGCCCCTGGTCATCGACCGCCATATCGACCGCGCCACGGACATCACTGATAAGCCAATAACACCTGCCCTTCTCACGAAAACCCAGCGGTATCACGGAACCCGGAGTAAACAGGTAATCACGTCGAACCGGGGTTGCGTTTTCATGCAGTCGGCTTTCCTCCCACAGCAACTGAAAACCTGCCCAGCCGTAACGCCAGATGTGACCGCGACTGCGTTTTTCGACTCGACGACCGAGTGCGTCGTACTGAAAAGTGACAAGCTCCGAGCCAACGCGACATTCAGCTAACAAACCGTCGTGCCGATACCAGCATTCGAGCATACCGGCGGCACCAGGCAGTTGCAGCATGTTGCCAAGTGCATCGTAAGTGATACTTTGCTCGTCAAACTGTAGCGGCTCATCCATCGACCCGAAGATGATCTCGCTGCCGCCCACCCCGACCTGGTTGCCTTTGGCATCGTAACGGTAGTGCTGGCTACGGCCATTCAATGTTTCCGCCACCAGATGGTCATCCTGGTCGTAAACGACTTGGCAATTGTTTGCCTGAGGCGTGGCTTCGGTATAACCGGTAAAACGGGAACAGTCGTCAAAGCTGTAACTGGTGTCCTGCAATAAGCGGTTTGCGCTGGCGACTTGCCGCTGCGACAGGCGCAAGGTTGCGCCATAGACTTGGCGGACGCTGACACCGCCCGGAAACTGGATTTCGGAAATTTGGTCCTCATCGTTCCATGCCATTTCAATCACCCGTGCATCCCATAAGGTGATGCGGCACAGGCGACCGTCGGCATCATGGCTGTACTTGAGGAGATCGCCAAAGGGGTTGCGTAGGCAGGTCAATCGGCCATCGCCATCGTTTTCAGAAAACACCGTGCCTTCGGCGGTCAACTCCTGCGCAACATGATCGCCCGCTTGTGCGAAGCTGACGCGCCGCCCACCCTGCTCGGCAAAGGCCAAATTGCCCGCCATGTCGTAGCCAAAATTTGTTGCCGGATCGTTGCCGCTGCTCAATTGCTGGCACCGATCCTGCTCGTCGAGCTTATATCGGGTTTCGCTGCCATCGCGATGAACGCGCACTGCGGTTTGGCTGACCTCGTCAAACTGAAAAGCCTCATCACTCCCATCAGGAAAAGCGATAACTTGCAAGGCCCCTAGTTCATCGGCATCAAGCCAGACTTCTTGCCCCAATGGGTCGATGATTGCGGCAATATGGCCCTGCTCGTTTCGCTCGTAGGTGTAGTTCGCACCCGACGGCTCGGTAACGGCCACAATGCGACCTGCAGTGTCATAACCCACCTGCCGCGTCCGTCCATCCGGGTAGGTCAGGCTTTCAAGTTGCGCCTGATTCTTGCCGAGTTGGACGTAGCCGAGCCGATACTCGGCAAAACCCGGCTGACGCAGGCATTGCACATTACCTTGGTCATCACAGTCGAATTCCATCCGCCGCCCACTGGGGTAAACCAGTGCTGCCAGACGACCGGCTTTGTCAAACTCAAAGTGGTAGGCCAGCCCGGAGGGACGCACGATGGATTCAGGCAGCCCGTCGGCAGCAAAGGTCAGACGTGTTTCGTGGTTGCGGCTATCGCGCAATACTAAATCCGATGCCCGCTGCTCTACATTCAAGCCTTGGGCGACCAGACCACGCCTGATGCTCTCGCCCAGCTTCTTGCGGGCGCTGGCACGAAAAACGTCAAGCTGCTCATTTCGTAAAACAATCACGTTAAACAACCTTCCTGAATCCGAGCGCCGCAACGGCCAAAGTCCAACGAAATCAGTCGAACGAGTATCGATTTGCTCAATCTAAGAAACAAACACACATCGTTGATACGCAACCGAGTTTTCTTGGTTTTCACGCTTTGTCCAATTGAAGCCGGTGAAATTACGGGAAAAAAATAACCCGCCCAAGGCTAAGTATCCATCAATAATTCATGCTCGAAGCGGGCTTGAGTCAGTGGCCTGTTCGCAGGCGGCTCATGGCCAATTATTTTGGCACATTTCACCACCAGCAAAACTTTCATTAGCTACGAAAGCTATAGCTATCAGCGCAGACGGGACGGGGGCTTGAGGCTGATTTGGCATATAAACGTCAATCTCCCAGCAGCATTCTCAATCACCCAACATCATTCTCGCTGTCACCGCCGTTTTGTTTCTCTATAAACATCTAGCCCGCCTGCGGGGTTGGGATGCGCCAGACATCACGACAGATGACCCCCCGGCACGCTGGCCCGAAGCTGATCTGCCGGAAAAGCGCGCATGAACCCCTGGCTCTGGCCGGCACTGGCGGTCAACCAAGGGCCATAAGCGTCATCGGGCAGGATCACCACCATGCGCTTTTCATCGCTGGGCTTATGCATCAGGCGCAGCAGCGGGTGATCGGCGGCAGGGATGGTCAGCAGGGTGTAGCTCAGCACCAAGTCGCCCTTGGGGGATGTCCAGGATGACCAAAGCCCGGCGAATCCCATTGGCGCGCCATCCTGGCGCCTGATGCAGGTCGGCACGGCACGCCCGCTGCGCCAGTCTGGCTCAAAGAACGTCTCGGCCGCAATGATGCAGTGCTGTGCCCGTCGCCAGGCATCCCGAAAGCTGGGTTTTCTGCCCACCGACTCACTGCGGGCGTTGTAGGTGAATCGGGTGATTGTTGTGTCAGGGGACCAATGCGGCACCAGGCCAAACAGACCGTTGACGGCCTCTGCCGGTGCTGCCACCTCAGCGCCCGCCTCGCCATCAGGACGACGGCGGATGAAGACGCCGGCATAACCCGGCCATAGATCGTGCCGGCCCAGTTCGGCAGGCGGCTCGACACCGAAGTGTCGCCGGTAATGTTCACGCTGCTGGAGTCCGTGGTAGTGGCTGCACATGGTGATCTATTCTTAATTTATTCACAACCTCTCAGGTTAAAAAAAAGCGGCAAACAGGTTGATGGAACGCCATCACGCCACCCGGTGTGTGGTGTTCCACCAGCGTGGCAGCCAGCCACCGGGTGCCACCAGCAATGACACGAAATACAGCACCCCGGCACAGCCAATGATGGTGGGGCCAGATGGCGTGTCAAAGTGGTATGACAACAGCAGTCCGGCACAGCCTGCCAGCATGGCCTGGATGCTGGCGTTGACCAGTTGCGCTGGCAGGGTGTCATGCCACAGACGGCTTGACACCGCAGGCAGCATCATCAGGCCCACCGCCATCAGCGTGCCCAGAGTCTGAAAACCCGCCACCAGGTTGATGACGACCAGCATCAGAAAACCCTGCTGCCACAGCCAACTGCCGCGCCCGGTGTGGCGGCTAGCGTTCAGAAACACCGGGTCAAAAGTCTCCAGCACCAGCCCCCGGTACAGCACGGCCAGCGCCAGCAGGCTGACGCTGGCAACGCCCGCCACCAGCAGCAGTCCGGCGTTGTCCACGCCCAGCGCGCTGCCAAACAGGATGTGCAGCAGGTCCAGTTGCGTGCCGTGGCCGGTAATCAGCGTCACCCCCAGCGCCAGCGCCACCAGGTAAATGGCGGCCAGGCTGGCGTCTTCTCTCAAAGTGGTGAACTTGCTGACCAGTCCGGCGATGCCGGCCACCAGCATGCCGGCGATCACGCCACCCAGGGCCATCGCCGACAGCGACAGGCCCGCCAGCATGAAGCCAATTGCAACACCGGGCAAAACGGCATGGCTGAGCGCATCACCCAGCAAACTCATGCGCCGCAGTGTCAAAAAGACACCCAGCGGAGCCGCACTGAGCGACAGCGCCAACGTCGCCACCAGCGCCCGGCGCATGAAGGCAAACTCGGCAAACGGGCCGATCAGCAGATCCCACACCGGGTTCAGGCTGGTTTCCATGGCGGGCCGGCTTTGTCAGTGCACCGCGTGCGCGGTGTGCGCTGCAGGGCCGGCCTGCCCGGAATGTTGCGGGTGGCTGTGTTGCAGCGCATCCAGCTCGCACACCTCGGCGGTCTCATCCCAGGCTTCGGCCATGGCGCGGGCGCGTTGCAGATTGGCTTCGGTCAGCACCTCGGGTGTCGGGCCCCAGGCGACCAGTTCGCGCGCCAGCAGCAGGGTTTGCGGAAAATACTGGCGCACCTGTTCGTCGTCATGCAGCACGGCAATCACGGTGCGCCGCTCCTGATGCCATTGGCGCACCAGCGCCAGCAGCCGGGCGGTGGTTTTGGCATCGACCGCGTTGAATGGTTCGTCGAGCAAAATCAGTTGCGCATCCTGCACCAGCATGCGGGCAAACATCACCCGCTGGAACTGGCCGCTCGACAGGGTACCCACCACGCGTCGCTCAAAACCCTGCAGGCCAACGGTGTTCAGGGCAGCATCCACCCGGTTCAGCATGGCTGTGCTGATGCCGCCAAACGCCCCCGCCCGGCTCCAGCAGCCCAGCAGCACGCAGTCGCGCACGTCAATCGGAAAACTGCGGTCAATCTCGCTTTGCTGCGGCAGGTAAGCCATCTGCCGGCGCTCGGTGGTCATGGCAATCGCCCCGCCGCTGCGGCCACCGGCCACCGGTAGCAGGCCGACAATGCTTTTGAGCAGGGTGCTTTTGCCCGAGCCGTTGGGGCCGATCACGGCGGTGAGCGACCCCGGCGCAAACTGCCCGCTGATGTGGTGCAGGGCTGGATGGTGGCGGTAGCTCACCGTCAGGTTGCGCAGCGTGATCAGCGCCGAAGCCGCAGGCGTGCTGGCAGTCAAGGGGTTCATAGCGGTGCCGTTTCCATGCTGGCCCACAGCACAGCCAGCCACAACAACAGCAGTGCCGGGGCCACCGCCAGCAGGCGCAGCCAGGCCGGCCAGGCCAGCACGCGGCTTGTCAACAACGAAGATTTGGGAGTGATGGCTGGCATGAAGATGTCGTGGCGTGGTGAAAAAAGGGTGTTGTTGCGGCGATAATGCAACTTGATTGCGGTATAGTTTAGTGCAACTTGATTGCGTTAATAATTTTTTGTTCAACTATTTTTTTAGAAGCACCATGGCCCTTGCCTGTTCTACCGTCGCCGTGCCGCCCGACCCGATTGATGTGCTGCTGTCGGCCCACGGCCTGCGCCGCACCGGTGCGGCCCGCCTGGTGCTAGGCTGGCTGCTGGCCAACCCCGACACCAGCTACACCCATGCGCAACTGCAGGCGGCATTGACCGACAGCACCCATAGCCTGGACCGCGTCACGCTGTACCGCCTGATCGACCGCCTGACCCAGGTCGGCTTGTTGCTGTGCCGGGTCGATCGGCAGCGGGTGCGCCGCTACCAGGCGATGCCGGCCAGCGTCAAGGCGATGCCGCATTTTGAATGCCAAAGCTGCCACCGCGACAGCCCGCTGGTCGGCGCTTTGCAGGCCAACGCGCTGGATCTGGAACTGGCGGCGCAAAACGCCTTGCAAGCCTTGCAGGCGCTGGGTTACCAGGGCTTGAGCTTTGATTTGGCGTTGCGCGGGGTGTGTGCCGACTGCGCCATAGCGGCAGCCGGTGCCAGGCAATCAACGCCATGATTCGCAGCCAAAGCCTGTGCTTTCGCTATGGCGATGGTCCAACGCTGAATTTCCCGGACCTGGACCTGCCACAAGGCACGGTGCTGCTGCTCAGTGGCCCCTCGGGCTGCGGCAAATCAACCTGGCTGGCGCTGGCCGCTGCCTTGATGGCCCCGTCGTCAGGCCAGTTATGGGTTGCCCGCGAACCGTTGCATGCGATGAGCAGGGTAGCTGCTGATGCCTGGCGGGCAAGAGCCATCGGCTTTTTGCCGCAAAAGCTGCACCTCAGCGCAGCGATGACGGTGCGGCAAAACATGGCCATGGCGCAGTGGGCCAGCGGTATGCCGCAAGATCCGCAGCGCATTGACGCGGCTTTGCAGACGCTCGGTGTGGCGGAATTGGCGCATCGGCTGCCGTCGCAGCTCTCGGGTGGCCAGGCGCAGCGGGTGGCGCTGGCGCGCGCCGTGCTGCTGAACCCCCTGGTAATTCTGGCCGATGAACCCACCGCCAGCCTCGATGATGAAGCGGCGGCCGATGCAGTTGGTCTGCTGCTGGCCACCGCCCGGGCGCAGCGCGCTAGCTTGGTGATTGCCACCCACGATGCCCGGGTGGCGCGGCTAATTCCGCCCGAAATTGATGGTCAAAATGGCTTCCAGCCCTTGCAGTTAAAGCGTCACCAGCTATGAAATAAGGATCATGAAAACGCTGTTCTTTGCCTGGCGCTACCTGTGGTCACGGCCACTTGCGGCGGCGCTCAATCTGCTGCTGCTGAGCCTGGGGCTGGCATCAATCACCTTCTTGCTGCTGGTGGCACACCAGTTGAGCCGGGCGTTTGACCGCGATCTGGCGGGCATTGATGCGGTGGTAGGCGCCAAGGGCAGCCCGATGCAACTGATCTTGAGCGGCGTGCTGCACCTTGATGTGCCACCCGGCAATGTGCCGCTGCAGGCGGTGCGCGAACTGGAAAAGCACCCGATGGTCGCTGGCATCATCCCGATCAGCCTGGGCGACAATTTTCAGGCTTGGCGCATTGTCGGCACTTCGCACGCCTACATCGACCATTACCAGGCCAAACTGGCGCAGGGGCAGGTGTGGAGCGCGCCGATGCAGGTGGTGCTGGGGGCCACGGTGGCGCGCCAACTGGGCTTGCAGATCGGCCAGACCTTTGTCGGCTCGCACGGCCTGGGCGCGGGTGGCCATAGCCACGGCGACAGCCCCTACACCGCAGTCGGCATTCTGAGCCCGAGTGGCAGCGTGCTGGACCGGCTGATCCTGACCGACACCGCCTCGGTCTGGAAGGTGCACGAGGACTACACCGCCGTCGATGACGATGACCGCGCCGTGATGGAAGAAGAGCGCGAAATCACCTTGGCCCTGGTCAAGTACAAAACCCCGATGGCGGCATTGAGCTTTCCACGCTTTGTCAACAGCACGACCGAAATGCAGGCCGCTGCCCCGGCGCTGGAGATCAGCCGGCTGCTGCATCTGCTGGGCCTGGGCACCGATGTGCTGCGCGCTTTTGCGGCGGTGCTGCTGCTGACGGCGGCCTTGAGTGTGTTTATTGCGCTGTGGAGCGCGGTGCGCGAACGCCGCGCCGACTTGGCCCTGTTGCGCATGCTGGGTGCCTCGCCGGCCAAAGTGGCCAGCTTGCTGCTGAGTGAAGCGCTGTGGCTGGGTTTGCTGGCATCGATCTTTGGGCTGGCGCTGGGCCAGGGCTTTGCGGCAGCGCTGGGCTGGTTTTTGCAGCTTGACAACTCCTTGCTGGTGGCAGGTCTGGTCTGGCCATCAACGCTTGCCGTGGTGCCCGGTCTGGCACTGCTGGTGTCGCTGGGGGCGGCATTGCTGCCGGCGCTTGGGGCTTATCGTGTCAGTGTTCTGGAACTTCTTCAAAACCGTTAACTTCAATGAAATTTATGAAAAAAATGCTTCTAGCCCTTATGGCGCTTGCGCTGACAGCTACTGTTTCAATAGCTAAAGAATCTGCCGAAGAAACCCGGGAAGACATTGCCAAACACCGCACCATGGCAGCCGCGCATGAGGCAGCCGCCAAATGCCTCGAATCAGGCAAGGACCAAGCCGCCTGCAACCAAGAACTGCAGGCCGCCTGCAAAGGCCTTGCCATCGGCAAGTTTTGCGGCATGAAGCACGCGCATTGAGCACAATTTCCATGTATCAGGCCATCACCCATCGAATCGCGCAAGGCTTGTTGCTGACAGCGATCTGGTTGCCGCTGCCAAGTGCCGCCCAACCGGTTTCACCGATTGCCGGAGATATCCCGGTTGGCAGCGGCCCGGGCATTCACAGCCCCAACAGCCCGTTTGCCCCATTGCCGCAACGCAACGACGTGTTGCCCTGGTCGCTGTTGTCGGATGTCAAACTTAAAAAAGTCAAGGGCCGCTTGCTGCCCGACTTTCCGGCGCCGGTGCAGGCACTTGATGACAAGGTGCAGCGCATTCAGGGTTTCATGATGCCGCTAGAGCCGGGCGAGCGGCAAAAGCACTTCTTGCTGACCTCGGTGCCGCTGACCTGTTCATTTTGCACCCCAGGTGGCCCCGAGAGCATGGTCGAGGTGAAAACCAAAACGCCGGTCAAATACACCCTGGAGCCGGTGGTGGTCGAAGGCCGGTTTGCCGTGCTGGCGGACGACTCTTATGGCTTGTACTACCGGATCAGCAACGCCGAGGCGGTGAAATAACGGCTGCATGGCGTCGATATGGCCGAAGTTTTTGCAGCATGATTGATATTGATCAGATTGATTGACCGTCACCTGTTGCATAGTTCAGTCACGGTTGATTTTCAATCGAATGATTTTTTTTAAAGGACAGACGCGATGAAAGCCATACAAGATCTTTTTTCCACTGACTATGGCCTGATGAGCATCGCAGGCATTGTGATGATGGTGGTGGGCATGGTGTGGGCTTATGCGGCACTCAAATCCAAAATGGCCGAGAGCGAAAAAAACTCGCGCAAGTAAGCCGTCTCTGCCGGGCGACCCAGCCCCATCAGCCATTGGGCAGGTGCCTGCTGCCCGACCCGCATGGCCTTGCGTTGGCTGACACCAGGCTCAAGGCCATTTTGTTTAGCCATTCGTTTTTCAAATGGCATTAAGGAAACTCCCATGACATCTGATCCGCAAGACAAAAGGGCTCCCTTTGTCGTCGAATGGCGTGACGGTTTCAAAATCGGCATCGCGCAAGTTGACCAGGAACACCGCCACCTGTTCACGCTGGTACGCGCACTCAACCTCGGCACGGTCGATGCCACGGTCGAAGAGTTGCTGCAGTATGTCGTCACGCACTTCACCAATGAGCAGAACCTGATGGAAAAGAGCGGCTACCCGGCTTTTGAGCAGCACCTGAAGCTGCACGAAGAATTTGGTGCCACGGTGGCGGAATTTCTGGGCAGTGGCGACGAGTGGAGCGAAGATCGGGTGCAGGAACTGCGCCGGTTCCTCAACCGGTGGCTGATCGGACACATCATGACGCATGACTTGCGGTTTGGCACCTGGCACGCGGCGCATGGCATCAAGACGGCTGCTCCGGTTGTCAGCATAGAAGCCAAGAAGCAGCCTGGTTTCTTTGCCCGTCTGTTTCGGCGCTAGCGACACGTTGCGGTTGCCATCTCCCAGACCTTGCCTGCCGCTGCACAAACCGGATGCCCAAACCTGCTACAGCCTGTCCTGGCTGCTCAGCTTGAACACCGCCACGGTGTTGACCAGCGCATCAGCTTGATCCTTGAGGCTGCCGGCTGCCGCTGACATCACTTCAACCAGTTGTGCATTTTGTTGTGTCATCTGATCCATCAGGTGGATGGCCACCCCGAGTTGCGACACGCCTTCGCTCTGCTCGTTGCTCGCCACACTGATCTCGCCCATGATGTGCGTCACATCGCGAATACTGCTGACCACTTCAGCCATGGTGGCGCCGGCCTGGTCCACCAGCAGCGTGCCATCCTGCACCCGCTGAACGCTGGCGCTGATCAGTGCCTTGATTTCCCGCGCCGCCTCGGCCGATCGGCCCGCTAGACTGCGCACCTCACTGGCCACCACCGCAAAACCCCGGCCCTGTTCGCCGGCGCGGGCGGCCTCAACGGCGGCGTTGAGTGCCAGAATGTTGGTCTGGAAGGCAATGCCATCAATCACGCTGATGATGTCCGATATCTTGCGCGACGACTCGTTGATGCCTTTCATGGTATCGACCACCTGGGTCACCACCTCGCCACCGCGCACCGCCACCTCGGAAGCACTCAATGCCAGTTGATTGGCCTTGCGCGCATTTTCTGCATTCAGGTTGACATTGGTGCCCAATTGTTCCATTGATGCCGTGGTGTCCCGCAGCGAATGCGACTGGCTCTCGGTGCGCGAGGACAGGTCGATATCGCTCTGGGCAATGCCGGCGCTGGCCACTGCCACACCGTTGGCGCCATCACGCACATCCGACACCACACTGACCAGGCTGGTTTGCATGTCTTTGAGCGCTTGCAGCAAGTGGGCAATTTCGCTGTTTCCGGTGGTGTCGAACTGCAAGCTCAGGTCTCCTGCTGCCACGGCACGCGACACCGCCACCGCCTGGTTGATCGGGCGGGTAATCGAGCGAATGATCCACAGCGCCATCAATACCCCCGCCACCAGCGCCAGCGCCAGCGTCAGGCCAATCACAAACACCATGCTGGACGTGGCCGACTGGGTGGCGCCGGCAGACTGCTGCATCAGCCCGTCCTGGTGTTTGAGCAGACGGTCGAGCGCATCAAAGTAAAGCTGTTGCGCCGGACGCACCCGGTCAAGCAGCAGCGCCTTGGCCTCAAAGGTTTGACCACCAATGGCAAGTTCCATCGCCTCGGCCTGCAGCGGTTCGTATTTGCCGCGTGCCTCGGCCACCTGGGTCAACCCGGCGCGACCGTCGCCGGAGGTCAGTTGGGCATCGAGCCGGGCAAACCGCTCGCCGATGCGTTTTCTTGCCACCTCGATGCGCTCGGCTTCCTTTTTGATGTCAGCCGTGTCACTCATGATGATCATGTTGCGCAGCGCGTCGGCAATCAGCGTGACATCGGCCTTGATGTCATTGATCGAGGCCACTTTGGGCACCCGGTCGTTGATGACCTCGGCAAACATCTGATTCATGCTGCTGAACTTGAGCAAGGACACACCGGCCATGAACGCCAGCAGCAAACCCAGCATGCCAAAACCAAGAATCAGCCGCGTCGAGATTTTCAGATCATTCAGATTCATTTCTTGCCGGCAGGTTTCAGATTGCCATACCACGGCCAGGCCGGGTCGGTCATCGGGCTGTAAGTGATCCAGAAGGGGTGGAAATTCCGTCCGGCGCCGCTTTTCAGCGTCTGGCGCGTGCTGTCTTTGGTCATGCAGGCAAACAGCTTCTGGATCTGCTTTGTCTCGGGCGCATTGGCGGGCCAGTTGCGCGCCGATGCCAGGATGGTGCGGACCGTGAGCGTCGAGGCGTTGCCCTCGAGGTTTTTGTAGCCAATGGTTTTCATGCGGTAGAAGCCGCCGTTCTGGATGCTCAGGTCCTTGACATCGTTCCAGCGGTCATAGGCCACCAGATGGGCATCCTGCAGGTTGATTTTCTCGACCCAGGGAATGGGCGCGTAACCGATGCCAACAATTGCATCGACCTTGCCGGCATTCCAGGCATCCAGCATGGCTTTCTGCGGATCTTTTTCACGGTCAAAGTTGACCACCTTGGTCGGGCGCACCGGGGCACTGCTGCGTTCGCTTTTGGCCAGCATCACCCGCAGCGTGACGGCCGCACCGCCAGAGATGCCGATCACCTTGCCGTTCAAATCAGAAAAATTGACGATGGCCGGATTGCGGCTGATCATGTGGATGGCGTTGTCGTAGAACGGCAAAATAGTCTTGATGTTCTCGACCTCGGCATCGCGTCCTTCGATGTTTTTCGCCCCCCACATCTGGTCGGCGTTGACAAAACAGGCCGTCACTTTGCCGAGCAGACAGTTCTCCAGGTTTTCCGGCGCGCCGCTGCTCTTGACTTCGATGATTTCGGCATCCGGGCAGACCTCCTGCATGTTGGCCACGGCTTGTGTGTAAACGCCCGATCCCGGGCCGGTCGAGATAGTGAAGTCGCCTTCGGCCTGGGCTGCGGCAGCGCCAAAAATCAGCAAGCCGGCGACAAGAGCGGTTTTTTTCACGGTTTATTCCCCTTTTTGTCAATTTTCAGGTCAGCCCACGGATCGCCGCCCGCTGGTGCCGGCCCAGTTGGGGCCACTTGTGGTTGCGGCGGATGCGCAACCGGTGCCGCTGGTTGCGGCTTGCGAACCGGTTGTTGCGGCTCGGCTTGCTGGATCTCGCGCGCCGGTGGCTCAGGCTTTTCGGCGGGCGTGGCAGCAGGTGCCACAGCGGCAGATGGCCCTGCCGCTTCGCTCGAAGTGGCCTGCGGCGCAGTCAACGCGGGTGGTTCGGCATCAGTCGGCTTGTTGCCAAAACGATCCTTGAACCCCAGGTGCCAGGCCGCCGAGGCCATGCAGCCCAAGACCAGCAGGCCGAGCAGGCCTTTGGATAAGGGAGTCAGTTGCGCCATTGTTTAGCTCCTTCAAGAAGCAATTGCTTCAAAAAAATTCATCATGTCTGTCATTCACCACCCCGGTTTTGGCTACCTGCCGTCTGCCGCGACCACCGCAGTACGCTGGCAGTCGTGCGCCCAAGGACAGCATTTTCAAGTGCGATGCCGGCTTGCTGGCGCAAGTTGCTCTGACTATATCCAATGTTGTGCGGCATCAGGGCCAGCCACCATCACCAACACGCTGTTTTCCCCAGCCTGTTTGAGCAGCGAGATGCCAGCGCTGCTCAGGGTGCCAGCCGCTCCCGGATCCATTGCTTTTCATGGTCTGCGGTTGCAGTTTGCAGGGTGTAGCGCAGCCGGTCATGCAGCCGGCTTTTGCGTCCCTGCCAAAACTGCCAGTGGTCCGGCTTGAGCCGGTAGCCACCCCAGTGCGGCGGGCGTGGCGGGTTGAGCAAAAACTGGGCACCGTAGCGCGCCGCGCTGGCGATCAGCACGCCCCGGCCCGAGATCACCTGGCTTTGCGGGCTGGCCCAGGCGCCAATGCGCGAGTCCAGTGGCCGGGTCCGAAAGTAGTCATCGCTTTGGGCCGCGTCAACTTTTTCCACCAGACCCTCGATGCGCACCACACGCTCAAGCTCAACCCAGTGAAACTGCAGTGCGGCATAAGGGTTGCCGGCGAGCTCCTGGCCCTTGCGGCTCTCGTAGTTGGTGTACCAGACAATGCCGTGCTCGTCATAGTCCTTGATCAGCACCACCCGGGTGCTCGGGCGCAGGTTGCTGCCGACGGTGGCCAGCGTCATCGCATTGGGTTCGGACACCTGGGATGCAATGGCTTCGCCAAACCATTGACCAAACTGTTGCAGCGGGTCGGCATGGGAGGCATCTTCGTTGAGTTCAGCGCGCTCGTAACTTTTTCGCAGGTCGGCGATCGAGGTCATGCGGCCAGATTCGCGGCGCTCGATCAGTTCCACCTTGTAGCCATCGGGGTCGGTGACAAAGGCGATCACGGTGCTGCCGCCCTGCACCGGGCCAGCTTCGCGCGTGACCTGGCCGCCAGCGGCACGAATGCTGTCGCAGGCCGCTTTGGCATCGGGCACCGCCAGGGCAATGTGACCATAGGCGGTACCCAGTTCGTAGTGATCGACACCCCAGTTGTAGGTCAGCTCCAGCTCGGCATGCTCCGGGTTGTGGCCGTAGCCGACAAAGGCCAGCGTGTAGCGGTACTGCGGGTTATCCGATTGGCGCAGCAGGGTCATGCCCAGCACTTGGGTGTAGAAGTCAATCGAGCGCTGCAGGTCGCCTACGCGCAGCATGGTGTGAAGCAGTCTCATCGGGTGGGTACTCGGTTTGGTTTCAGGAATAATGGCCGCTTCAGTCATTTTGCACCCAACAGACCATGGTCAGATTCAGCAAAACCGTGCTTTTTACCGACACCGATGGCCGTGCCCGGTTTCGCGAGGACCCCGTGCTGCTCGATCAGGGCACGCCGCCGACGGCTTTGTCGGCCCTGCTGCCTTCAGGGGGTTACCAGTTGCGCCAGAGTGCGGTCGGGTTTCGCAGCAGCTTTCACTGCACCGGCGAGCCTCAATGGGTGTTCATTCTGGCCGGGCAAATGGAGATCAGCCTGCAAGACGGCAGCGCCCGAGTGTTCCGACCGGGCGAACATTTTTACTCGGCCGATGTGCTGCCCGCCGGGCAGACGTTTGATGCCAGCGTGCATGGCCACTGGAGCCGGCAGGTCGGGCCGGACCCGCTGGTGACGCTGTTTGTACGCGGGTGAGTCGGGCCAGACCGGGGCAGGTGCCGCCACTTTAACTCAATACGCTATATTTATTATAGCTGCCAGCGCTTATCGGATAAGGGCTGGAGCCGAAAAATGTGCTTGACTTTGGCTGCAGGCACGCGGCGCCTGGCTGGTGCTGGCTCGAATATCCGCCGTTGCTTCAGGTCAACCCCGGCTGCCGGGGCCGCGCGAACCGCCGGGGCCGCCAGAGCGGCCACGACTGCCGGAGCGGTTGCCACCGCCGGAGCGGCTTGGGCCACCGCCAAAACCGGCACCGCCGCCCATGCCGGCACCGCCGCTGCCAGGCGCGCCGGTGTTGCGGTTGCCGCCAAAATTGTTGCGACGCGGTGTCCGGTCGGCCATCATATCGACGCTGGTGCGCATCGGGTCAGGCTGTCCACCCGCGCCCGCGCGTGATGGCCCGGCAGCTACCGGGCCACCATAACCGCCGCCGTTGCCGCCGCCATAACCGCGGGCCGGGCGCTGACCCGGGCCGCGCACGGCTTGTTCGGCGGCGGACAAGTGGCTGCGCGGCTGCGCGCCATCCTGGCCGCCGAAGTTGCCGTCATCGGGGTTCATGTTGCGGGCTTCGCCGCCATTGCCGCCACCATACCCGCCCGCTTTGCCAGCGGTGTTGTTTCGGCCACCGCCGATGCTGCGGCCAGCCGGTGCCGGGCCACGACCGCCACTGCGCGCGGCACCTTTGCCTTCGCGCACACGCGCCAGCATTTCGGTGCGTGCCGCCCGGCCAGCAGCCAGCATCACATCACGGCTGGGTGGCTTGCCGGCACCACCCCAGATGGTCTGGCGACCCATGGCAATCGGCTCGGCCTGCTCGCCTGGCTCGGGCATGAAGCCTTCCTTGATCTGCACCGGGATGTCTTGTTTGGTAAAGCGCTCGATCGCCTGCATGAAACCTTCTTCGTCCAGGCACACCAGGTTGACCGCCTGCCCTTCGGCACCGGCACGACCAGTGCGGCCAATGCGGTGCACATAGTCTTCGCAGACGTTGGGAATATCGTAATTCACCACATGCGGCAGGTCGTCAATGTCGATGCCACGTGCCGCGATGTCGGTGGCGACCAGCGCGCGCACATCGCCACTTTTAAAGTCGGCCAGCGCCTGGGTGCGGGCCGACTGGCTCTTGTTGCCGTGCAGCGCCATCGCATTGATGTCGTTTTTGGTCAAAAACTCGGCCACATTGTTGGCGCCAAATTTGGTGCGGGTAAACACCAGCACCTGGCTCCAGTTGTGCTCCTGAATGATATGGGCCAGCAAGGCCTTTTTCTTGCCGCGCCCGACCGGGTGAATCAGTTGCGAGATGCGCTGCACCGTGGTGTTGCGCGGTGTCACCTGCACGGTTTGCGGGTTTTTCAGCAACGTGGCGGCAAGTTCGCGGATTTCATCGCTGAAGGTGGCCGAGAACAGCAGGCTTTGCTTGTCTTTGGGCACCGCTGCCAGCACTTTTTTCACGTCGTGGATAAAACCCATGTCAAGCATGCGGTCGGCCTCGTCGAGCACCAGGATTTGCACCTGGCCCAAGTCCACCATGCCCTGCTGCATCAGGTCGAGCAGCCGGCCGGGGGTGGCGACCAGAATATCGACGCCTTTTTTCATGTGGCTGATTTGCGGGTTCATGCCGACACCGCCAAACACGGCAGCCGATGTCAACTCAATGTATTTGCCGTAGGTGGTGACCGATTCTTCCACCTGTGCGGCCAATTCACGGGTGGGGGTGAGCACCAGGGCGCGAATCGCCACGCCGCCAAACTTGTTGCGCGGGGCTTCAGTGCTGCAGAGCTTGTGCAGCATCGGCAACACAAAGGCAGCGGTCTTGCCGGTGCCGGTTTGCGCGCCACCAAGCAGGTCAAGACCTGCCAGCACCAGCGGAATCGCCTGCGCCTGAATCGGTGTCGGGATTTCGTAGCCCTGCTCAAGCACGGCTTTGATGATGGCCGGAGCCAGATTTAATTCTTCGAATTTCATTTAGAGGTGCACCCCATCTGAGGTGCCAGGACATCGGCCTATTTTGACGCGTTGTCACGTCAACTCAGTCAAAGGCAGATGGGATCAAAAATGGAGTTGCAGGTGACTACGACTCCCGGCAAGTTGCCGGCATGCAGGCAACTGAAACCCCGCAAGCGGGCGAATTGTCGCACGGCTTGACGGGCAGGTCGGGCCAGCCTTGCACAATGTCGTTTTTTTTTCGCAGCCGCAACACCGGCTTGGCCGGTTGCGACGGCGCTGCGGCGCGTTGGCGCAACGGCTAGCGGGTCAGCGCCATGAACAGCCGGGGCAGTTGTTCTGGCAGACGTGCAATGTTGTCAATCACCGTGTAGCGCTTGCCAAAGATGTCGGCCACATAGGCATCGGCGGCGGCATCGAGGTTGATGCAGTAGGTGAAGATGCCCTGGCAATCGAGTTCTTTTACCGCTTCCCGGGCATCTTCGATCAGCAGGCGCGGGTCTTTCACGTCAATGTCGGCCGGCTGGCCATCGGTCAGCACCAGCAGCAGCTTCTTGTCGGCCGGTTGCGTCTTCAAGGTGCGTGCCGCATGGCGCAGGGCCGCACCCATGCGGGTGCTGTAGCCCGCCTGCATGGCGGCCAGGCGGGCCTTGACCTGATCGCCCCAGCTTTCAGCAAAACCCTTGAGGTGCAGGTAGCGCACCTCGTGGCGGGTGTTGGAGTGAAAGCCGGCAATCGCCAGTGGGTCGCCCAACTGCTGCACCGCCCAGGCCAGCAGGGAAACCGCCTCCTGGCTGAGTTGCAGCACGGTTTGCTGTGAGCCACCGGCTTGTTGGTTGAGCGACTCCGACAGATCCAGCAGCAAGGTGGTGGCAATGCTGCGACCGTCGGTGGTGTGGCTCATGTTGATGCGCGGGTCGGGCAAGCTGCCAGCGCGCAAGTCAATCAGCGAACGAATCGCCACATCCAGGTCGAGCTCGCTGCCGTCTTGCTGGTAGCGCAGGCGCAGCCTGTTCTGCGGTTTGAGCAAGTCCAGCAGGCGCTTGAGCCGTTTCGCCAGCGCGCCGTGTTTGGCCAGCAGTGCATCAATATCGGCGGCATTGCCGCTTGGGTGCAGCCGCTCGTACAGGCTGACCCAGTCGGGCCGGAATGTCTGGCTGCGGTAATCCCACTCGGGGTAATGGCGCGGCGGCAGGCTCTGAATCTCGTCAGCGGCTGGCGCTGGCCGCTGCGCTTCAAACGATTCCTCGTCATCGCTCAACTCGTGAAATCGCCACAAGTGCCGGTTGTCGTCGCGGTAATCAACCTCGGTGTCAGTGAACCAGGTATCGGGCAACTGGTCGCTTTGCAGCCGGGTTTTGCCCAGATAGCTCAGCGCCAGGCTGGCCATTTCGGCGGTGCTGGACTGACCCTGTGCCAGCGTTGCATGAAAGC
The DNA here is from genome assembly GCA_903873485.1 of uncultured beta proteobacterium. GTDB lineage: Bacteria > Pseudomonadota > Gammaproteobacteria > Burkholderiales > Burkholderiaceae_C > Rhodoferax. Next base: position 11,431 of record CAIQOO010000096.1, on the reverse strand, counting down.
GCTGCACCCAATCGCTGATCTGCAGATTCTGACAACGCGCCGGTGGCTTAAGCAAGGCGCGCGACAACACGGTCAGACGGTGGCGCAGGCACGAGTGGGTGGCCGGGTTGCAGGCAGCTTCTTGCGGATTGGGGTGCAAGGCCATGAAGATGCGGCGCAAACCGGGGTATTCGCGCATTGCCAGCGCATCGACACGGGCATCTTCCAGGCACTCGATGGCCAGCCGTTGCGCCGGGCTGAAGTTGTCGGCAAAGATCGGGCTGCTCCAGCGCCGGTGCGCGGAAATATGCGCCAGCGCGGCTCGGTAGCGATCAAGTCCGCCAATGCCTGCGCGTTCGTCATACACATCGGGCAGCCGGATGCCCAGGGCATCAAAGTAGGGCATCGGCTGGCGCTGCACCTCAAAGGCGGTCGAATAGGGCACCAGCACCGCGCTGTCTTGCCACAATGCCTGCAAATACAGATCCAGCGCACGGGTGTGGTCCATCAGCAGCGTGCCGTGGCGCTCGCGCTGCAGCACGGCGCGGCTGTCGGCACTTGCCAGGCTGAAATAAGCGCGCTGCTGCTCCGGGTGGTGGTGGTAGTTGCGAATGCCGTAATCAACCCAGTTGCGCAGGCCCTGCAGGCTGAGTAATTCGAGCAAGCGTGCCGACTGCTCAAAAAACAGGGCCAGGCTCGGGCTGGGATAGCTTTTGTGAACCCCGTGGATCGAGCTGCTGGTGCGCTCCATCAGCAACAGGCTCAGGTCCAGGTAATGCTGCAGTTGCGCCGGTGTCGGCAGCCGCCGGGCGACCGCCGCCAGGGCCTGCAAAAACGGTGCAATGGCCCGTGCGTTGGGCGATTTGTTGATCAGCCGGACTGCGGCCATCACCGTGCTCAAGGCATCTTCACCGACCTGCCGGGCGATCGACGGCCATTCCTGCAAAAAGATCAGCAGCGGTTCGGCACCGCGCCCCATCTTGCCCAAAAAACGCGCTTGCGTCAGGTAATCATCAAGGCCATCGGGGCTGAGTTCGGCACAGGCCTGGGCCATGCAGTCGGCAAATACATCGGCCACCTGGGCAAAGCCGCAGTCCAACTGCTGGCGCCAGCTTTGCAGTTGATCCGGGCCAATGGCCGATGTCAGGCTGACTTGCATGGCGGTCCGGCCGACGCGAAAAATGAAACGCTGGTGGCCATCAAGCTCAATCAGCCAAACACCGCATCAATCGCATGATCGAGCGTGGCGCGAATGTCGGCATCGTCGGTGATCGGTCGCACCAGCGCCATGCGGCAGGCATCGACGGCGTCCACGCCAGCCAGCATCAAGGTCGCGGCATAGACCAGCAGCCGGGTCGAAATGCCTTCGTCAAGCCCATGTCCCTTGAGCGCTCGCGCGGTGCCGCCAATCTTCACCAGCCGATGCGCATCAGCCAAGGCAATGCCGGTTTCGCCGGCCACGATGCCGGCTTCCAGTTCCGGCTGCGGATAGTCAAAGTCGAACCCGACAAAGCGCTGCTTGGTGCTTTGCTTGAGGTCTTTCATCAGGCTTTGGTAACCGGGGTTGTAGGAAATTACCAGTTGAAAATCAGCGTGGGCATGAACCAGCTCGCCCTTTTTGTCCAGTGGCAACTGGCGGCGATGGTCGGTCAGCGGGTGAATCACCACCGTGGTGTCCTGGCGCGCCTCGACAATTTCATCCAGATAGCAAATCGCGCCGATGCGCGCCGCAGTGGTCAGCGGGCCATCAAGCCAGCGGGTGCCATTGGCTTCAAGCAGGTAGCGACCGACCAGGTCGGAGGCAGTCATGTCTTCGTTGCAGGCCACGGTGATCAGCGGCTTGCCCAGTTTCCAGGCCATGAACTCGACAAAACGCGACTTGCCGCAACCGGTTGGGCCTTTGAGCATGACCGGCAGGCGCGCCTGGTAGGCGGCCTGGTACAGCGCCACTTCGTTGGCCTGTGGCTGGTAAAACGGCTGCTGGCTGATTCGATACTGCGAGGCGAGGTCGGTCATGGTGGGTAGCCGCTAAAAAAGTTGTCAAACGCCTACTTGTGCACGCCGAGCTTGTCGCGCCAGCCCGGAAACAGCCGGTCGGCATCGCCCGGGAAAGACTCGAAGGCGCGGGCAAATTCGTGGTGTTCTTTGGCGTATTCGATCGGATCGGCACCGGTTTTCCAGCATTCATACGACTGGCGCAGCGACACCGCACCGGCAGCGGGCGAGTCGATGTGGCCGTAAGCGCCGCCACCGGCGGTGTTGATGACGTTGCCGTGGCCGAGGTTCTGGAAAAAGCCGGGCAGGCGCAGGGCGTTCATGCCACCCGAGATGATCGGCGTGGTGGGTTTCATGCCATACCACTTCTGAAAATAAACCGGCCCCTGGCACTCGTCACGTTCAATCATGTAGGCGATTGAACGGTCATCGCCTTCGCCTTCCATCTTGCCGTAGCCCATGGTGCCGACGTGGATGCCACTAGCACCTTGCAGGCGGCTCATTTTGGCCAGCACAAAGGCGGTGTAGCCGCGCTTGGCCGAAGGCGAGGTGATCATGCCGTGGCCGGCCCGGTGGTAATGCAGGTACTGGCTGGGGTACTGGCGCCGCGCCGTGGTGACCATGCCGGGGCCGCCGACAAAACCATCGACCAGAAATGCCAGCTTGTCGGCATCCGGGCCAAACACTTCAAGCGCATAGTCGGCGCGGGCGCACATTTCATAATGGTCATCGGCAGTGATGTTCATCGAAAACAGCTTGGGCTGGCCGGTTTCGTCCTGGGCCCGCTTGAGCGAGTCATACACCAGAGGCAGCACTTTCTTGATCGGCGCAAACACCTGGTTGCCTTGCGGCTCGTCATTTTTGATGAAGTCGCCGCCCAGCCAGAACTGGTAGGCCGCCTGGGCAAATGGCTCGGGGCGTAGGCCCAGCTTGGGCTTGATGATGGTGCCGGCAATGTAGCCGCCATCCTTGATCGGGCGGCCCAGAATGCGCCACAGGTCGGAAATATCCTTGGCCGGGCCGTCAAACATCTGGATCACCCGCTCAGGCATGTAAAAGTCGTGAATCTTGGCGTGCTTGATGTCGCCCATGCCCTGGTTATTGCCAATCACCAGGGTCAAAAAAGACACCAGCATGAAGCGGCCATCGGTCACATTGCGGTCGAACAGGTCAACCGGATAGGCAATGCGCATGTCCTCGGTGGCTTCGTCGATGTAATAGACCAGCGCATCGACACCCCGGGTGAAGTCATCGGTGGTGCTGACTTCGACATTGGTGCCGGTAGAAGACTCGGCGGCAAAGTGGGCTGCCGCTTCAAGGTAGCCGTGGCCCGGCTTGGGGGCCATCTTGTAGGCCACCAGAATGTGTTTGCCACCGGCAATGAGGTCCTGTTCGCGCAGGCTCAGGTCGGCATAACGGTTCGATTGATCCATGGGGTATCTCCTGTCAAGTGTGTTTGGGCTGTCGATGGGCTGAACTATAGACAAGCTTATTCATCATGAAAATTCAAATAAATTGATGATCAAATTAGCTTTGACTGATGAGTTGAGCGTCGCGACAGCGTGACAAAGTCACAGACAATAAGAGCTTCACGCCAGCCAATTCATCACTGCGTCAAAAAAGGAGCCACTCTATGCCGATCGTCGTGTTCAATCAAAAAGGGGGCGTTGGCAAGTCCACCATCACCTGCAATCTGGCCGCCATCAGCGCCAGCCAGGGTTTGCGTACCCTGGTCATCGATCTGGATTCACAAGGCAATTCAACCAGTTACCTGCAGGGCAGCAGCGCCAAAGCGGGTCAGCCCACGGTGGCGAATTTTTTTGAACATGCATTGAGCTACAGTTTCAAGAACATTCCACCAACTGATTTTGTGGTGTCTTCGCCTTTTGAAAAACTTGATCTGATGTCGTCAAGCCCGGGCTTGAATGAACTGCAGGTCAAGCTCGAATCGCGCCAAAAAATCTACAAGCTGCGCGAAGCCCTCAAGCAGTTGGGCGAAACCTACAACCGCATTTACATTGACACGCCGCCGGCGCTGAACTTCTTTACCCGTGCTGCGCTGATTGGCGCAGCGGGCTGCCTGATCCCGTTTGACTGCGACAGTTTTTCGCGCCAGGCGCTCTATTCGCTACTCGAAAATGTGCAGGAAATCCGTGCCGACCACAACCCCGAACTGCAAGTCGAAGGCATTGTGGTCAACCAGTTTCAGGCGCGCGCCAACCTGCCCCAGCGCATGGTTGCCGAACTGATTGCCGAGGGCCTGCCGGTGCTGCAGCCGTATTTGTCCTCGTCGGTACGAATTCGCGAATCGCACGAGCAATCGCTGCCGATGATTTACTTCGACCCCGACCACCGGATCACGCTGGCACTGGTGGCGCTGCATGACGGATTGCGCACGAACAAATGAATTGATGAACGGCTGCGCGCCCTTTTGCTTCTGGACTGCACCGAGGATTCAGGCATTACCCGGCCCATGCGCGATGCACTGAACGCGGATTGTGGCAACCCAACGGATGCGGCTTGCGAGATGGCGAACATGTATAACCAGACTGCCTTGGGTGTGCCATCGAACAGATGCCGGCAGGTTCGCGCGTCATCATCGGTTTTCTTCATTTTCAATACCCAAAGGCAGCCATGACCTACCCCGTCCCCACCATCAACATTGACACCTTGCGCCAGCAAGCCCGCAAACACATCGAACAAGGTGCGGTCACCGCCGGTTACACGGCAGACCGGCCGGCAGTGCTGAAGATGCTCAATGACGCGCTGGCCACCGAGATCGTTTGCGTGCTGCGTTACCGGCGCCACCACTTCATGGCGCGCGGCATCCAGGCGCAGACGGCCGCCGGCGAATTTCTGGCCCACTCCAACGAAGAACAAGGTCACGCCGACCAACTCGCCACGCGCATCGTTCAGCTCGGCGGCGAGCCAGATTTCTCGCCTGAAACACTGCAAGCGCGCAGCCATGCCAAGTACATCGAAGGCACCGACCTGTGCGACATGATCACCGAAAACCTGATCGCCGAACGTATCGCCATCGACAGCTATCGCCATTTCATCACCTGCCTGCACGACCAGGATCCGACCACCCGGCGCATGCTCGAAGCGATCCTGGCAGTCGAAGAAGAGCATGCCAACGACCTCGCGGATATCTTGCAGCAACCGCCGGCAGCAACCGGCGGACAAACCGATCTGGAACGCGCTGGCACAGGTGCTGCGCCGATCAAATTGGTCAAGAAGGAAGCATCATGAGCCTGGGCATGATCCTGCTGATCGTGCTGATCCTGATGCTGATCGGAGCGGTTCCAAGCTGGCCGCACAGCCAAGGCTGGGGCTACGGGCCGAGCGGCGGGCTTGGGCTGGTGGTGATCATCCTCGTGGTTTTGCTGCTGATGGGGCGAATCTGATCGGACCACCCGGTAGCCGCCCTCGACAAGTGCCTGGCAAAAGGCATCGGGCCAACTGGTAAGCTGCATGCCCAGCCCCATGATCAGCACGATGGCCGGGTGCGCCGGGTTGCCAAGCGACTCAAACTCGATCGGCCAGGCTCCTGTGGTCCGCATGGATCAGGCCGCTGGCTTGCGTTGTGGCTTCTTGCGCGGCGCACGCGGTTTTTTTGGCGCTGGCAAGGCCAGTGGGCCGACCAGCGCCAGATATTCCTGAAAACTGTCGCGCAGGCACTGCGCCAACACCTCGGGGTTGGGCAATTGCTCATAGCACGCTGTCAACGAGATCACCAACATGCCGCAGTAGCTGGTGACTGAAAACACCAGCCCCATGCCGTCGCTGATCGGCATGATGGCCGACAGATAAGTCAGTCGGGCGCCCAGCAAATACAGCGGCGCATCAGGCCCGGGCAGATTGGTGATGCTGCAATTGGCCAGCGGCGTCCAGTCACCCAGCCGCGCCGAGGCGGCCCGCATCATCTTGCTGGTCGCGGCAATTGCCAGCGCCGGGGCCTGACTGGCCAGTTCGTTAAGCCCGCGCGCACTTTCGGCTGAGCGCACCACCTCGGATGACGAGGTGGTGGCCACAATGGCGCGCAGGCGCAGCAGCGGATCAGCCAAGTCGGTGTGCAAGCTCACCCGCACCCAGGAAAAATGGTCGGCGTTGGCATCGGCTGCCGCCGGCACCGCAATCGGTGCGGCCGCCAGCAGGCTGTCAACCGGCAGCTCGGCTTGCAACGCCAGGTAACGGCGCAAACCGCCGGCACAGACCGCCAGCACCACATCATTGATGGTGGCACCTGGCACCAGAGCGCGAATCCGATGAAAGTCTGCCAGTGCAAAACGCCGGGTGTCAAACACGCGGTGTGCCGAGACCACGGTGTTGAAGCGGGTTACCGGAAAGTCGTGCGGACGGTGCCAAAACTCGCCGGCAAAGGTTTTCATCGTCAGGGCCAGCATGCCCAAGCCTTGTGACACCGACCCGGCCATGCGGATTGGATAACTGGCGGCATGAAAACCGGCGCGCCAGATCAGTGCCAGCGGACCCGGCGGCGACTGCGCAAACCAGGGCCGCGCCGGCGGGTCAGGCGGCGGATTCTGGCTGATGTCGTGCAGCAGGCTGGTGATTTGATGCTCATGCGCCACATCCACCGCCGCGTGGTGTACCTTGAGCAACACGGCAAAGCTGCCCGCCGGCAAATCCAGCAAGCTGTCAAGCCCTTCAATGACATACATCTCCCACAGCGGGCGCTGCAAATCAAGCGGACGCGCGTGGATGCGCGAGGCCTGAATGCAAAACTGTCGCCAATCACCCGGCTTGGGCAGCGCAAGATGCCGCACGTGGTACTCGATGTCGAAGTTTTCGTCTTCCACCCAATACGGGTAGTCCAGGTCCAGCGGCACCCGCAGGATCTTTTGCCGGAACACCGGCAACTGGTTCAACCGGTTTTCCAGATGGGTCAGTATCTGCTTGAATCGCACCACGCCGCCGGGTGCCGTGGTCTGGTCATAAATGTGCAGTAGCGAGACGTTGGAATTGGCATGTTCGGTGTCCGAGTAAATGAACGCGGCATCGCTTTCGCCGAGTTGGCGTATTGGGGGTTTTGGCGTGTCTGGCATGGCTTAACGTGAAATAATTTTCATGTCCGAGGGTGGATAGGGTCCATGCATGTTAGCCGATCTTTAACACATCAATAATAATGCCATTAAGAATCAATAACTTAGAGCGTACTAATTTTCTAATCCATCAATTTGTTCGTAACCGAACTCATCCTGCCGCACAGGTGCTCATCGGCGATTTGCAGCCGAAATATCGCTATAATTTGCTGCTCAAAGTGGCCCTTATCGACCAAAATGGGAACTTAGCTCAGTTGGTAGAGCAGCGGACTCTTAATCCGTAGGTCGAGAGTTCGAGCCTCTCAGTTCCCACCAGTTTAGATATATAAATCAACAAGTTACGTTTTTACAAAAGACGTAGCCTGTTGATTTTTCTAATATTATTCAGCCCGTTTCTAATATTCAATAAGTTCAAACAGTGACTTCAGAGCTTGCTGGAATGCACTTCTTGACTCTTGCAGAACCACAAAAGTCTCATTGGTTTCATGTTTTCCATGCAACTTTGATGCGGCTTCATAAAATAATGATGTTCTCATGACTTGCAGTAAAGCTAATTCATGATGCGACGTGGTTGTTCTAGGGTCTTGCATGGTAGCTTTATTATATTTAAGCTATCATGTTGTGTCAAGTGTTACTAAAGTAATGTAAGTACGCCTACAAGATACTGTATCATTTTCACAACGCCCTCAAAATCGATTTTAATCGCACTTGTGCTGGCTGTATCAGCAACTGCGGAAAATAAGTGATTTAAAGGGCATCGTAGAAGGCCCCTAGAAAACAGTAATATTGTTTATTGGTTGGTAGGCCAGGCTACATTTAGAAAAATTACTTCTGACTAGCATCTAGGCATTTTCCCAGACAAACTGGAAAAATGAGGTTCGCCTTTGGCGAACAGCCATGGCCCACAACAGGTTCAAAACGGGATGCCTGCCGCCCGAGACTGTCGGCAAAGATCGACAACATGTTGGTAAGTTTGATGCGCATAGCGCCTAAAAGCTTCTTCTCCCAACTTTAGATATTCGCTGCTACATTCAGTAACGATTGCATCGAAGACGATGAGATTTTTGGTGCGGACGACAAGATTGTCGATTGAATTACGCAAGGCAACGGCTTGACTGTCGCGCATCCTTCCAACCTCAAGAAGATTATTAGAATTACTGATACCAAGTTCGCCGAGGCGAATTGTGTTTTTGTCACTGGCAACAATGATGTTTTCAATGCGTTTTCTTGCGCCAGCTTCAGAAGTTGCAATAGACTTTGAAACAGCAAGCTCGTAATTAGTTTTTGAATAGAAGCATCATTTTTTAGACTTTCAATTTTAATGTTTGATAATTTAGAATAACCGAAGAACGCAACAATAGAAGATATTACTATCACCATAATATGTAAGTATATTGTAAGTGACAACATGTTTACAACTATGTTTTACGTAGTAGCCTTTATTAGAAACTTACCATGCGTCCTTTACAGATCAGCAACTTACGGTAGGTTTACGATAAAGTCTAGTGATTACTATGTACAAATAGATAAAAATAGTTTAGGATATTTTATCCTATATGCTATCAATAACTGAGTAAAAACAGATTCAATTGAATATGCTTCAAACTCGATGCTAGGATCACACTCTCCAATATTGCTACAATATAATTGAAATACATGAACCGCCTCGTGGCATAGTGTCCCACATATTTGCTCATATGTCATAGCTTTATCCGTGAAATCACGAACACATACTATACAACATAATCCACTTATTGGAGAATACAACTTATGAACGCAGGCGTTCGCATCACCCGCCAGCCACAAATCAGATACTTCAATATCTAGGTGGTTTAATACTTTTAAATATTCAGAACTACTTGTAACTAGTGCAATGTATGGGCCAATGATAAGCGCATTTGACACAAATAGTTTGGCTACATTTACCTTTTTATTTGTTGTTGTCATTCTATTAGACATCTAGTTTTCCTATTTTTAGCTCTGGTATATACGCCATAACATACCTTGTCCGCCTTTCCGTTTACTAGCTGCACACAGTTATATTTTTTAACAAATCTATAATCTAAATATGTGTTACAGGCCCTCTCATAGTTTCCTATATTTATATTTTTACTATTGATGAGTTACATTTTGCAACATTGCCTAACTGATTAATAAAATCTACTAATACATCCAGTTCAATTTTACTTAGTACACCACTCACACATTTTTCTAATTGTTTTTTATCTTTTGTTAGATGTACTTGTACGCGTTTAATAGCTGCTACAGGCGTTATAGTGTCACATAGACGAACGGGCGAGCCGTCCTCTTTGTATGTACTACCAAACCCGACAGTCGGCCTGTCGCCTGCTGTACCGGTCATTGGAACTACGGATATAGGCGTATAGCTTTCATCTGCAAGAACGCCCACAAGTCCCGCTGTACTTAATGATAAAGACGCTATAACTAGTCGCTCAGTATTTGCATTCATATGTTCAAACTAGTTAATTAATATCTATAACAGGTTTACCATCTTTTCGATCTTTACGCGCCATAATCCAATTATTTATAAACCACACCAATTGAAATATGCTAGACTTTATTGGAAACCTCGCCCAAGATGTTGATCTGCAACGGACACATGGCAGGTTTCCAATAAAGTCTGATGTATATAATAGTATGCACTGCAACGAAGTTATTAAGTGTAACATATGAGAATACACAGCCCGATACGGATGGAACTGCGCGGGCAGATTCGACTAAATAGTCTTTTTCTGCGTTGTTAAACATCTTATCCGTAGTTTTGTGTTTACATAGTAAATAGAACAATTATATACCACTTACAACAAGGTCAATAGCAGGTTAAAACTATAGACACCATTTGTCGCCGATTATATTTATCAGTGTACGCTTTCCGTTTTTATATATAACGCAATGGGTATGTAACCATGAAGATGGAGACGCTACGGCATACTCTAGGTTGTACCTGCTGGACGTTCCTACTTGATACACCCCACCACATATACCTGGACTATGAGAATGACCCACCACACTTTTAGTACCTATTTTGTCTAGTGCTTTCCTACTTCCGCGACTACCATTCGGTCCACAATCCCCATGCATTCCGAGTTCGATATTGTGTACACTAAAAGATTCACCGCGCTTTAAATATATACTTGTATCTTTATTCTTAATAAGTGCTTTTGCATATAAAACGAACGGATCGATTGTTGTCATACCCCCATCACCTATCGCTGCGTTTTTGCACATAGCTGTGTACATACCAGCCCAAATAATCGCGTTTTCGGGATCGTTTCTAGGGTCTGTTTCTTTAACCCACTTTGCAAGATGATCGACGTGATTTGACGGTACAAATAAGTGTTTTACGTTGGGGTATTTACTTTTTACGCCATTTACAAAATCGAATACCTGAGCCATTTCCTTGCCAATATTTGCATGACCTGAGTGGTGTTTTGCATATTTAATAATCGGATCGTGGTTGTGATGGTGAGATATGGCGTAACAATCTAATATGTCGTTCCACGCGATCAGGCTTGGATTTAATACTTTTAACATAGCGTTATCGCTTGTAAAAGTTGCAGATACGACTTCGGGATCGATAAATTTAATATGTGAGTCGCCCATAAAAAGTGCAGCTACTCCGCCATTATTATCGACACCATCTTTACTATATATTTTTGTTAAGTCCTCAAAGCTACCATCATCGTTTGCAGCAACATGGCGTATGTGGAAAGCATCGCATGTGTGATCGACTTCAACAATGCAAGCGCCGATGCTGTGCTGGAAGGCACCACGCGCTCCTGCCTTCGATTCTGTGTAGCTTGGTAGAGTGCAGCACCCCGTGGTAACTAAAAGCTTAGGGAGCGTGTTCTGTGGCGTTGGAACCGTGCAAGATGCTACCTTGGGGTGGCCTATGATTGCACTTGATGAACCCGTGATTGCTTCATATCCGTTTAGCGGGTTTGATGCTGTCGGTTGTGTTTTTATATCACACAAAATTAATAGTTTACTTGTAACTTTGATTCTACGATTTACAATATATTTTTTAACATCTTCAGCCCACCACTCACCATCATCCTCTTTCGCAAAAATAGAAGTCGGGTTTTTATATCTGATTGGTATAACTACAATACGCGCATTATTTACATTAGCATATGCTTCTAACGATTTAATAAAATCAACGTCTGCAGGTACATTATTAACAGCACAAGTAACAATAAAGCGATCATATTTTTGTATCGCGGGGGGTGATGCCATATGCGCCAACTTAAGGACCTAGGTTTTCTAGTCTTCACCATTTTTGATAAAAAAGCATTTTATTACTCTATATCATACTATAATAAAGTTTACTTTTAAAAAAGTATTATTAACTGAACTTTAAAACTAAGTCTTTT
>CAIQOO010000095.1 GCA_903873485.1 uncultured beta proteobacterium | reverse complement strand
GCTCACCGGCTTGGGGGCCAAGATTCCTGGGGGCAAATGGTTGCGTGTCGAGGTCGGAGACTCACCCATGTGAGCGATGCTGCAAGACTGCGAGTTGTCCAAAACTTCAAGGGTTTTTTGGGAGATTCCGAGAGGTCTGGGCACGGCTGATGAATTCAATTTTGTCCGGCATCGACAACACGGTCTCAAAAGCCAGGCTCTTGGCTTCCAGCAGGCAACGCTCACGCACCTCAGCCGCCAGGACAGCGGCTTGGCGCACGGCATCGGGGGCATTCCAGTCGCCAAAATAGTCGCGCGCCATGTTGTCCGGGTTGACATACTCGCAACCGCCCATCCACGCATGGCGTAGCAATTGTTCGGTAATCGATGTCTTGCCTGAGCCATTTGGCCCAGCCACCACAATCAGACGCGGCCTGACCTGTACGCTCATGCTGCAGCCTGCCGGTTTCTGGCCTCAATCATTTCGACGCGCAGTCGTTCATAAAACGCTTCCATGGCAACCTCGGCGCGTTGCCTGGCCTGGGCGGCTACCGCATCCATGAGCGATTGCAGTTGCTCATCGCTGGGTTCGTTTTCAATATCGTTCAGATCAAAAGGCTCGGTCTTGGGATTCGGGTGCATGTCATTCCTCTATAAATTAGATAGCTGCTTGCGCAATGGTGACGGGGGTTGTAGGCCGTTTTTATATATATTTCGCAAAGGTCGCCGATTCCCGGAATCCGATTTGCTAATTCCGGGCTACGCTATTTGCGTGCTCTGCGTCATGGCGTTGATTTTGAATCACCTCGCTGCGCCCTGTTAGCTGAACAAGTCGCCGTTGGCTTGCTTGGCCGCGCCGCTACTGCCCAGTTCCTGGGCCAGGCGGGTGATTTCGGGCCAGCTTTGCACCAGGGCGTTGTAGGCTAGTGCTTCTGTCGCGCGTTTTTTGCGCTCGCACAGGGTGTAGAGGCGGTAGCACAGCTCGCGGGCTGTTTCGCTCTGGCTGCCGAGTTGCGCCACCAGTGCCGCGCAGGCGGCCTCGCCACCGGCTTCAAGGGTGCGGATCAGTTGATGCACGGTTTCCCACACCGTCAGGCGGGCATCCAGCGCCGGGGTCCAGTCGGCGGGCAATTCGGCGGGCTTGAACAGGCGCACTTTGCCGGCTTTGGACAGCACGATGCCGGCCTCGACCATGCCGGCCACACTGGTGTTTTTGGATTTGGAAAGCTGTTCGGCCACGCCGTAGTCGCCATCGTTAAAGCCCATTTGTTCAAACCAGGTCAGCGCCCAGCGGGTGTCGGCATCAAAGTCGCCTTCCTGCTCGGCCAGCGCTTCGTCCAGCGTCTGGTTGATCAGCGCCAGCGCGACGCGCACCGGGATCGGCTTGCCCTCGGCATCCATGACCCTTGCATAGCGGGTATAGACCGCCATGCCGGGGCCAATGGCAGCCTGCGCCAGATCGACCGGGGCGATGCCTGTGAGCACGGATTCCGGGAGCGAGGGCGTCCCGCCCTCATTAAAAAGAGGGCGGGACGCCCTCGCTCCCAGGGGGATGCCCTGTAGCTGGCATAGTGCTGCGGGGAGTTCGGCCTTGAGGGCAGCCATGAATTCGCGGCGGGTGGCGGTGGGGGCATCCGCCGGGCGTTTGCGGCAGACAAGGACGATGCTGGAGGCCAGGGCGTTGGTGCCAATGCCGATAGACCGTGCATCACGTTCCGTGCGCATCGGCCAGGTGCCGCTGATGGCAAAACCAGCTTCGATGACAGCAGCCAAAAACGTGTCCCAGCCGGTGTTAGTCGTGCCGTCAGCGCTATCGCTTTCGGACTGCTTGAACGCATAGTAAATGGTGACCGGAAACGCCGGGTGCGACTGCTCGGCCAGTCGGCGCATGGCTTGCGTCATGCCGGTCAGGAAAAAGGCTTCGGCTTTTTGCTTGCTGCCGTGGCGGTAAGGTGTGGCGACCAGTTCCTCGGCTTTCGGCACGGCCAGCGTGCCAAAAAGGCCGGGGAAAACGGGTTTGAGCGAGCGACGCAGCCAGACATAAAAAAAGTCGGACAGGTCGGCGTAGCCGATATTGTCGTAATAGGGCGGATCGGTGGAGACGACTTTGTCGGTGCTAATCGCTTGATTTTGTGCATCAGCTTGCTGAACTGCGCCGCTGCCGACCAGCGGCATTTGCTCAAGTGCCTTCACCATGTTGCCAAGGCTTACCAAGTAGTCGCCGGCAGCACTGCCGAAAACATTGTTTTCTGCAAAGTCCCACATCATGGGAATGGCTTGCCGACCGAAAAGATTCCGAACTTGCGTCTTGGTCACTTCCCAGCGACACAGCGCATTGCATATATCAGTCAGCCTACTCAATGCAATTCCCAAATAAACCGCCACAGCATCCGCATACGCCGTCGCGCCGGTGCCGCCATCGGCGAGCGGCAAATCGTCCTGGGAGCGAGGGCGTCCCGCCCTCGGTTCCCCCGCCGCACTGCTCCATCGCCACCCTTGCGCTCCCGCACACAGCCCGGCCTTGACCGGATTGTCATGAATGTAGTGGATCGTCCGCTCCCAATGCTCGTTATCGCGGATGTATCGATCGAAGTAGTCAGCCTGCCAGAATTCCCCTGTGGCACCGACGATGCGCCGGCGCAGCGTGCGGTCGCGGGCGGTGATGTCGGTGATGTGCCGCAGTTCCTGCTGCCAGGCAACAAGTGTCGCAGCCGGGAGGCTGTCGTGCAGGCGAAAAGTGATGTGCTGTGGGGTGTCGACCGCTTCGATATGGGGAAGGTGGGTGCGGTGGAAACTTGCATGAGGGCGGGACGCCCTCGCTCCCAGGGCATCGGCCCTCACCCGTTCTCGGGCTTGCTGCACCAGATCAGAAAAAGTTGTCAGCACCACCAGTTGGCGCGGGGTGAACAGGTCGCCATAGGTTTTGAGTCCGTAGAGCGGCGGCGAGAACCAGCGCGGGTTTTCGGGCATCGCCACTTCCGGTTTCCACGTTGGCTGCGCGGTCAGGGCAATGGCCTCCATTTCCGCTGTCGGCGCCAGATAAACCCGGCCACGCTGGCCTTCGGCCACGATTGCCATCAGCCGCGCCCCCATGCGCCCAGCGTTGGCTTCGCTGTAAATGTGTTCAGACGCTATCGGCGCATCCGACATCACGCATCTGAAGTTGGCCCCGCGCGACAGCTTGGTGCCACTCTTGGCACTGACCGGCGGTGTGCCAGTGCGGACCGTAAAGCGGTAACTATTGCCCTCAATCACCGGCTCAACCCAAGCATCCTTGCCCGCCTTGGTGGAGAGTAAAAAGGTCGAGGCCAGCGGCACATCAACCCCGGCAAAGGCCGGATTCGGGCTTTTCACCGTGCGCGCCCACAGCCAGGCAATGACCGTGAGCTTGTCGCCCGCCTGTAGCCCCGTCAGCCCGGCATTTTTCAGGTTTTTTAGATCATTTAGGCCTGTAGCCCCCGTCCTGCTTGCGCTGGCAGCTACAGTTTCCGAAGCGCCCTCAATGTGACTGGCCAGTGCGTCACGATTTATGTCTTTTCGGCCTGTAGCCCCCGTGTCTATTGCGTTAGCAGCTAGCATTTCAGAAGTAATTTCGATCTGCGGATAAAGCTGCCCGATGCGTTTGAATGCCTCGTCGCGCATCCACTGGCCGTAGTGGCGCACGTCCTCGGCCAGCCCCTGCGCGCCGCGCCACGAGCCGGAATGCGCTTGTCCGCTGCGGCTGCGCGGGTTGACCGGCGGCTGCCCGGCAAACTTCGGCGGAATCTCAATCATCGCCTTGTTGATCAGCACCGCCACCGGGTTCAGGTCGCTGGCAAAGCTTTCTAGCCCGAGCCGTTGCGCCTCCAGTGGCAGCGCGCCCCCACCGGCAAACGGGTCATGAAAGGCCGGCAGCTTGTAGCGGTCAAACAATTCCCTGGCGCGTGGATGGTCGGCGTTTTCGGCGCAGGTATAGCGCCAGCTTTGCCAGATTTCATCGCGCGCCTGTTGCAGCACGGCCTCATTGGTGGTGTTTTCCCACTTCACCAGGTCTTCAATGATTCTGAACAGCCGCTGACGCTCTTTTTCCTGCTTTTTGGCGGTCGGAAAAATGTCCGGGTGACCAGAGGGGTCATCGACCATCTGCGCAAAAATCACCGCCCGTGCCGCCGCCAGCGGCCGCCGCGCCCACCACAGGTGCAGCGTGGACGGATGTCCGTGGCGAATGGATTTCTCGCGCGCGCTGGCGATGTTGATGGCTTCGAGCGGCAGCGCCACTTCGATGAGTTTTTTCTTGGGGGTCATGGGGGGAAAAATGTCCGTTATTGGTATTCATCGAAGCCACAGAGCGGTCCATCAAAATCGTCGCCGATCATGATCTGCCCCTGGGCGCTGCCAGGCTGGCGCGGCACCCGGATGCCACGGTACGCCTCCTCGTCTGCGGCACCACGCCATTCACTCAGGGTGCCTTCAACGGCACACAAATATTCCTGACTCATTGGCGCAATACGACGCACGGTGGCACTGGCCAGTGTTGGCGGTATCGGCGGTGATGGACACGGCGGCAGTTGATAGCTATCATTGGTAGTAATCATTTTAGGAATTAATTTATGGATACCGCACGCCTTTTTCAATCTGGCCGCAGCCAGGCCGTTCGTTTGCCCAAAGCATACCGGTTTGCCGGCACCGAGGTGGTGGTCAAGCATTTTGGCAACGGCGTGCTGCTGCTGCCCGCAGATGACCCCTGGAAAACGCTTGAGGCTGGGTTAGCCGCCTTCGAGCCGGGCTTTGTGCTGACGCGCGAGCAGCCTGACGACCAGGTTCGTGCCGAGATCACCCCATGATCCTGCTCGACACCAACATCTGTATTTACATCATCAACGCCAAACCGGCTGCGGTGCTGGCGCGTTTTCAGCCGCACCGACTGGGTGACATCGGGGTGTGCAGCGTGGTGGCCGCAGAACTGGCGTTTGGTGTGGCAAAAAGTGGCTCGGTGCGCAACCGGCAGGCGCTTGAAATGTTTCTGGCCCCGTTGATTATTTTCCCGTTTGACACCCCTGCCGTCTGGGCCTATGGCGACTTGCGCGCTGACCTGGAGCGCCGTGGCACACCCATTGGCGCGCTTGACACCATGATTGCCGCCCATGCGCTGAGCCAGCAGGCCGTGCTGGTGACCAACAATACGCGCGAGTTTGCCAAGGTGCCGGGCTTGCACCTGGACAACTGGGTCACTGCGCCATGAAATATGCATTGAATTGGCCTCTAGCCCTTGTCCCTATTGCGTAAGCAGCTATTGATTTTGATAGTTCAAGCGGGGTCGGCTGCATTGGCTAGCAGAAGCGCTTTTGAGAGGGACTGAAATTGTTTCAAGCAGCCGTCGGCCCCAGCGAGCAGGTAGTCCTGGCGCAACCAGTTCACCACCGCCGGGTCGGGTTGTTCGCCCAAGGTGTCGATCAAGTCACGCGCGTGTTGTTTGCGCCGTTCATTAAGGCGCGGGCAGTCCAGACCCAGGTAGCCGATCAGCCAGGTGGCTTTGGGTGCATCGACCGCTGTCGGTGTGATGCTGTCATCGGGCAAATAGCGCAGCAGCGATGCCGTGGCTGGATCATGGGGGCTAGAAAACCGGGCCGTGTCCCAGGTGTGTCGCGGGTTTTTCTTGCGGTCGTCCTTGTAACGCCCGCAGTGTTCTGCCGTACCACCATCTCAGGACAGGGCGAGGTTGGCGTAGTCGTAGCAGCGCGCCGGGTTGTGACGGCGCGGTTCCAGATGCTCAATATGACCCTCGCTGGATGGCACTTCGCTTTCGCAATAACAGCACAGGCCCTGCTGCTCCTGGCGCAGGTTGGCCGTCAGGCTGAGGTGGCAGGGGGTGCCGATGAAGTCGCCCCAGTCCTGGCCGGCAGGCTGCTGGGCAATGCAGTCGGGGGACGGTTGGCGTTGAATCGTCCTCATGAGCGGTGGCTCAACAGCATGATTTGACGGGCGCGCAGGTCGGCCCGGCGCAAGTCGGGGTCGCTGGTGCCCAAGGCTGATTCGAGTTCAAGGCGCAAGTCGCGGGCGGCTGGGGTGTCGTGCTCGCGCGCTTCAACCCGTTCAAGATAGGCGCGCAGTTTTGCCACCGTCTCGATATTGCCGGGGCGCGAATCGGCACCAAAACATTTCCTCAATGACCTCTGCGGGTTCCTGGCGCAAACTGGCCCACACGCGCTTGTTCTGCACTTTCGCTCGCTCGGGCTTGGGCGTTGGATCCTTGCCCATGATCTGCGCGGCGCTGCGCAGGTAGGGGTCTACCTCATAGACCGCCGCCACCGTAGCCATTCGCTTGCGGTGATGCTTTTCCCCCGGGCTCAAACGCGTCTGGAGTTTGTGCTTGCCGGTCTGGGCCGCCTTGCGTGTGGCCTCTCGCAGGTCTTGCTCTCGCATCACCACCCCTTTGCCATCAAGCGTCAAGATCAGCAGCCCCGAGTCTTGCGCTGTCGATGGTGGCGCCACAGGTGCTGCCCCAACCTTGACGGCTTCGGGCTGTTTTGGCACTGCGGATATTTCGGGCACACAGCCCTGGCCTGCATCACTTTGGCCCGTCTCGGCCATTTGAGTCGTCTGCGTGGGCGCACTTGCCTGACTTGCGTAGTAGGCTTCAAAGTCCACACTGAGCGATTGGCTGATCTCTTCGCACTGGCGTTTGGCCACCTCAGTGCCGGTGTCTTGCTCAATGGCCTTGATCACCTCGTCGAACGAGCCCATGGCCGCTTGCTGGGCAATTTTGCACCGCAACCCTTGGGAGTATTTATCCTCAGGCAGGTTCAGCGCCGCATCCAATGGAAACAGGCTGCTCGCATCGTCAGCGCTGTAGCCCAGGCGATTGACGGTGACTTCTCCAAACAGGGTCTTGAGCGACCGACTTCTTGGGCGGCAGTATGTTCTGACTTTTTCATCCGTGCCCACCACCTCTGCCTGTTTCACCTCGGCCTTTGATCGCTGATCCAGATACCCCTGCATCAAGAGGCGCAACAGCTCCCATCCATCGCTCTTGAGCAGCGACTCAATCCGTCCGTGCTCATATGTCTGAGTCACATACGACTGCAGATTTACCAGCAAGGCAAAGAAGTGTTGGCGAGCCGCTTGATATTAGGAAAATGGTTTGAATCGGTGTAAGCTTTCATTTGAAGGGGTCTCATGGTGGAGATAAGTGTTGTAGAACGCCTTTGACACCATCATTTGACCTCTTTATCTGCTCATATCAGTGAGTTCATATTGTTTTTTAACGATTTTTTCGTGGCCGAAAAGAGCCGCACCCATCGGCATTGGCATTGGCATCCGTTTCCTTTATTGACAAGCGTCCGCCCGCCTGGGCAGGCCAGCGCTAACCCGCAGGCCTTAACAATCTGAAGTGAGGTCTCTAAACCGCTGCCTGACGTGGCGGTGAGGCTTAAACTGTGCCGGTGATAAAAGCCTCTGTCCGCATTCGCCAAGCCATGGCCAGCGTGGCCAACCTGCGCCAGCAAGCCAGCGAGTACCCCGAACTGGCCCAGACCGTGTTGGCCATCAAGCAGTTGCAGGCGCAGCGCTTTGCCGGTACCTACAGCAACCTGCTGACCTCAAGCGTGTACGGTGCCAGCGCCGAGTTTTTTTTGCAAGAACTCTATGGTGCGCGCGACTTTAGCCAGCGCGACCAGCAATTTGCCCATGTGGCAGGCGCGCTGGAGTTGACGCTGCCCCAATCGGCGGTGCAAACCGCGCTGACACTGGCCGAACTGCATTGCCTGACCGAAACGCTGGACTTTGCCATGGCACGCTGCTGGCAACTGGCGCCGGGCTGTGCGGCGCCGGAACAACGCTACGTGGACTGCTGGAAATCCGTAGGCCACCCGAGCGAGCGGCAATGGCAGCTCAGCACGGTCTTGGCAATTGGCAGCACCCTGGGCGAGCTCACCCGCAAGCGCAGCCTGCGCATGACGCTCAAGCTGATGCGCAAACCCGCTGCGCTGGCCGGACTTGATGCGCTGCAAACATTTCTGGAAACCGGCTTTGACCGCTTTGCCAGCATGGTGCAAAAAGGCGGTGCGGTGCAGGTTTTTCTCGACACCATCCGAGAGCGAGAAACGCAGTGGATCGCGCAACTGTTTGACCTGGACGCTGCACAATGCACCGCCCAACTGGGCACAACGCTGGCGTTGGCCCCTCAGGGCAAACCGGCCTGATGCAAATTTTGGTCATGCCAGTTAAACTAAGTGCTACATCCCCGAATCAAAATCAGACATCCACGACAAAAATTCAAAATCCCCTGTAACCCATTGATTTAATTGTACTTCGTCGTTTTTTGGACGATCCATAACTCAACCGGGGCGTAAAATTGTTTCCATGGCTCAGTTGTGGCCCATTCAGGGGAACCATAAGGGGTTGCCAAACAGCCAGGTTATTGACAAATACCGGCTTGAGATGGATGTAGGCAGACTGGCAGGCCCGGTCATAAAGCAGATGGCGCTCACACAAATGAAGCTCCATCAAGGTATCCGTTGGCACCCTTGCCTTTATAAAGACCCGATGCCGCCCGGGTTTGGGCAGATAGACACGTTGCGTCAGCTCAAAACTGCCCCCCAGTTCTTGCCGCTTTCGGGGGCCGCTCAGCGTCGCATAAGTGCGGGCAACGTTGCCGGGCTTGTTTTCGGTGTTCCAGCGAAGCTGGCCCGGAAACTCGCCGGCGGGAACACGCGCCGCATAGTTGGCAGGCAAGCGCCCAATGCCAATGCCGAACAGACCGTCGTCGAGGGTTTGCAGCAGACCAAGACCATTTTTCCAGTGCTCAAGGCGGCTACTCAGGTCTTTGCCAGTATCCGCCAGACGTTCAGTCATAAAGCTGCCGCCACCCAACACCGCCACAACCTCCATCACCAGCATAACCAAAAGCACCGCGCCGGCCTTGGTGCGCCACCCGAGAAACCAAGGTGACAAGCGCATGCGGGCATAAAGCACTTTAGCAGCGGCATCGTGCGCTTGTATCCATAACAGCACAGCCAAAAGCAGCAAAGGTGCCGCCACTGCCAGGTAAACCCCGCGGGCAAAAGTTGTCAAGCTGGCATAGACCACTAACCATGTCAACATGGCAGCACTGAGCCAGGAAAGGGGGCGACGCGCTTGCATCAGTGCCCAAACGGCAAACGGCGAAGCCAAAGCCAGATAAGTGTCAATGGCTGCGCCGCCCACATGCATCTCCCAAAAAAGTGCCACCGTGCGGTAGTGCAATGAAAACTCGATCAGTCCGGGAAATGCCGCCCGTTCCCACAGGGTAGCCATTGCCACGACCGTCAACCCGGTCAACATACCGGATGCAAACAAGCGACAAGCCTTTGCTTGATCACGCAGCAGTTCGCAATGCAGCAACGGCGCAAAAAGCAATGCGAACCCCAGGCTCTTGAATACCCGCAGGCTATTGGATGACTCGGTGTAGTCGGCAAACCAGTTCATGGAAAAGCTGCCTGCATCAGCAAAACCGCGCAGCAAACCCCATAGACCCGCCATACCAATCACCGCTGTCCACACCGGGAAAAAATCAACCGCCTGGGTGACTGCGCTGGTTCGATAGTTGGCTATCCTTTTGACGTAAGCGCCAGCGAGGGTGGCCAGCAGAAATATATCGAACTCATCGACTGCCAGCCAGCCCGTCCATGGCGAGAAATTCAGCAGCCAGCTTCCCCGTGCCTTCGCCGTACCAAGCAAGCAGCACCCGGTGCTGTCCTGATCGGCGGAAATCGCGGATACTTGCGCGCATGCATGTCAAATGGTCTTTACATTGTCGTTTTCTGATCGCCTGGGCCGGCATTCTGGCCAGCCATTGGGCCCTGGCGCAAACCGAGGCTCCGCAGGGTGCCGCGCCGTTGGCACTGTTTGAGCAGGCGCGGGCCTACGAACATGGCGAAGGGGTGCCGCGTGACCCGCTGCAAGCGGCCAGCCTCTATTGCCAGGCAGCCCGGCTGGGCCTGGGCGAGGCGCAATTCAATTTGGGCTGGATGTATGCCAATGGCCGGGGGCTGACGCGTGATGATGCCATGGCCGCCTACTTTTTTCAGGCCGCCGCCGAACAAGGGCTGGCAGTCGCCCAGCGCATGCTCAAAGTGGTAGGCGAACCCTCTGCCGTGGTGCCCGAGTGCATGCGCGACGACCCGGTGCCGGTCGCGCCAGTGCCCAAGATCGCGCCAGTGGTCAAAGTCACGCCACCCAAAGACTACACAACCATTGCGCCACGCAGCATTTTTGACCTGGTGAACAAATTGGCACCGCAGTTCCAGGTGGAGCCGCAACTGGCACTGGCCATCATTGCCGCCGAATCCAACTTCAACACGCTGGCCATCTCAAGCAAAAACGCCCAGGGGCTGATGCAGCTCATCCCTGAAACCAGTGCCCGTTTCAATGTCAAAAACGCCTTTGATCCAGTACAAAACATTCGCGGCGGACTCACTTACCTGCGCTGGCTGCTGGCCTATTTTGAAGGTGATGTGTCGCTGGTGGCAGCCGCCTACAACGCCGGCGAAGGCACCGTCGAGCACTATCTGGGCGTTCCGCCCTACACCGAAACGCGCAGCTATGTGCAACGCATCGTCAGCGCATTTGGTGCGCAGTTGCACCCGTTTGAGTCAAAAATCACAGCGCCGTCAGCGCGGTTTAAAAAATGAATAGCCATTCGCGCTGCTGGCGGTGGCGCCGCTGAACTCAAAAATAGTAACGAAACAGAGCCTGAATATTGCGGCGCTGCGCCAAGGCACCAAAGTCGCTCAGCGCATCACCACTGGCAAGCTGCCACTGCAGGGCAACTTCGGCCCGGTTCAGCCGGTAACGGGCTTCCAGCCAGGCCAGATGGCTGCTGTCATCCAGATTGAAGCGCAGCATGGCTGCCAGATCGAGCTTGTTGACAAGCGCATCCTGCCAGGTGGCGCGCACAAAGGCGGCGTGCCGGGTCGTCAGTTCCAGTTGCTCTTGCACCACCTGGCGGTAGCTGCCGTAGCTCAACAAAGAGTCCGAGCGCAGCGCGCTCCACTGGGCCTCATCGACGGCAGCCCCGTTGTAGTGGTACTCCAGCGCCACCGACATCTTGCTGGCACTGGTGTAAGTCAGGCCCGCCGCCAGCCGGTTGCGAAACACCTCGTCCTGGGCCACGCCGGGTGCCCATGGCAAAGCCTGCGCCAGCAGGCTTTTGGCCCGCCCGCCCGACCACTCCAGATGGGCGAGCATGGCATCGTTGATCAGCGCCGCCAGGTTCAGCCCGAGTTGCACCGGCTGACGCTGGTCGCCGTACAGCACCATTTGCGGGTTCAGGTTGTCAGCCAATTGATGGCTGACCGCCAGCAGCCAGCGGTTGCGGTTGTTGGTGGAGCCAAAATCTGCGCTCCAGTCGCCGTCATCCGGTGCATCCGCCACCTTGGGCGCGTAAAGGGCAGTCAGCGAACCGCCCTGCCACAACGTCTGGCCCCGCAGCATCACCGTGCCCATGCGGTTTTCACGGATGCTGTTGGGGTCCACCGAGATGATCGACCGGTTGGCACCTTCCCGGAAATAATCGGTCGGGTTGTAGCCCATGGCAGTGCCATAACGCACATTGATGCGTCCGCCGCCCAGCACCCGGTCGTTTTGCGGCTGCCAGCTCAGGTAGGCCTCCTTGAAGGTGTTGAGCGTTTGAACCGAACCGCCGGGTGCCTCGGACTGGCGGCTTTTGTCCAGCCGGTCAGAAAACACCCCACGCAATGTGGGTGAAATTTGCTTGTCCAGTAGCACGTCCAGCGACAGCCTCTGGGTGTCAGCCGTGGTGTTCGCCGCGCCGCCCTGGCGTAGCGACACCTGCCCGGCAGACAGTTCGGTGAACACCCGCCAGTCGCCCGCGACAGCTTTGATGCTCTCTGGCGTGGCATCGGCCAAATCCAGCGCATCGTCTTCTGCGCTACCGGCGGCAAAAACCGGTGCGGCACAGGTTAGCCACAAAATTGCCATGAGTGCTGTAGCCCGCATGCTTTACTCGGGTTTGAAATTGGGCAGGTAATCACGCTGCAGCCAGACCTCGGGCACCTCGCGCAGCACAAAGTCAGCGTAACGCATCACCGTCACCCACTTGGGGTCGAGTCCGTCAATGATCACGGTCTCGGTGGGCCGGTCGGTGCCCAACTGGTTTTGGTAACGCCGGTAATACACCGTCTTGAGCAAACGGTCGCTTTCAGCGTAAAACCTGCCCTTGATCGGCTGGTTGTTGCTGGCATCAACCCACAGCTCAATGCGGTGGTAGCTGGCATCGGGGGCTACGGCGCTCAGATCAAGCCGGACGCTGCGCCGTTTTTGCCGGTCACCGTCGGCAATTTCTTCCTCTTGCCCAAGCTTGGCCTGGTAGTCCTTGCCCAGACTGACCGTCACCACGTCGCCATTCGATGCCTGGCCCAACAGCCGCTGCTGCGGCGAAAGCCGCACGCTGGCACGGCTGGCCGGGTCATAAAACCAGAAATCATTGCCACTTTTTAGCATCAGCTTGCCCGCATCGCGGGCCGGTTCAACAAAGCGCACCAGGGTGCGAAATTGCCCGCCTTTGGGGTCTGCCTTGGCATAGATGGCCAACGTGCTGGTGTCGGTCTGCTTGCTGCTGCGGTACTCAATCAGCGTGACGGTCATGCCAAAGGGCTTGTCGGGGTTGCGTACCGCATCGCTGGCTTGCAGCCTGGCTTGCGCCGCGGGCTGGGCCAGGGCCAGTGTACTCAGCAGCATGCCCAGCAAAATCAACAGACAGCGTGAAAAAAGGCGCAAAGTCATCAACGGCTCCTGACAAAACAACCAAGGGTTCAAACGTGGCGCAGCGCGTCAACAATGTTCATGCGTGCGGCATGCCGCGCCGGCCACCAGGCCGAAAGTGCCGACACCAGCATCAGGCCAACTGCGCTTCCCAGCATCAGGCGGTATTCGCCCAGCACCCGCACCGTCAGCGGCACCTTGGTCATGCGGCCGGGCGGAATCCAGGTAAACCCGCTTTGATTGATCAACAGCGACACCAAGATAGACACCCCAATGGCGATCAGCACGCCCAGGGTGCCCAGCAGCAGCCCTTCAGCGACAAACAGGTTGCGAATGCCATTGCGGCGCAGCCCGATGGCCCGCAGGGTGCCAATCTCCACCGTGCGCTCAGCCACCGTCATGCTCATGGTGTTACCCAGCATAAACAACACAATGACGCCAATCAGCACCGAAATAAAGCCAAAAATCACATCAAACATCTTGATGGTCTGGCCAAAAAACGGGTTGATCTGGTCAAAGGTCAGCACCGTCAAAGGCTTGTCCCTGTACGGCCCTGCCAGCAGTTCATTGAGCCGTGCGTGCGCCAGCGGGATGTCTGTGGTGTGCTTGAGTTGCACGATGATGGCTGTTACCTTGGGTGTGCCGCTGCCATACACCAGGCGCTGCGCCTGCGACAAGTGCAGGGCAATAAAAATATCGTCGAGTTCCTTGACACCCTGCTCCTCGGCCTTGACCACCTTGAGTTGCGCCACATTGGGCGCGCCGCGTGGTGTGGGTGCCAGCAGTTCAATGCGCACCTCGCCAGAGCTGACAACCGGCGCGCGCTCCTGCTCCGACAGCGCGGCAATATCATCCGGTGCCTGGGCATCAGGTGGCACCGCGCTGATCGCTGACACGGGTGCTGCTGCCGGTGCGGCACTCACGCCAGGGCAATTTTCAACTTTCAGCGGCTGACACAACTGCAACACCCGCGCCACACCAGTGCCAATCACCGCCGAATCGGTCGATGTGCCGTCCAGCGCCAGCGGGGTCAGCACCTGCGGAAAGTTATAGTCGTTCCACAGCCGCAACTGGTTCTGGTCGGCCACCACCATGCCGCTGCCAATCACCGTGCGCGACAGGCCGGCGGCAAAATTGCCCGCCACACCGCCGACCTGCAGCATCGGTGTCACCACCGCTAGCAGGGGTGCCAGCACCCGGTCAGCCTTGATGGTGTCAATCATGCCCTGGTAGTCGGCCACACCATAGGCGGCCGGGTTGCCATCACCATACAGAAAATAGTCTTTGTGCTGAATTTGCAAGTGGCCACTTTGAGTAACAAACTGGCTCTCAAGCCCATAAATGATGTTGCGTACATAACCGCCAAACATCAGGATCGAGATGGTGCCAATCATCACGGCCATCAGCGTGGTCAGCGAGCGGCGGCGGTTGCGCAGCAGGTTGCGCGTGGCCAGGGTCAGGGTTCGTTTCATGCGACAGACTCATCGCGATCATCGTTGCGCTTGACCGAGATGATGCGCCCATCCCGAATCTCAAACGAGTCATCGGCCTCGGCCAGCACCTTGGGGTCGTGCGATGAAAAAATGAACGAAATATGGTCCACCCGCTGCATGTGGCGCATCAACTTGATGATGGCGGTGCCGGTGCGGCTGTCCAGGTTGGCAGTGGGTTCGTCGGCCAGCACCAGCCGGGGCTTGCAAGCCAGCGCCCGCGCCACCGCCACCCGCTGACGCTGCCCGCCCGAAAGCTGGCCGGGCCGGTTGTTGGCGCGGTCTGACAGGCCCACCGCATCAAGCAGCTCATTGACGCGTTTTTTGCGTTGATCTGGTGCCACCTTGGCCATGATCAGCGGGTACTCGATGTTCTCGAAGGTGGTCAACACCGGCAGCAAATTGAAGTTCTGAAAAATAAACCCGATGTTTTTGGCCCGAAAGTCCGACAGCGCATCGTCCGACAGCGTTTGCACCGCCGTGCCGGCCACCATGATGTCGCCAGAATTCGGCTGGTCAATGCAGCCCATGATGTTCAGCAAGGTGGTTTTGCCACTGCCCGAAGCACCCGAGAGCACGGTAAACCGGTTTGGCCGAACCAGCAGGTTGATGCCCTTCAAGGCCGGCACGTCAACCGAATCCAGGCGGTAAGTCTTGTTGACATTATGCAAAACGACAGAGGCAGCTTCAGCATCATTCATCGGATGAAAGGTTTGAGTGGGTTGTCAAATCAGCGGCATGATTCATCAGAATGGCAGAACCAGGCGGTGTCGTGGCACAGTGTATTATTTTTCTAAAGAAGCCAAGCTCGGCTTATGCAACACCGTTGAATGGAGCGTTGCAAACGCATTGATACTTGCTGCCCCTCATTTCGTCCCGATGCGGTGGATGCCGGCGCGGTCAAGCGGGTCGGCACCTTACGCCAGGCCAGCGTGCAAGAAACCTCAACCTGCTTGACAACCCGACGGGTCTTCTTGTTAATATTTTGATAGCTGCTTGCGCTTGCTGCATAAGGGCTAGAGGCATAAAAGGCTTGGAATTTCAGAAAATTTGACCGGCTGGCGCACCGCTTGCTTCCCAGCCGCCAAACGCCTGGTTCATAAGCTTAACCTGGCCAGCCGGGCGTGCGATGACTTGGTTAAACTGGAGGGCAAGCTTTTGGGCTTGTGATGTGATTTGCCGAGACATAGTTTTAAAGGGGTGTCCATGTGAGTGCTGTAAACGCTGCAGTCTGCGGCTCCTCCATGAGTACATATTCGCCAACGCCCGGAATGCTGGAAACAGGTGTCTGGGTGAAATCAGCATTTCTGCATCCTACCCCCCCACAGCACTTGCATGGACACCCCTTTAGTTTTAACTGTCGGCATTTTTTACAATTGGAACCGTGACAGTTGACTGGCAAATAAAAAAATTCAAATAATTCAACGGCTTTTGGTGATGGCTTGAAAATTGCTTATATCTTCTGAACCATGTATATATGAGGTGAGCTTATGAACAAAACACAATTTGAATCTGCGCAAAAACCAGTTGAACCCGCCCAACCGACTGGTATCGCGCGTCGGCGGCTTTTGCGGGCTGGATTGGCGGCAGTGCCGGTAGTGTTGGCGGTAAGTGGACGGTCTGCAATGGCGGGCACATCATGTAATGCCGTGACGGGGCTATCCCCGCTTGCCTGGGCGTCTATGGCTCCAAATGGCACATGCGTAGGTACTTCTCACACCATCACTGGAAACCCACTTGGGAAATCTCCTGGATACTGGACGCCAAACGCCAACGGCAAAACTTTCCAGCCAGATTTCCGGTGGCCTGTGTCGCCCTTTGATTGTGTTGTAACGAAAGTGGGCAACGGTAACAATGCTCCTTTTGAATCAAGGTACTGGGATAGTTACATCTATACGGAATTTAAGCGTGTTGCGGCCAACGATGCAGGCTTCCAAAGAGGTGGGGCCATATTTAATGCGGTGTTTGGTGGTAGTGATGGCAGAAGCTTCAGCAGGATTTTGTTGGATGAAAGTGCCGCCGGCAATGTTGTTTGGCATTTTTCTGCCGCATACTTAAATTGTTTGGCCTTGAATGGTCAATACGCAATGACTCTCGATGAGTTGAAGTACCTATATACGAATCGACGCCTTGTTCCTGGTGGCGTGGAGCTGAACGATAGCGAGATTAAAACGTTCCTTGATCAAACTTGGAGTAACGTTGTGCCACTTCTTGCGGATGATTGAGCGGTCAAGCTGTGATCAGTGCGGTGACATCACTTCCGCTCGATTTACCGACGAAACTCAGGTTGTCCTTTTTTCCCCGCACTCGGGTGAGGTATTGATGTGTGGTGTCAATGATTGGAACAGTTTCAAGCAAGAACCAACTAGTTCCGTCGCTGAATTGAAAGCAACGCTTTTAGGCTTAGGCTTGCAAGTTCTTTAGCTGGTTTCATTCAGGCGTTTTGCCACAACAATGAAACAATGAAATCAACGCGGGTTAGCGACCTTTCGGAATCACAGATTGAGCGTGCTCTACGAGGGGTCGGCTTAGGCTTGGAAACCGCTTCGTTTCGATGTTTGCTACGGTCTGATACAGAGCAACTATCGCTGCCCTTGCGCTTGCTCTACCAAGATTACCCTGCTGAATCAAACCCGGCTGGTTTTTACGATTTTCGGATCAACTTAAACAAAAGCCGCTCCATTTTCTGGAAATCTTGGGATGTTGCTTTTGATTGGGAAGGCAATAGCCCCTTTCCGTCCTTGCCTTTGGCCCATGCCCACCCCCTGTTCGAATGGGGCTTGAACTGGTGTGTGGCAACAGCCAGCGGCGCGCATACTGTCATTCACTCGGCAGTGGTTGAGCGCGATGGCCTGGCGCTGGTGCTGCCCGGCTCACCCGGCTCCGGCAAAAGCACGCTGTGCGCCGCGCTGGCTTTGACTGATTGGCGGCTGTTGTCAGATGAACTCACCATCGTTTCGCAAGTGGATGGCCGGGTACAGCCAGTGCCCCGGCCCATCAGTCTGAAAAACAAGTCCATTGACATCATCCGCGCATACGTTCCGTCGGCTGAACTGACCGAACCAGTGACCGATACCCACAAGGGCTCGATTGCCTATGCGCGACCACCGCGCTCAGCGGTGGAAGCCCAAAACTGCCCGGTGCCGATTGGCTATGTAGTGTTTCCCAAGTATGTGGCTGGCGCGCAGCTTGACTTCGAACCTTTAACCCGCGCTGAAGCCCTGTCTGAGCTGATGGAAAACACCTTTAACGTCGGTTTGCTGGGTGCTGAAGGCTTCACGGCATTGGCCAAAGCGATTGCCAACGCCCGATGCTATGCCGTCGAATACGGCGACCTGGCCTCCATTTTGAAGTGGGTAAATACAACATGCCACCCGCTGGCTTGATCGCCCTGCTGCGAAACCCGCATGGCGTGTCCGGCATCACCGATGCGCAATGGAACGACGTGGTCGAACAAGGCAGACGCACGCAACTGCTGGGCCAGTTGGCGGCGCGCTTGCGTCAGGCGGGTGTGTTTGATCAGGTGCTGCCAGCGGTGCAGCGCCACCTTGCCCTGGCCGAGCTGACTTCGCGCCGCCGGGGCGAGGCGGCAAGCTGGGAACTCAAAGGCATGCGTCGGGCTATCGACCCCGCCACAACCGTGGTGTTGCTCAAAGGGTGTGCTTATGCGGCAGCCGGGGATGCCAACGCGCCGGGACGGCTGTTTTCAGATGTCGATTTGATGGTGCGCCGCCAAGACCTTGAATCTGTCGAGTCGTCGCTGATCAGCGTCGGCTGGAAGCCCAGCCGGGTCAATGACTACGACCTGGCTTATTACCGCAACTGGATGCACGAAGTGCCGCCCATGGAGCATGTGCGCCGCCATACGGTGGTTGATCTGCACCATGCGGTCAATCCACCGGTTTCACGCTTTTACATCAATCCCGAGCAACTGTTTGACCACCTGGCAGAAGTGCTTCCAGGTATTTTTGTGCTGTCAGCAACCGACCGGGTGATTCACTGCGCACTGCATTTGCTGCAAGAGGGCGAGCCAAAAAAGCTGATTCGCGACTTGTTTGACCTTTATTTGTTGGTGCAGCAACATCACAACACGGATCAGGGACGAATTCAATTGCGTCAACGTGCCCGTGCGCTCGGGGTTGTGCAACTGGTTGACGCTGCCTTGGGTGCCGCTCTTGGATTTTTCGACAACACCCATCCTGTTGTCGATCAGGATGCATCCTGGCTACAGCACTGCGTTAGCCGAGCCGCACGGGGTGCTATCGGCACGTCTTCTGTGGCAGGTGAACTCGCTGGCACTGCGGTGCTGGCGCATTCGCACTGGATGAAGATGCCACTTCGCCTGTTGCTGCCCCACCTTGCGCACAAAACCTGGCTCGGGTGGTTTCCGGAAAAAGACTGAAAGACAGTGACAGAGACGGCTGGTATGTTTGGATGTCATGTTTCATCTTTAGGGTCGCTCGCGCATGCCTCTGGTTTCTGTTGTTATCCCTGCTTATAACGCTGACAGGTTTGTGCTGCAGGCCGTTCGCAGTGTGCTTGATCAGTGCTATCAACCCATCGAAATATTGCTGGTGGATGATGGATCCACTGATCAAACCGCAGAAATCGTACGCCAGCACGCGCCAGCGGTTCAAGTCATCCACTAGGAAAATGCCGGGGTCGCTGCCGCCAGAAATACCGGCCTGCGGCTGGCGCGTGGCGACTTGATCTGTTTTCTGGATGCTGACGACGGCTGGCTTGCGGGCAAGCTGGCCGCCCAAGTCGCCTATATGCAGACCCATCCTGAGGTCGGCCTGCTCTATCACGATTGGCTGGTTTGGCAACCTGATGCAACGGGCAGTTACCCACCACTGCCCCCGGCCCCGTCCGAAAATATTGGCGAAATTGACAACGCGCAATCGGGCTGGATCTATCACCGCCTGCTTCTCGACAGCCTAGTACACACCTCAACGGCAATGATTCGCCGGCAAGTCATGGCCGATGTCGGTTTGTTTGATGCCCAATTGAAACTCGGCGAAGACTATGACTACTGGTTGCGGGTCTCGCGCCAATGGGAAATTCATAAACTCAAAGCCGTGTATTCGTTCTATCGTGCTGTGCCCGGCAGCTTGAGCAATTTGCCCAGCCCGAAAAACAGGGAGTACCTGCTGGTACAAAACGCGGTCAAGCAATGGGGTTTGGCATCGCCCAATGGCGTTTCCTTGACCAAAGCGCAGCTTGAGGAGCGTCTTGCCGGCATGGCATTTGGCTTTGGCTACAGCCATTTCTACCGTGGAAATCCTGCATTGGCAAAACAGGCATTTCTCGATTGCCTCAAACACAAGCCCTTCCATTGGCGGGCGGTATGCTACGCAGCGGCATCCGAGGTCAGGCGCTTAACCGGCGGATTCGAGTAACCCTTCACCTGCCATGCTGCGTCACAAAACAGATCAACAGGTTCAATCAACGCAATTCACTGACAATGGTTGTCATGCAATTGCGGCATTTGGGTTACACGCTTCAAAACTCCCTGGCGGCACATCTGGCAAGCCTGAAAGTCTGTGTACTGTGCCTGCTGATGGCGATGCTTCTGAAAGCCTTGCTGCCTGCAGATTGGCCTGCCTTCGTGCATTTGCTCTGCGCGGCCATTGTGGTCGGCAGTGTTTGGCTGGCGGCGCTGCGCTACTTTGCTCATCCGCTGAACAAGGAAATCAAAGGCATTTGATCAGGCTCAGGAGCCACCAAACTCAACCTAAAATTATTCCTGCGTGCTATTCCTACAAGAGAAGGGAATGCAAACTGTATGCATCAGCGGTTTAAAAAACAATCCTGAATAATTCGTGAATAATTCGAGCCTGGCCCCTTTTGACCTCCTTTTGACCTCACAAAAAGGGATGCCATTTCAAGGCGACGATGGCTTCAAATAACCACTTGGCGTACAAGCCGCGATCAGCCAGCACGATAACCATCCACTGCGCAGGCAAAAGACCATGAAACTGCTTGAGCAAGGCCAGCCATTCTGGCTTCCAGGGATGCTTTTCGTTAGCCTTGACTATTTTCCAGGCTACCGGTACGGCACAGCCACGATACACAATGCTAATGGCCAACACGACAAAGCGATCCCCCAGGCTGGTCGCATCCAGAGCGATGGCCAAATGCCGCTGCGTCCAACCCTCCAATATCCAAGCCAGCCACGGTGCCCAGCACAGGGTGACATCAAGTTGGGCACGCTGTGCTCCTGACTTGGCATCGGCCTCCCGGTATGTGTCACGCAACCTTTCTCGCATCGTATTGAATGACTGTCCCAGCAACGGTGCCAACAGGTTGGCTACGGAGCTTAAGCTGCAGGATTGCACAACAATCATGCCTAAACTCCACAACGCCAAGCCCAGTGCCTGGGGTTTGCTCAAAGCCGGAAAATGTGAGGCGACCGTATCGCTCCATTTAGAAAATGAGGGGTAGTGGAACATGGCAATATCTCCATTCGTTGGAACCAATTTCACACCCAGATATACGCCATAAATCGTTGTTTATCAACACCTATTGTGAAAACCTACACTTGTAAGAGGGGAGGACGGTGTCCTTCTCTACCCCTATTCCGCACAACTTGATAAAAACTGAAATTTTGATAAGCAAAAATAATTCGAAATAATTCGAGCCTGGCCCCTTTTGTCTCTTTTGTCTGCCGGTTTTGCTGATTAAGAAGTTGGCGAGTTCCAAACCTTCTCAAAATGTGACACTACTTTCGAAGCTCCGTGAAGTTGTAGCGCACCAAGCAGTTGACCCTTGGTGTAAGGCGGATTTTTCAGGTCAGTGATGGTACGTTCAAGTGCCGCAGCCACTCGGGCTGGCGCAACGGCAAACAACCTATCCACAAATTTTCCGGGCTTGACCACCTCAATTCCCAAAGCCGCCACTTCTTTCACTGCCAAGTGTTTCGTGTTGTCTGAGATCAGGTAAATTTGGTCGCCTGTTTCACAGTAGTCGCGCAGCACCAAAGCCGCTGCAACCAAATGCTTGTCGCCAGCGTCAACTTGTTCAGGAACCCGGTCGGTCACGGACTTTCTTTGGTAGCCAAAAACCTCATATTCAGCCCCGACCGCCGCCCTGAAACACTTCAATCGCCTTGTCGCCAGCTGCAAGTGAACTGGATTGTCCAATGACTTGCGCATGGCCTTGCGATCTGCCTTGGATTTTGCCAAGACGACTTCAGCCCAATGGTCGAGAAATTCGCTTTCTATGTCAGCCGTCCAGCGCGGCAAGTACAAGCCAGCCCCGTGCAAATCAAACAGCACGTCTGACAGCCGTGGCGACAAAATCACGTTGGTGTCAAGCAAGGCCAGGGTCAGACCACGGCCGGACAGCGGGTGATCAACTCCCACGCTTGGCCCTCCTGATTTTGTTGGCTGCGGCCAGGTAGTCCGCGTCAGACACCTGGTACATACCGGCATCTCTGGCTGCTGATTTGTAGTCTGAATCGGCATCGGCTTGGTTGGTCAATTGCTGTGTATTGATCCAAGCCCGCACTGACGATTCCGGAACGCGGCGATGCCCGCCTTCGGTAGTGACGCTGCCCGCGAGCTTCTTGGCGTCTATCAGCATGGCGACATACGGGCGGCTGCAACCCATCAATTGGGCCGCATCTTCGGTTGACAACATACGCTGTGCAGAGTTTGGCTGGCGACTTTGCGCCGCAATGAGGTGGTCTGCCACCTTGACCAAGTGAATTTGTAATTGGGTCCTGGCCGCTCTGGCTGCCTCATCTGCACCATCCAGCAGGTCATGTAAGGCTTGCAGTAAATTTGGCTGCGCTTGCTGCCCCAGTGCAGGCAATTTGGCAGCCAATTGGGCGGCTACGGTGGCCAATGGATCAGTCTTTTTGCGGCTAGGCGTGCGCGGTCTTTCGGTTGCGATGGCTTGCATGGGGCCCTTTCTGTTTCGAATTTGTTATCAAATAGTACGATTAATTCGAAATTTACGCAATGGACACCCGCCTGGACCTGACCTGGCTTGGCAACGCCCGCCGGGTGGTGACGCTGGCACAGTCTGTGCGCAGGTAATGCCAATCTCCACCAAACCAATTCAATAGTTTCTGGCCACAGCCCTTATTCTGCTTGCGGTAACAGCTATTATCTTGGTAGTAGATCTCAAAGAAATTTTCAGGCTGGTTGACCGCCATGGCATCGACAGCGTGAAGCCTGCAGGGGGTCATTTACACCGGTTCGGGCTAAAATTAAAGCACACGCTCAAGAGCCTGTTCCCTTTTGTCC
Source organism: uncultured beta proteobacterium (assembly GCA_903873485.1). Taxonomy (GTDB): domain Bacteria; phylum Pseudomonadota; class Gammaproteobacteria; order Burkholderiales; family Burkholderiaceae_C; genus Rhodoferax. Next base: position 1,088 of record CAIQOO010000095.1, on the reverse strand, counting down.
CTGTCCCCTTTTGTCCCTAAAGTTATACAATTGTGTAACTTTTAAGGAGCAATGTCATGCTGACTGCCAATTTGCGAACTGTTGGAGGTTCTGTGATCCTGGCCATACCCAGGCGGCTGCTCGATCTGGTGGGCCTGCAAGCAGGATCTCAAGTTAGCATTGATGTACAAGACGGTCGTTTGATTGTGGCGCCACTGAGAAATCGCTACACGCTTTCTGAGTTGCTAGCGCAGTGTGACCCGTCGCTGCCCCTGTCTATGGAAGAACAAGACTGGCTCAATGCGCCAGCCGTTGGCCTTGAGGACGCAGGAACAGTTTCAAAATGAGAACCCCTGAAAGAGGCGATGTCTGGTTCGTCAACCTCAACCCCACCCTTGGCAAGGAGCAGCAGGGCCTGCGCCCAGTGATTGTGGTTTCAGAACAAGCATTCAATCGGCTTGGCTTGTGTGTGGTTTGCCCCATTACGCAGGGCGGGCAGGCATCACGCTTTGCAGGCTTTGCGGTGACGTTGATGGGTAGCGGCTCTGAAACGCAGGGGTTGGTCATGTGCAACCAACCCCGCACGATTGACCTGATGGCCCGCACTGGCCGGTTTGTCGAGAGTGTTGACAAACATGTTTTGAATGAGGTGTTGGCCAAACTACAGACCCTCTTTGAAAACAATGTCTGAACATTGGCACTTTTTCTGTCTCACCCCATGCCCCCCACCCCGCAACATCCTGCTCCACGCCTTCTCTACCTTCAAGCCAGGTGGCCGGGCAATACGCGCTGGGCCAGATGCAAACCCAGTGGCAGTGCTTGTTTGACGGTTGTTAATCAAATCACCCTCTAACCCCAATGGCACTGACTTAAGGGGGAATCCCGTTCGGGCTGAGCTTGTCGAAGCCCTCATTGCCCTTCGACAAGCTCAGGGCGAACGGTAAATTTGGCAACCAATTGCGCTTAAGTCCAGACCTCTCGGAATCTCCCAAAAAACCCTTGAAGTTTTGGACAACTCGCAGTCTTGCAGCATCGCTCACATGGGTGAGTCTCCGACCTCGACACGCAACCATTTGCCCCCAGGAATCTTGGCCCCCAAGCCGGTGAGC
>CAIQOO010000094.1 GCA_903873485.1 uncultured beta proteobacterium | reverse complement strand
CTCGCTTCAAGTACTCTATTAGGCTTTTGCCGGTGCTTGTACTCATCGAAAATTCCCGTTTAAAAATTTAAAGGCGCGATTTTCTCATATTTCATCGTTGTCGCTTGAGTTATTGCTATGAATTTAGGTGCGATTGCCCTGCTGCTGGCGATGTGTCCATTAGTCAAGGGGCGCAACTGCTGACAGCACTGGCAACCCTTGGCAAGGTGGTTGAATCCGATGAACTGGCCCAACGCATCACCCGACTTGAGGAAAAGCAAAATGCAAAATCTTGAAAAGCGCATCACCGACTTGGAAGCAAAAGCCGCCAGCACTGACCACCGCACCAGGGTGTATCTCTGCGATGAAGGGGGGGATGTAGCACAGGCACGCGCCAACGCAGGCATTGCGCCAGACTACCAAGGGAAAACCATTCGCGTGCAGTTTGTGGAACCCAACGCATCGAAAGGGGTGCACCATGAGTAATCTTGAATCACGCCTCGGGAAACTGGAACAAATCCAGCAAGCACACCGACGGGTTTTAAGCGACGCGGAGCTTGCGGTACGGATTGACTACCTTCTTGAAAAAGGCGGGCCGGTTGCCGACAAGGTGCGCGCGCTGCTGGAGAAAGTGCCGGAGGATGACAAGTCGCGCTAACCGCAGTCGGCTCTGGTTTGAAACACTGTGAACCGATGCAATTCTGGTTGCCCCGACCACCGACCGCGCCAGAATCACCCACAAGCGCATGATTTGCCGGGCTGGTGCAATTCCCTGCCCGACAGCAAAAACAGCACAGTGACAGCTATTCAAACAGTAGCAAGATAGCCATGTTGTATCAGGCATGGAGCTTGCGGGAGGCATATCCCGTGCCATGCTGAATAGATAGGTGGTGTCTATCAGACTTCGCGCCAGAACAGGCTACAGGCGAAGCAACTACCCAAGATTTGGGGTGATACCAGAATTGCCGGTAACACCCAGATGCCCGACATTACGGGTATGCCCAAATGTGGAAGCAGCCGGCAATTGTGGGCAAATCCCATAAATGACCTGCCCCCCCGTTGGGGGTGAGCAGCCCGCATCGTCAACGACCGATGTGCAAATCTGCACACCGACCTGGCGCAAGTGCTGGCCTGAATCTTCAGGCGAGCGTTACGAGGTAACAGGCTTTGCCGTCAATCGGCTGAATTTTTAGCTGGTTGTACTGCCAGCACCATGCAAGCCTGATGCAAACACGGTGCCGCCCTGGTGCTGACTCGCGCCATTAGCTGAAGTGCCGGGCTGGCCTGAAAAGTCAGGCGAGCGACCTGCCAGACCCCAAAGCACAGAAAACCCGGTTAGCTTTTCGCAACAGTAACGAAACCAGCAAGCGCATGGCGGGAATGGTAACGAAAGCAGATTCATGACCACCTGCCCAACAGCGCCAGCATGGATAACCACCCGACTGGTGCATGGATTTGGTACGAAACCCTGTACTGATGGCTACATGAGCCACAAAAACAAAAAAGCCCTGTGAGTAAAACCGGGCTAAGTTGTTGATTTTATTGGTGGCCTGGGACGGAATCGAACCATCGACACAAGGATTTTCAGTCCTCTGCTCTACCGACTGAGCTACCGGGCCACTGGGCAAAATTATAACAGTTGAAAGAATCGCTCCAGCTCACCTGATTTCGCAAGCCAGTTTCGCAAATGGCCAGCGCAGCCCTTGGCAGATCATCGCTGAAAATTCAGGCTTGTTGGGTTGATCGACTGCCCGTTGGCAAAAATGGACCAGCACAATGATGATGTCAGCGTCCTACACCGCAACACCGTTTCTGCCTGCTTGCCTGGGGTTGTACGACGTCGCGTCGGACTGCTCGAGCATGTTTGGCACCGCTGTCGGCACCGGGCTGGATTCACCCCGTAGCAGCTTGTCGCTGGCGGGCACCGCCATGGTTTCGTTGAAAACCGGCTGCACACACCACGCCGATGCTGACAGTGACACCAGGTGCAACGCTGGTGTGCGCGTGACCAATGCCCAGTGCCCGCACGGCGGCGCAAATCAGCTGTGCAACCTGCGGCTCCCGTGCCAGGTCGGCATCGGGCAACAGCACGGCAAATTCTTCGCCACCGTAGCGCGACCGTCAGTTCGCCGACGCGATTGACCGAAGTGGCCAGCGCTTGAGCCACCTGTTGCAGGAAGTGATCACACACCCGCCACATGGCCGTAGTGGTCGTTGTAGGCCGTGAATAAGTCCACGTCAGTCATCATTTTTTTTTGCCTCGCAAGTCACCGCCGCGTCGCGCAGGGGGCTGCGCGGCTGGCGGGGTAACTACTCCATCTTTGCCCATGACATCGCAGCCCTGCGCTGGGACTGAGGAGGCGCTTTGGAAGACCTTTCAAATGCTATATATAATATAGCTACTAACGCCTGCTGTATAAGGGCTGAAGGCATATTTCTTGTCAATATGCTTAGCGCGGCCGTTGGCCGCAACCAAAAGGTGCGACCTGTACGATTCAAAAATGCAATTTTGTGCGGATAGTTCTGGCCAAATCCTGTTTTGGTGTCTCCAACAAGGTTGGCCAGCAACTGAAAAAGCACATTGTTTTGAGATACCATAGGGGTAGGAAAGGACACCGTCCTCCCCTCCCTCCGAACCGTGCGTGCGGTTTTCCCGCACACGG
>CAIQOO010000093.1 GCA_903873485.1 uncultured beta proteobacterium | reverse complement strand
TTATTACCTTGAAAGGTAAATATCTAAAAATGATGGAGAAAAATTACAAAAATTCTTTTAGAAATTTATTTAAATGAGCAAAAATATGGGAGAAAATTTACCTGACAGAACGCTTACACCGGCTTAAGTTGGCGCGTATGGGGTGACAAGGCACTGCGGCAAGCTGCCGACTGGGGCAGAATTTGGCCGCGAAAGTCAGTTGCTATTTTTAAAAAATAGACTTCAAATATCAGGTTAATATTTAAGATAACTCACCCATCTGCCATTTTCAATTGCAGTCCGCGTCGCTTATGCGTCATCCCAAGAGTTTGTGACATTGGTAAAGTAATGTCCGCTATAGGATGGCCGCAGCGCCAGATTATGTTCTGCCCGGATTTTGTTTTCGGTGATCGGTTCATCGACATGGGGTCCAAGGCCAACGGTTCGTGCCTCTTCTTCTGCTGCGCCCGAGTTATCTTTTAATTTCCCGCTGTAAGCTCTGTATGACGCGCCGTGAATGTCGTGCAGGGCATGGATCAGTTCATGTGCCAAGGCAATGAATGGTGGCCTTTGTACCCCGTCGCACACAAGTTTGTTGTAATCCCAATTGACTGTGCAGGAAGTGCCTTCTCCGGCTGTGTACTTCATGAAGGTATTGCCGGATTGTTTGATAGCCAAACTTTTGTTCGAATCCTCTGGAGATTCCGAACTGCCGCCCCCTTTCTTGGCGGTAATTGTGACTCTTACCGCGCCATCACGCATTGCAGAGATCGAAGCAATGCTGCGCAGCAGACCCTTGCCGACTGGTTTGGAACTGATCGTGTTCAGTGCTGTCATTGTCGTGTGAAAAAATGAAGAATGTTTTCCCCACACGTTTGTTCGGATATAAATGCCGGGATAATTAACATTCCAAAGTATTTTTGCCATATTGATTCTTTCATGTTTTTTTAAAATAACAACAATAAGTAATAAATTTACATACTTAATCGAACTAATTTTTACTACTTTCTTATCCAGGCAAATCAATCAGACCGGCATTTACAAATATAAATAAAAAAAAGACAACCTGACTAGCTTGCCATGACTCACTCTGTCAGTTTCACCAAAAGTGGAAGCGCCAAAGTCGCAGCAAATATAGCATGCAATACTGGGTCAGTAATTCATGAAATTGATTTTTTTCGGCAAACACCGTCGGGTTTGTTCCAAGCTATGACACCAGTAACCACGCAGATGGCATATTCTGACTGCACCATGCCCGGGCCGTGATTAAAGTCTTGGGCAAGTCCGATCAATCACAAATTGCTATTTTATAAATAGCATTTAGCGCTTATCTGGCATGGGCTGGAGGCCGATTTGGCATAAATTTTTCAGCCCTGCAACGGCGCGCCTGCGGCAAGCTTGCCGCAGCCCCTGCGTGCACACAAACTGCCTAAACTGCCCGGCATGAACCCAACATATGAACTCCACAAGCTCCCCGGCGATGCCCTGCCCGCAGAATTTCCACGGCGCGTGCTGCTGGCCGTCAGCGGCCTGACTCCGCAAATCGTCACCGAAACGATCTACGCCCTGGCGGCGGATGAATTTGCCCCCTTTGTGCCGACCGAAGTGCATCTGATCACCAGTGCCGAAGGGGCCAGGCGCGCCGAACTGACGCTGCTCAGCGATGACCTGGGCTGGTTTCACAAGCTGTGTGCCGACTACCACCTGCCCGGTGTCAGGTTTGATGCCAGTCACATTCACGTCATGCGCGATGCCCACGGCCAGCCGATGAACGACATCCGCAGCCCCGCCGACAACCGGGCAGCGGCTGACTTTATTACCGCGCAGGTGCGCGCGATCACGGCAGATTCGGGCTGCGCGCTGCACGCCTCGATTGCCGGTGGCCGCAAGACCATGGGTTTTTATCTGGGCTATGCCTTGTCGCTGTTTGGCAGGCCGCAAGACCGCCTGAGCCATGTGCTGGTGAGCGAGCCATTTGAGTCGAGCTACGATTTTTTCTACCGAGACTGTGCTTCGACAAGCTCAGCACGAACGGGGCAAGCGTGCGATGGCAGACAGACGCAGGGTCATCATGGACGGTACAACCGGGCGGTGAGAACTTGAACCTGTGTCATGGGCGGCACCAAAGCGGGCCTGATGCCCGACCGCGTGCGTGTTTTGGCAGGGTGTCGGTGCTCATCGGACTTCATATCTCGAACCATAAGGAACTTCACCATGAAAAAAACCCTTTCCATTGTCACGCTGGCCCTTGCCGGTGCTTTCGGCACTTCGTTTGTCCCGGCCATGGCCCAGGTTGCCGGCGGCAGCACCACGATGGGTGTCAGCATCACCGAGTCAACCCAGATCGCGCTGGGCTGGAGCGTCAAAAAATCACTGTTGGGCAAGACGATCTACAACGAAGCCAATCAAAAAGTCGGCAAGGTGGAGGACATCATCATCTCGCCTGACAAATCCGTGTCTTTTGTCATCGTCGGAGCCGGCGGTTTTATTGGCATGGGCCGACACGATGTGGCGATTCCCGTCACGCAGATTCAATACAATGCCGGCAAGTTGGTGATGCCGGGGGCCACCAAAGACACCATCAAGGCCATGCCGCGCTTTGACTATGCCAATGACAACGCCAAACGCGACCAGTTCATCGCCACAGCCGAGCAAGACATCGCCAAGGGCAAGACCAAGCTTGCCGAGCTTGAAAAGAAGGCTGGCGCAGCCGCCACCGAAGCCAAGGCCAAGCTCGACCAGGAAGTCAAGGCGCTGCAGATGGAGCTGAAGTCCACCGAAACCAAACTGGCCGAAATGAAACAGGCGGCGGCGAACCGCTGGAAAGAGTTTGAAGCCAGCGTGAGTGCTGCCACGGCCCGGCTGCGCAAGTCGATCGAGTCAAGCAAAGGCTAAGCACTTCAGTGCCTCGTCAAATCATATTTGTCAGGAATTTATATGAACAGAATGTTTGTCGCCATCCCCCAGTTGGTGATTCGCCATCTCGCCTTGGTCGCCGTGGGTACGGTGGTCTGGTCGGCCACCGCATTGGCTGGCGACGTGAGCGGGGCAGCCGATGTGCGGGCGCGCTACCGGCAGGAACTGGCTGATTGCGACAGTGGCAGGTCGCATCAAGACCTGGCAAGCTGCCGCCTGGAAGCACAAAACGCCTACGCCGAGGCCCGGCGCGGAGGTTTTGGCGACGATGCCAGCCAGTACCGGCGCAACGCGCTGCGGCGCTGTGATGAGCAAACCGGCGACGCCAAAAGCGAGTGCGAAATGCGCATCAACGGGCAAGGCCAGATCGAGGGCAGCGTTGAGGGTGGCGGTGTACTTCGCTCCAGCACCACCATCGTGCCGGTCAACTGAAGCCGCCGCTTTTCGCCAGGCAAAGCAAGCTGGCTGGCGAATGGTCGGCCGACTGGCACTGCATTTTTTTGGTGCAAGCGCCAGCGATTGATGCCGTTAAAGAGCGGATATTTCAGACACGCCGCTGGAACCTTCAAATTTGACCAAAGTCTTGATGGCACCCGGCAGCAACGAGTCAGGGACGCTTAGCAGCAGCAGGTCGGCGTTGTTGCCAAATGCCAGTTGCCCGGTGAACAAGATGACCTTGGTGCCGGCGGTGGTGATCGTGACCTTGTAGGTGCCGCCGGGAATATCAACCGAATCCCCGCCGCTGGCAGGCCCGGCGGTTTTGTAGGCGGTGGCGGCAATCAATGGGCGTGCGGTGGCTGCCGTGATGTCGGTGCCCAGCGCTGACATGTAGAGATCAATGTTGCCCGCGTTGAACGATGCATTCATGATTCGCAGCCGGGCGCTGTCACTGGTCAGCGGCTTGTTGTACGGATCCACAATCAGATAAAGGCCGCCATCGGTGTTGAGGCTCGGCAGCGCCACCAGCGTGTATTTGTTGCCACGCGACGCGTCAATGGGTTCAGACCCCAGGGTGACGTTTCCGACCGTCGTCTTGATGCTCCAGGTGTTTTGGCCAATATCGACATTGAAATAGTTTGAGGCAAATTTGTAGGGCTTGTCGATCACGTCGGGCTGCACCACTGTGCCGTGGGACAGCGTCAGGTTGGGGGTGAGTGGCGCAACATGGACAAAGCGCACCACCGGGTCAGCCAGGTCAAGCCGGTCCGACGTGTCGCTGCCGCCGCAGGCGCTCAGGCCGACAACGGGGACCAACGCGAGCAAAAAGGTGTGGGTGAATTTCATGAGGCTGCTTTCCATGGGTTGAACGAACCTGTTCGGGGCCAAGTTGATGTAACTGGTGCATCAATTTAGTGCCCGCAGACATTTTTTTCTGTTCGCCATCGCACCCAAGCTGCCTGCGTCGGCAACGACGGCCAGGCTTTTCAACCAAATGAGTCCAAATATTACAGTTCGGGGCAGCGCTCGAAACGCGTGGCCGGGCAGACATCAACCGTTCGGCTTGAGCTTGTCGAAGGCTTGCTTCAATGTGTTGCCCGGCGCGACACCTTTGCTCAGCCCTGTGCCATTGGCCGGCTCGGGTCGCTACACCAGGCGCTCCAGCTTCCGGCATACAAGGCGGCGCGACCGAGTCCGGCGACTTCCATGGCGATGATGTTCGGCACCGCACTCACCCCACTGCCGCAGTGGTGCACCACGCTGACGGGGTCACGACCGGCCAGCAGGGTATCAAATTCGGCGCGCAGCTCGGCTGCCGGTTTGAAAAAGCTGTCGGCATCCAGGTTGTGCATGAAAGGCCGATTCAATGCGCCCGGAATGTGTCCAGCCACCGGGTCGAGCGGCTCGACTTCGCCACGAAAACGTGGCGCACCGCGTGCATCAACCAGGGTTTGGGCTGGTCGCCCGAGTTGCTGGACGACCGTTTCAGTCGCCGTCAGTGTCACCAGGGCGGGGGCCAGCGGGTAATCTGATGCCGCAACCGGGCTGCTTGGACCGGCTTCGGTAGCACCACCGGCAGCGCTCCAAGCCTGCAAACCACCATCGAGCACCGCCACCGCCTCATGCCCGACCCATTTCAGCATCCACCACAGGCGACCACAATAGTTCAGCCCCTGCCGGTCATACACCACCACCTGCATGTCGGGCATCAAACCGGCACTGCCGAGCCACTGGGCAAATTTCTCGCGCGATGGCAGCGGGTGGCGGCCGGCACTGGCGGCATCGGGCGCAGCTTTGGCGCTCAGGTGCCGGTTCAGATCGGCACGCAGCGCACCGGCAACATGGCATTGCGCAAACTGTGCGTCACCTGCTGCGGGCTGCATCAGTTCAAAACTGCAATCAAATACCAAGAGCGGCTGTTGGCGGGTAATCAGGTCTTGCAACTGGGCGACTGAAATGAGGGTGGTGAACATGGATTCTTCCTTTGGCGTGGTGAATGAAATGAAAAAATGGCTGGTGACACCGGTCGGCCTTGATGCCAGTGTCCATTTGGGGAAAAGCGGCAACGGTGGCGCCGGGATGCCATGGCAGTCAATGGTCTTCGGCTGGCGTGTTGGGCAGGGCGCGGGTGCGCAGCACGGTAGCAGCCACGCCGCTGCTAATGATGACGAGCATGCCGGCCCAGCCAATCGGCTCGATATGTTCGCCAAACAGCACCAGGCTGTAAAACGCCGCAAACACAATGCCGACGTATTGCAGATTGGCCACCAGCAAGGTGGTACCCCGGCTGAAGGCGCGCGTCATGCACCATTGGCCCAGCGAGGCCAGCACGCCAATCGGCACCAGCCAGGCGGCCGCCTGCCAGCTTACCGCAGCCCAGGGGGTCAGGCCGGAAAACACCACGCCCACCAGGCCAGTCAGTGCCGTGCCAATCGAAAAATAAAACACCGTGCGGCCTTCGGGTTCGCCGATCTTGCCCAGCGCCGTAACTTGCAGATAGGCCATCGATGCCGCCAGGCCAGACAGCAGCCCAATCAGCCCGGCAAACAACTGGTTCTGGTCCAGCGTCGGGCGCAGCATCATCACCACACCGGCAAAACCGGCCAGCACGGTGGCCATCAGCGGCCCCTGCCGGGTCGATTGGCCATACAGCAGCGCACCCCCCACCACAAATGCAGCCACCCAGACGCCGCTCATGTAGTTCAGCGTCATGGCGGTGGCCAGCGGCAAATGGGCAATCGCGTAAAACCAGGCGCTCAGCGCAGACACGCCCAGGGCGGTGCGCCAGGCGTGCATCATCGGCACCGGCGTGGCCAGCGGTATGCCGCGTGCGCGCATCACGGCGGCCATGAAAACCATGCTGACGAGTCCCCGGTAAAACACCAGTTCAAACAGGCCAAAGCTGCCTGATGCGATCTTGATGCCCACCGCCATGGTGGCAAACCAGAATGCCGCCAACACCATCCAGAGTGCCTGCATCGGGTCAACTTATATAAGAAATATGGCTCTAGCCCTTATGGGCAGTGCGCTGATAGCTATCAAAAACATAACGCCGTCAGAGTCCCATCTGCTGCCGATACCAGGCGTGAAAGTGTTGCATGCCGTCTTCCATCGGGCTTTGGCAGGGGCCGATCTGGTTGTCGCCCCGGTCTAGCAGTGCCCGGCGACCGGCATCCATGCGCTCGCCAATCTCGTCGTCTTCCCTGCAGGTTTCCATGTAGGCGGCCTGCTGGGACTCGACCAATTCGCGCTCGAAGCTCTGGATTTCTTCCGGGTAATAAAACTCGACCATGTTGAGCGTCTTGCCGACGCCTTTCGGGTGCAATGTCGAGACCGTCAGCACATGCGGATACCACTCGACCATGATGTGCGGGTAATAGGTCAGCCAGATGGCGCCGCGCTCGGGCAAGATGCCACCCCTGAACTTGAGCAGCGCATCATGCCAGCGCCGATAGACGGCAGAGCCGGGCCGGCCAAAGCTGTCGGAAATACCCACCGTCTGCACCGAGCAATGTCGATTGAACTGCCAGCGCAGGTCAGCGCAGGTGACAAAGTGCCCCAGCCCGGGATGAAACGGGCCAACGTGGTAGTCCTCCAGATAGACCTCGATGAAGGTTTTCCAGTTGTAGTTGCACTCATGCAGTTCGACCCGGTCAAGCACCATTGCCGAAAAGTCAAATGCCGCGCTCTCATGCAGGCCGGCCAGGTCGGCAGCCACATCACGCTCGCCAGCGCCATTGGCGGGCGCCGCCTCAAACAGCAGGCCATGCCACTCTTGCAACGGGTAGCTGTGCAGGTTCAGGCAGGGGTTGTGGGCAAAATGCGGCGCTCCCAGCAAGGTGCCGACCGGCTCGGCGCCTGAGCCGCTATAAGTCCAGCGGTGGATGGGGCAGACGATGTTGCCATTGGCCTGCGCCAGCGAGCCACGCCCCTTGAGCATGATGGCCTGGCGATGCCGACAGACATTGGACACCAGTTCGATGCCGCTGGCGCCATGCACCAGTGCCCGGCCTTCGTTTTCTTGCGGCAAGGCAGCGTAGTCGCCCACCTGGGGCACACTCAGGGCATGGCCCACATAGCGTGGTCCGCACCGGAACAAAGTCTGGATCTCGCGCTGGTACAACGCATCATCAAAATAGAAGCTCACTGGCAGTTGGCCGCTGGCCGACTGCAGTGGAAGACTGAGATCAGACATGGGTGACCTGACCTGAAGTTGCAACACCGTATCGAAAGATTGACATCCAAATCGTCGGCAAAAGCCTGGGAAATTTCTTGAGAAAAACAGCCCCGAAGGATACCAGAGCGGTGACTTCCTGGTTGCCAGGCAAAAAGATGTCAAGCGCCGCAACTGTAATCGATTGATCTAGATCAAACAAGAATAATTCATTGTGTAGTAATCAATGACTTTTCACGCTGGGCATTTGTCAAGTCAGATGCTACTATAGTTATAGCTGCATGCGCATATTCCATAAGGGCTTGAGGCCGATTTGGCACTTGAACGCGGTGGGTTTGCCACGACACTGCTATTTCACGATCACCCGCGCGTTGGGTGCCACGCCAAACATCTCTGGCGCATACATGGCTTCAACCCGCGACGGCGGCAGCGAAAACTCGCCCACATTGTTCAGCCGCAGCGTGTATTCCATCTTGACGACGCCCTTGGGCAGAAACTGGTAGTAACTGCGAAAGGCCTCAAAGCTGCGTTCTTCAAACGCCGGCCAGCCGTCACCCGACTGCTTTTCACCCTGGGTGGCGATGGCGCTGTCACGCCCGAGACCGCTGCCCAGAATGCTGGCGCCACCTGGCACCGGGTCGGTGATGACGGCCCAGCTCATGTCGGCGCTGGCATTGACCTCCAGCGTGATGCGCAACACATCGCCCCGGCTGTAGCTGCCATCGGGCAGCGCCGGATTGGCCTGCGCAACCGGGGTGATGGTCTTCTTGATCTGGTAACCGGCAGCAAACGGCGCTTTCAACGCGATGGCGGCTACCGACTGCAGCGTCAGCCAGGGCTTGCCGCTGCCTTGGTGCGTCACGCTCAGCGTGTCTTTGGCAGTCGCCGCGCTCCAGGGTAGAAACATCGTGTTGTTGCGCAGGTTGCCCGGTGCAGCGGGAGCGCCAAACCAGGTGCTTTGATGGGCGGCGCCGCTGGCATCGCTGGTCTTGATGCGTTCAACCCGGCTCCAGTCCACACTGACAGCGCCGCTGCTGCTGCCGGCCAGACTGGCTTTGGTGCTGCCGGCCACCGCCACCGATTCAAACTTGTTCGAGAACTTCTCCAGCGCCAGCCCGCCCCACAGGTTGGCGGTGGTGGTGTGCCAGGCCCCGTTTTGCTGGCGCGCCATAAAGCCGTTGGCCAGACGGCCCAGGTCGTCTTGCCAGGCCGGGTCATCGAGCACGGCGAGCATCAGGCGCGCCGTGTTGACATCGCCGTTTTGCATCAACCACCACCAGTAGTCGTCGTTTTCGGTGCTGAACACCATTTTGGTGCCCTGGTAACTGATGCGCGCCCGCAGAATCTGCTGGGCTTCGGCCAGCCGCTTGTCGCGCTCGGCCACATCGGGCACACGCTTGAGGATGTTGAGCCAGTCGATCAGCGCATGGGTCGGCCACTGGTTGGGGGCCAGCGTGATCGACTCCAGCATGCGGCCTTGCGCCTGGCCATAGCGCGACAGCGCTTCAATGGCGGCAAGCTTGCGCATGTCAAGGTCTTTGCGCGGGCTCCAGAAATTGCGCCCGATACGCCCTTCGACAAACCCGATCAGGGCCTTTTCCATCGGTGCCCGCAGTTCGTCGCCCAAGGCAAAGGCCGGGTCGATGCTGGCCGCTTCGTGGCTGGCGGCCAGCAGATAAGCGGTCAGCGTGTCGCTGCCCTGGTTGGCCTGGCCATCGCGTGGCGGAAAGTAGCCCGCCAGGCCATCGGCATCAAGGTAGCTGGGGATTTGTGCGACCACGATGCGCCACAACTTGCCGTCGCGCAAGCCCACCGCCTTGCTGGTTTTTTGCTCCAGGCAGGCAAACGGGTAGTTGGCAAACCAGTCTTTGACACCCGGCAGGCCTTCTGCCAGCCTGGGTTGCAAGCTCATCTTCAGGCCACCGCGACCGGCTATGGCATCGGCTGGCGGGCTGACTGGCAGGCTGAGCGGCCGGTCAAGCTGCACCAGCGTGGCTTGCTGCACCGTAAGTGGCACCGCCGGGATGATGCGCTGGCTGGCTTTGAGTGCATCACGCGCGCCGCCCAACGTGTCTTTGGCTTCGATCTCCCACAGAATGGCTTCAAACCGGCTCAAGCCCAGTTGTGCTGGCGCCTTGACGCTCCAGGCGACCTCGCGCGCATCGCCAGCCGGAATATCCACGGTTTGCGGCGGCAGTTCCAGCAGCGTGGCACGCGGTGTCACCAGCACTTTCATTGCGGCCTGGGTGGTGTTGCGCAGCGTGATCTGGGCGCGGTACTGGTCGTCTTCGCGCACCAGTGGCGGCAGGCCGCTGATGATTTGCAGGTCTTGGGTGGTACGGATGCTGGTGCTGCCGGTGCCAAACAGACCGGTGGCGGCATCGGCAATGGCCACAATCTTGAAGCTGGTCAGCGCGTCGTTGAGCGGCACCGTCACCTGCGCCTGACCATGGGCATCAAGCTTGACGGCGGGGTCCCACAGCAGCAGGGTGTCAAGCAACTCGCGCGTGCCGCCATGGCCACCGCCACCGCCGGCCGGCACCGCCTTGCGGCCATAGTGGCGCCGGCCAATGATTTCCATCTGCGCGGTGGCGGTCTCAACCCCCCAGGAGCGGCGCTGCAGCATGGCCTCAAGCAGGTTCCAACTGGTGTTGGGCTTTAGCTCCAGCAGTGCCTGATCGACCGCTGCCAGCGCGACCTCGGCATGGGCGGCCGGTTGACCATTGGGCAGCTTGACGTTGATCGTCACCACGGCCCGGCCACGCACCGTGTAGCTGTCCTTGTCGGCCTTGACACTCACCGCCAATTGGTGCGCTTGCGTGCCCACCCGGATTTCCGCTGCACCCAGCCGAAATGCTGGTTTGCTCAGATCGACCAGCGCCGTCGGCGCCACATATTCGCGTCCTTCGTACCAAAATGAGGTCCACCATTCGCGTGGCGATTTGTAGCCCCAGGTGAAAAAGCTGTACCACGGCACTTCACGCAGCCGCCCGCGCAGCGCCAGCACGCTGACATACACATTCGGGCCCCAGCCCTCCATGATCTTGATTTGCACCGTCGGGTCTTGCCCGTTGAGCTGCACCACCTGCGCTTGCAGCACGCCCTCGCGCTCGACCGCCAGCAGTGCGGTGGCAAAACGGAATGGCATGCGCACCTGAAAACGGGCGGTTTCACCGGGCTGGTAGCTCTTTTTCTCGGGCAACAAGTCGATGCGGTCATGGTCTTCGCCGCCAAACCAGAGTTCGCCCTGTTTCGTCACATACACTGAGCTGGCCGCCTGGCTGCTGTTGCCGGCACTGTCCTGGGCGGTTGCCACCAGTTCCACCTCGCCCGCTTCATCGATGCGGGTGTCGCACAGCAGCAGGCCACGCGCATCGCTGTTGCCGCTGCAGACGCTGCCCAGCGCCTTGACGCTGGTGTGGTTGTCATAGCTGTAAAAACCGCCCACCATGCGCTTGCGGCTGGTGGTGGTGATGCGGGCGATGGCCTTGACTGCCAGCGCCACACCGGCCTGCGGCTTGCCGTTGAGGTCAAGCGCCAATGCCTGGAATTTGATCTGGCGCCCGCTCGATACCCAGCCTTCGGTCTTGATGCCGGCCACCACGCCAGCCGGCCACAGAGTTTGACTATTGCGAATGGTTTGCACCTCACCATTTGGATCGGCATAACTGGCTTCAAGCAACAACTCGCGTGGCTGGCGGCTGGCGGGCAGTGTGTCCAGGCTGAGTTTGCCAGCGCCAGTTTTGTCGAGCGTCAGCGGCAGTTGGTTGGCCACCACCAGGTTGTCCCCACTGCCGCTGTCTTCTGGCGGCGGCTCATTGCTGCGGTCCTGATCGCTGCGCGGTGGCGAAAAGCTGAAGGACTCAAAGTCATCAAAATGGATGTATTTGCTGCGCAGCAGTGCCGACACCCGCACCGGCAAGCTGCCAGCACCACCGCCCGACACATAGTTGACCTGCACCGCCAGCGGCAGGGTTTTGGCGTTGATCAGGGCTTTTTTGTCAACTGGCGCAATCCGGCCTTCCAGCACCGGCAGACGAAATTCTTCCACCCGGAACTCGCCGGTGTCAAAGCTGCGATTGCGTTCGCTGCCGCGCAACTGCACTTGGTAAGCGCCGAGCTTGGCAGCCGGCGGTATGGCAAAACTGTTCTCGGCACTTTGGCCACCGGTGGCGGTCTGGCGCCAGGCCAGTGGCTGGGTATATTGCTGGCCGCTGCCGATGTGGGTGATCACCAGGGTTGCGGGCGGTGCCTGGCTCAAGCCAAAACCCTGCGCCGTCTCGGAGCGCAGCAGGTGTTTCATCGACACGGTTTCACCCACATGCAGCAATGTGCGGTCAAAAATGGTGTGGGCACGCTCATCTGGCCGGGCCTGCTGGCTGGTGGGCAGGTTAAAGCGCCACGGCTCGATGCCACGGTTCCAGTCGCTCCAGGTAAATGCCATGTCGGCAACACCGGCCTGCTGGGCACGGGCACTGACAAAATAGGCATCGCTGTAGCCCGCATCATCCCGGCAGGCCGGTGCCTGCGGGCTGATGCCCATCAGGTAGGCAAAGCCCTGTTCGTTGGTGCTGGCGCTGGCAACCTGGCGGCCCCGGCAGTCGGACACCCGCACCTGCGCGCCGGCCACCGGCTGGCCCTTGTCGAGCGTGGTGACCCAGGCCAGCGCGTTTTCGCGGCCCAGCTTGAAATGCACGCCCAGATTGGTGACCAGCGCCGAGGTGCGCACAAACATGGTGCGACCGGCACCGTGACGCTGGTCCAGCAGCGAACTGCCAAGCTTTTGCGACGCTGCCTCCAGCACATGAAAGCCGGGTGACAGGGGAATGCCAACCACCTCAAATGGGCGCGGGTCGTTGCTGGCAGGTTTGGGCAAATCCACTGTCTTGACCCCGACCTGCCCTTGCAGCAAGGACAGCATGCGCGCCTGCACTTCGGTCTTGCCTTCATCGGGCAACACCTGCGGCAGTGCGCCCTTGACATCGCGTGCGGCAATGCTGCGCGGCACGGTGTAATCGTCATAACGCTTGACTTTTCTGAACCAGGCAATGATGTCGGTGTCAGCCTCAACTTTGAGGTCGCTGACTGTGCCGCTGGCGGCTGTCAATGCCTTGATCTTCAAGTCAGCCTCAACCTTACGCAAGGTGATCGGCAGCAGCGCCTGGCCATCAGCTTCGGCAAAACGCTCGATGATGCCAAACGGTGCGGCGGCAAACTTGGCCAGCGGCGGCATGGGGCCGGTGCTGACCTTCAGTGGAAAGCTGTCGGCATTGATCAGCACACGGCCAGCGGCATCCTGAAACCCTTTTGGCAGGGTCAGCTTGAAATCGGTTTGCTCCGGAAACAGTCCCTTGAAAGCCACGCGGCTGACCAGGTTGTCGTCTTCACCCTCTTCCTGGTCAAAGCCGGGTGAAAAAGTCTTTTGGTCCGACACCAGTTTGATGCCTTCGAGCAGTTTGCGCGCAACCGGTGCCGAAAAGCTCAGATGCATCGGCCGGATCGGCAGGCAGGCGGCCTGGGCGTTTTCGCGTTCGCACGAAAAGTTGGCGTTAAATGGCTCGCGCACCTGAAAACCAAAGCGTTTCTCCACCGCATTGGCAATGCCCGCAGGCGTGCCGGGGCTGCCCGGAGTGGCGATGCCCTTGCCATAGACCAACTGGATTTTGGCCGAGGGTGTCAGCCGCCGGTTGCAGGCCAGCGTGACAAAACTCAACGGGGTTTTGGCGGCATCAGCGTCAAGGTCATGAAACTTCAGCAGTGTGGCGCGGTCTTTGCCGTCAATCAGGCGCACCGCAACACGCTCACCCAGACCTTCGACGCTGCACCAGATGTTGGTCAACACACTGGCCAGGGTGGCCGGGCCATTGAGTTGCAAAACAAAATACTGCTCTTCGTCAATCGCCGTGCCGGTGTCGGGCCAGATGCTTTGCACAAATGGCCCGCCACTATTAAATTTGTAGCTGTCAGCGCCCGTCAGCAGTGCGCCACGGGTTGATTTGATGCCTGACTTGAGCTTGACCGTGCAGGCCACGCCCGGCGGCAAATCGGCTTCAAAGTCAAACACCCATTGCCGGTCGTTAAGCCAGCGACCGGTGCCCCGGGCGGCTTGCGGACTGCTGCATTGCAGTTCAAGCGGCGCTGCCGCTTTCGGGTCGCCAAAATTGACGGCACTGTCGTCAAACTTCAGCACCACCTGGCGGATGCGCGCCACCTCGCCCTGCGGTGACAGGCTGACAACTTGAAAGGCTTGCGCCAGAGCAGACCAGGCCAGCCAGCAGCCGACCACCATGATGTTGCGAAGATTCACGCAATTCCCCTTGAGTGAACCCAGACTTTAGCCTAAAGCCGCGTCACAAAGTCTTGCGAATCAGCGCACCGGCAAATAGATAGGGCAGCCGTGGCGGGCGACCGGCTTCAACCCCGCCTTTGCTTTCCACGCTGATGGCCAGTGCCTGGGCCTGTGACAGGATCTTGTCGGTCACCGGAATCTGGGCGGTCTTGATTTTGGTGGTCAATACGCCCAGCGACAGGGGCCGCTGCTGGGCATCGAGCGCCCACAGTTGCATGCTGTCTTCCTGCCCTTCCTTGACATCGTTGAGGCGCTGAATCAGCAGGTAGCCGTCTTGCGGGTCGAAGGTGATGAGCTGGGCCGGCAGATGCTGGTCATCAAGCAACACGGCGATGTATTTCACCTGCGGCACCGACTTGAGTTTGGTTTGCAGGTGGATCAGTTGCGCCTTGAATTGCTCCATCATGCTCATGCCGGTGGCCGCAGCAATGGCCAGCAGAATCAGGCAGACGATGGTGGCGATGCGCCAGCGGGTGACATGGCAGGGTGGCGGCGGGGTTGAAGATGGCGGTTGAAATGTATCGGACATGCGGTAAACCTGGGTTAATGCAAAAAAAGACTTGAAGGCTTAGCCTAAGCGCAGGCGATGCCGGTTGATCTGTGCCTGCACTTGTTTGGGCGCAGTGCCGCCCAACACATCACGCGCATTGAGCGAGCCGCGCAGCGACAGCAGATCAAATACATCTTTCTCGATGCTGGAATTGAATTCTTTCAGCACCGTCAGCGGCAACTCCGACAGATCAACCTGGTGCGCGATGGCGGCCTTGACCGCACGCGCCACGGTTTCGTGGGCATCACGAAATGGAAGGCCTTTTTTGACCAGGTAGTCGGCCAGGTCGGTGGCGGTGGCATAACCGCGCAACGCGGCCCGCTCCATCGCCTCGGGGTTGACGCGGATGCCGCCTTCCTTGAGTCCGCTGGCCGGGTTGAGCTGGCCGCCGAGCATTTCGGCAAAGATGCGCAGGGTGTCTTTCAGGGTATCGACGGTGTCAAACAGCGGCTCCTTGTCTTCCTGGTTGTCCTTGTTGTAGGCCAGCGGCTGGCCCTTCATCAGGGTGATCAGGCCCATCAGGTGGCCGACCACGCGACCGGTCTTGCCACGCGCCAGTTCTGGCACATCGGGGTTTTTCTTCTGCGGCATGATCGAGCTGCCGGTGGTAAAGCGGTCGGCTATTCTGACAAAGCCAAAATTCTGGCTCATCCACAAAATCAGTTCTTCGCTCAAGCGGCTGATGTGCACCATGCACAGGCTGGCGGCAGCGCTGAATTCGATGGCGAAGTCGCGGTCGCTGACGGCATCGAGCGAGTTTTGGCAGACGCAGGGCTGGCCCTGGTCATCAACCATGCCCAATGACCGCGCCACCCGTTCGCGATCCAGCGGGTAGCTGGTACCGGCCAGCGCAGCGGCACCGAGGGGCAGCCGGTTGACGCGCTTGCGCACATCGCCCATGCGCTCGGCATCGCGGGCAAACATTTCGACATAAGCCAGCATGTGATGGCCAAAACTGATCGGTTGCGCCACTTGCAGGTGGGTAAATCCGGGCAGGATCACCTCAACATGCTGCTCTGCCACTTCCAGCAGGGCTTGTTGCAGCTCGGTCAGCAGCCCGGCAATCAGGTCAATTTCGCTGCGCAGCCAAAGCCGCACGTCGGTGGCGACCTGGTCGTTGCGGGAGCGACCGGTGTGCAGCCGTTTGCCGGCATCGCCCACCAGTTGCGTCAGGCGCGCTTCGATGTTCAGGTGCACATCTTCCAGATCAAGCTGCCATTCAAACCCGCCAGACGCAATTTCGGCGCTGATCTGCGCCATGCCGCAGTTGATGTCAGCCTGGTCCGCACGGCTGATGATGCCTTGCGCTGCCAGCATCTCGGCATGCGCCAGCGAGCCGCTGATGTCAGCCTGCCACAGACGCTTGTCAAAAGACACGCTGGCGGTGTAGCGCTTGACCAGCTCACTCATCGGTTCCGAGAACAGCGCCGACCAGGCCTGTGATTTTTTGTCGAATTGGTTTTGGCTCATGGTGCTCAGTGGGACAGGGTGGTGAAAACGCCGGGTGCAAGCCCTGGCATCAACAATAATGGTGCGCCGCTATCTGGCGGCACACCCAGTTGAGTTGATTGAAGGTCTATGAAAGATTCGCAAATTTTATCGGTGTTCCAAGAGTCCGCTGCGCCTGCGCCCGGTGTCGGGCAGGCAGCCCGGCTGCCTGACGCACTGGTGTTTGATGCCTGCCATGTCGGTGTGGTGCTGCGGGCGGTGTTGTTTGTGCAGGCGGTGGTTGGGGTGGCGGCCATGTTTGGCAGCCAGACCCCGTTGCAATGGCTCGGTCAGATGTCGCTGATCACCGGTGCCGCTTTGCCGGCCACCTTGTTGTGGCTGATTGCCGCTTGCAGTCTGAAAAGGCGGCTGGCGCGGCTGCGCCCAGGGGCGCAGCAGCTCGCCGGCATCGGGCTGGGCGCTATGGCGGGCTGGTACGGCTGTGGTGTGCTGGCGCTGATGGGCTTGCTTGATGCGGTGCCCTGGCTGGCCAGCGGCTTCAGCGGTGCGCTGCTTTCGGCCTTGCTGGTCGCGGCGCTGGCACTGCGTGCCAAAGGCAAGACACCAGCCGCCACGGCCGCCCGTCTGGCCGAGTTGCAGGCGCGCATCCGGCCGCATTTTTTGTTCAATACCTTGAACAGCGCAATTGCCCTGGTGCGTGACGAGCCACGCAAAGCCGAGCGTTTGCTCGAAGACCTGAGCGAGCTGTTTCGTCATGCCTTGGCCGAACAGGCCAGCAGCGTGACACTGGCCGATGAAATTGCGCTGGCGCAGCGCTATCTGGCAATCGAGCAGGTGCGGTTTGGTGACCGCATTCAGGTGGAATGGGCACTAGATGACCGTGCCGCCAGCGCCCGTCTGCCACCACTGCTGCTGCAGCCGCTGGTCGAAAATGCCGTCAAGCACGGCGTCGAACCCGCTGCCAGTGGCGCGCGCATCAAGATCAGCACGCAACGCCGGGGTGCCATGGTGGTCATCAAGGTCAGCAACACGGTAGCGCCAATATTGGCCAATCCGGCACCGGGGCACGGCCTGGCCTTGAACAATGTGCGCGAGCGGCTGAGCCTGTTGCATGATGTGCAGGGCGGTTTTCAGTCTGGCTTGAGAAACGGGATTTTTCAGGTCAGGATCGAGCTCCCGATTTGAACAAAGGTGAGGTGGCACCATGGTTTTGCGAGTTTTGATTGTTGATGACGAGGCGCTGGCCCGCGCAAGGTTGAAAACCCTGCTGGCCGACTGCACCGCCCCCGGCGCGCTGGTGGTGGCCGAGGCGGCCAACGCAGCCGATGCCATGCGCTGCCTGACGCATCAGGCAGTCGATGCCGTGCTGGCCGATATCCACATGCCCGGTGCCGATGGCCTGACGCTGGCGCAGCAACTGCGGGCCTTGCCAAACCCTCCGGCGCTGGTGTTTGTCACCGCCTACGCCGAACATGCAGTGCAGGCCTTTGAACTGGAGGCGCTGGACTACCTGACCAAACCGGTGCGGCTTGAACGGCTCCAGGCAACGCTACAAAAAATAGAGCGCACTGCGCACGCTAGTAAAGGGCTGGAGCCTGATTTGACTGATAATGTTCTGGTGATTCAGGAGCGCGGTCGCACCGAGCGGGTGCCGCTGTCAACCGTGCTGTATCTGAAGGCCGAACTGAAATACATTACCGTGCGCACGGCTGCGCACAGTTACATCCTGGAAGGCTCGCTCAGCGATCTGGAAACCCGCCATGCCAGCCACTTCATTCGCATCCACCGCAACACGCTGGTGGCGCGGCGGGCGGTGCGATCACTGCAACATCACTGTGATGCGCAGGAGGGCGACGGCTGGGCGGTCCGGCTTGATGGGGTGGAGGAAGCGTTGTTTGTTTCGCGCCGGCAACTTGCAGCGGTACGGGCACTGCTGCAGGCTTAGCTTTTGCCGTCTGCAAAATGCAATCGGTGCAAAATTGGTCTTTTGAACATCGCCCTGGAGTCAACCATGCATCTTCCATTTCAACTGATTGCGCCTTTGCTGGCAGTTTCAATCACTGCGGCCTGGGCACAGCCCGCCGAGCAGCGCAGCACCCTGGCTGATCAGCAAGATGTCTCCATCACCATTTACAACAGCGACCTGGCACTGGTCAAGGATCACCGCAAAATCCAGTTGCTGCCCGGCACTTCAGCGCTGGCCTTCAGGGATGTGAGCGCCAGAATGCGTCCCGAAACCGCCCTGATGCGCAGCCTGAGCGACCCCGGCAGCCTGACGGTGCTGGAGCAAAACTTTGATTTCGACTTGTTGACCCCGCAAAAACTGCTGGAAAAATATGTTGGACAAACCGTCAGCGTGATCCGCACCAACCCGGCCACCGGGCAAGAAACCAGCGAACTGGCCACCGTGCTGTCAGCCAACAGCGGTGTGGTGCTGAAAATCGGGCAGCGCATTGAAACCGGTTTGCCCGGGCGGCTGGTGTTTGGCGATGTGCCGGCCAATCTGCGGGACCGGCCAACACTGGTCATGAACCTGAGCAATGGCGGCGCGGCGCAGCAAGAGGTTGAATTAAGCTACCTCACCGGCGGCCTGGCCTGGAAGGCCGATTACGTTGCCGAGTTGAACGCGAGCGACGACAAGATCGATATTTCCGGCTGGGTGACGCTGACCAACACCAGTGGCACCAGCTACAGCAACGCCAAATTGCAACTGGTCGCCGGGGATGTCAACCGGGTTGCACCGCAAGTTCAGCGCAGCGCAATGGCCATGATGGCGGCGGCACCGGCACCCGCCGCCAAATCCGCCATGGCGCAGGAAAGCCTGTTTGAGTACCACCTCTACACCCTGGGCCGCCCCACCACCATTGCCGAAAGCCAGACCAAGCAAGTCTTGCTGCTGACCGGTACCGGGGTGCCAGCGCGCAAGGAGTTGCTGCTCAAGGGCAACGACTATTACTACCAAAGCAGCGTGGGCAACATTGGCCAAAAAATGAAAGTAGGTGTCTTTGTCGAGTTTGACAACAAGGAAAGCGCCCAGTTGGGCGTGCCGTTGCCCAAAGGGGTTGTGCGGGTCTACAAAAAGGACTCTTCTGGCAATGCCCAGTTTGTTGGCGAAGACAACGTCGATCACACCCCAAAAAACGAAAAAGTGCGCCTGAAACTCGGTGATGCGTTTGACGTGACGGCCGACAAAAAGCAAACCGACTTCAAAAAACTCTCCGGTGACAGCCGGTTTAACTATGTTTATGAAAGCGCTTACGAGGTGGTGCTGAAAAACGCCAAAAAAGAGGCGGTGCAAGTCATCCTGCAAGAGCCGATGCCGGGCGACTGGCAGGTGATCTCTGAAAATCAGGTCCATACCAAGGGTGCCAGCAACACCGCAGTGTGGAAAATCAATGTGCCTGCCGAGGGGCGCAGCACCCTGACTTACCGCTCGGTGGTGCGGTTTTAGGCTCCAGCGCTGGCAAAACGGCTGCGCAGGTAATCGATGATGGTAGTTGATTCGCTGAGCCACTGAACCGTGCCGGACGGGTCGGTGATTTTCAGGCAGGGCACTTTCGGCTGACCCAGGCCTTGCACCAGGGCAGCGCGGTTTTGTTGGTTGTGCTGGGCATCGCGGCGCTCGATGTGGAGCGACAGGCGGCGCATTTCCTGGCGCACCTTGATGCAAAAGGGGCAGGTGCTGAACTGGTAAAGAACCAGTTCGCGGCACTGCAAGTCCACCTGGGCTTGCAGCGCTGGCGCACGCACCAGTCCGGTCGGTCGGCTTAGTCGCTCCGACAGCAGCATGAAAGGGCCAAGCAGCAGGCGCAGCGTTTTGAAAAAGAGTCTGATCAGGGTTTTCATGTTGGTCATCTGGTTTATTTGATCAGCAGCACCGGCACGCTGGCCAGTCGCACCACCTTGACCGACACCGAACCCATGAACAAGCCGACCACGCTGCCAAAGCCGTGGACACCCATGACAATCAGGTCGCAGCCTTGGGCATTGGCAAACTCGACCAGGGCGGGCGCGGTCTCGCCAATCAAAATGTGTGCCGAATGGGCCAGCCCGGCATCGCTGAGCTTTTGCCGGGCCTGTGTCAGCGCCTTGTCACCCGCTTCACGGTGAAAATCTGCGATGGTTTTGGCATCAATGAAGCGCGTCACATCAGACGGCAAAGCCGGCTGCACATTCACCAGGCAAATTTTCGGCGCGGTGCTGCGGTTGACTACATCACCGATGATGTAGTCAACCGCCTTGAGCGAAGGTTCCGAGTCATCAATGGCAATCAGGCAGGTATTGTTGTTCATGGTTCATCTCTCTACGCTTGGTGGTTTGACGGCGGCAACTCGACGACCGCCGGCGGGCGCATCCGGCGGCCCAGCCATTTGCCCGCCAAAACCACCAGCAGCGCCCCGGTGCCGGCAAAAACATAATGGGCATAGGCGATGTCTTTGGCGATGGCTGGCGGTGTCGCGAGGTCGGTGAGCAGCATGCCGCCGCCAATCCAGCCCAGCAAAGCCGCGCCCAGCGTGATCACGATCGGAAACCGGTCCATCAGCGACAGCACCAGCTTGCTGCCCCAGACGACGATCGGAATCGACACCAGAATGCCGAAAGTCACCAGCACCATGGAGCCATGCGAGGCACCCGCCACCGCAATCACGTTGTCCAGACTCATCACCGCATCGGCTACCACAATGGTTTTGATGGCGGCCAGCAGGGTGGTGCCGCCATCAACATGGCCGTGTTCGTCGCCATGCTCAGGCAGCAGCAGCTTGATGCCGATCCAGAACAGCAGCAGCCCGCCGACGATCTTCAGATAGGGCACAGCCAGCAGTTGCAAGGCAAAGAAAATCATCACCACGCGCAGGCCAATGGCACCGATGACACCCCAAAAAATGCCTTTGTTGCGCTGATGTTCGGGCAGCTTGCGGCAAGCCAGGGCAATCACCACGGCGTTGTCGCCGCCGAGCATGATGTCGATGACAATGATCTGCAACACGGCAATCCAGAAAAGAGAAGAAGTTAAATCAGGCATGGAGGTCAAAGTATTTCAAAAAAACCGGATAAGGGCTGGCCCGGCAGGACTGTCAAGAGCCGTGATTGTCCCAGTATCTGGCCGGCGGGCCGTGCGTCTGGTGCAAACACCCGGATGCGCCGGCCATCATGGGTGCTTTGAGATACCCGGTCATGCAAAAAATTATCCCGGATAATCGTTGCATTGGCTGGCGGCAACCCATGCCGTCCCCCGCATCGCCCTGACCTGTTCATCCCCTCAATCCCACCTGATCACTGATCCCCCAATCACCTGTCCTGATGCACATTCCTTTTGAACTTATTCTTGGCTGGCGTTACACCCGGGCCGGTCGGGCCACCCGGCGCAACGGCTTTATCTCGTTTATCTCGGGGGTTTCCATGCTGGGCATTGCACTCGGTGTGGCAGCGCTGATCATTGTGCTGAGCGTCATGAACGGGTTTCAAAAGGAAGTGCGCGACCGCATGCTCGGGGTGGTTTCGCACATCGAAATAGTCGCCCATGACGGTGCTGCACTGCCTGATGTGGCCCGCACCCTGGCTGAAGTCCGGGCCAATCCGGCAGTTATCGGTGCTGCACCTTTTATAGCTACTCAGGCATTGCTGGCAAGGGGTGAGGACATGAAAGGCACCATTGTCAGAGGCATTGATCCGGCGCTTGAGCCCGATGTGACGGACCTGGCCGGTGAGCTGAAAAACTCGGCCTTGGGTCGGCTGGTGCCGGGTGAATTTGGCATCGTGCCAGGCGGTGAGCTGGCGCGCAGCCTGGGGGTGCGCAGCGGCGACAAGATCACGCTGGTAGCCCCTAGTGGCCAGGTCACGCCGGCCGGTGTGGTGCCACGGCTGAAACAAATGACGGTGGTCGGCACATTTGACTCGGGCCATTTTGAATACGATTCGGGTCTGGTGCTGATGCATCTGGATGACGCGGCCCGCATCTTTCGGCTGGAAGGCCCAAGCGGCGTGCGGGTGCGGCTCAAAGACCTGCACCAGGCGCGTGCGGTGGCCGCACAACTCGGCGCCACGCTCACCGGCAAGCTGCTGATTCGCGACTGGACGCGCCAGAACCGCACCTGGTTTGCCGCCGTGCAACTTGAAAAGCGCATGATGTTCATCATTCTCACGCTGATCGTGGCGGTGGCAGCCTTTAATCTGGTCAGCACCCTGGTGATGACCGTCACCGACAAACGTGCCGACATTGCCATTTTGCGCACACTGGGGGCCAGCCCGGCCAGCATCATGGGCATTTTTGTGGTGCAGGGGGCCATGGTCGGGGTGATTGGCACCCTCGCCGGGCTAGCGCTTGGCCTGGGGGTGGCTTTCAATATTGATGTGATCGTGCCGGCGCTGGAACAGTTGCTCGGAGCAAGCTTCTTGCCGCGTGACATCTACCTGATCAGCCGCATGCCAAGTGATCCGCAGCAGGCTGACATCATGCCGATCACGCTGATCTCGCTGTTGTTGGCTTTTATCGCCACCCTGTACCCAAGCTGGCGCGCCAGCCGCGTCAACCCCGCCGAGGCCTTGCGTTATGAATGAGCTGGTATTGCATGCCCGCGGGCTGACCCGACGTTTTACCGAAGGGCGGCTCGACGTGACAGTGTTGCAAGGTGTTGATCTGGATGTGCAAGCGGGTCAGACGCTGGCCATTGTGGGCGCATCGGGTTCGGGCAAGAGCACCTTGCTGCACCTGCTGGGCGGGCTTGATGCGCCCACCAGCGGATCGGTTTTGCTGCTTGGGCAAGACTTGGCACACCAAAGCGCTGCCGCGCAGGGCCGATTGCGCAACCGGCATCTCGGTTTTGTCTATCAGTTTCATCATCTGCTGCCCGAGTTCAGCGCCCTCGAAAACGTCGCCATGCCGCTGTGGATTCGGCGCGTGGCACCGGCGGAGGCGGCACTGGCTGCTGGCAAGATACTGGCCAAAGTGGGATTGCAAGAACGGCTGCAACACCGCCCCAGCGAACTCTCGGGTGGCGAGCGCCAGCGTGTGGCGATTGCCCGCGCGCTGGTCACCCGACCGGCTTGTGTGCTGGCTGACGAGCCAACCGGAAACCTGGACCGCAGTACCGCCCATGGCGTGCTCGACCTGATGCTGGAACTGGCGCAGACCCAGGGCACGGCATTTGTCGTGGTCACCCACGACACTGCGCTGGCCAGCCGCTGCCAGCGTCAGTTCACGCTGGTGCAGGGTCGTCTGGCGGCGCTGGCCAGCGGCATCTTGCCAGCTTGAGCGAGATCAATGCAAATGACGTGGCTTTCGGCCGCCACCATGATTTTGGCCACCACCACCACCAGACCCACGCGGCGGCTTGCCAAGTTGCAAGGAGTTGACCAGATTGTCAAAGCGCTGGCTAAACAAGTTGTCGATCGCTTCAACAACGCCGCCGAGTTCGGCGCCATCAAAATGCCGTTCCATCAAACTGACCACGTCTTGCACCAGCAGATCGCGCTGAACCTGCATGATGGAGGCCGGGTCAGGCCCGACAAACAGTACGATGAAGTCATCACGTGACTCGAAATCAGACGCATCATCCTGGTCTTCGTCATCAAATTCAGCATCAAAAAAAGTCACCTCGATGGCGGCGCCAGACTGCGCCAGCTCGTTGAGATTCATGCACATTTCATCGAGCGCCTGCCTGAAGTCGTCATCCCCTTCAATCGTCCAGCACATCTGCAACAAATTTTCTTTGGCATCGAATTGAATGCCCGGCTCATCCTCGTAAAAACTGCCGCAAGCATCTACCAGAGACCTGGCACCCGCATATTTCCAGATTGGCTTGAGGGCCTCCTGAATGTTGTCGAATTTAATCTCGCTCCTCAGGGCCACCTGGCCATGAATGTGAATTTCAAAAGGTGCGTTATAGCGTGCCATGATGTGTGTAGGTTCAAACCAGAACCGTAGTAAGTCTTTAAACTGTTGATTCAATTGAAGAAAAAATTTCTCAAAATAAGTGGTGTCAAAAATGCTGGCATTTTTCGATCTGTCCCATCGGTATGACACGGTGATGCCGCTTGAATTGAAGTGATGATAACCCGTCATTTGATGGACAAGTTGATGGTTAAAATTCAAAAAAAAAGTCCTTGTAAAACAAGGACTTTTTTCTATAACTGGCGGAAACGGAGGGATTCGAACCCTCGATGAGGCTCTACACCCCATACTCCCTTAGCAGGGGAGCACCTTCGGCCACTCGGTCACGTTTCCTGAAAATCAGAGCCGCAATTATGTCACGACTTCGGGAGTTTTTGTCAGACAACGGGCTGATCGAGTCCAAAAGCCCGGTGCAGCGAACGTACGGCGAGTTCCATGTACTTTTCATCAATCACCACCGAGGTCTTGATTTCGCTCGTCGAGATCATCTGGATGTTGATGCCCTCCTCGCTCAGCACCCGAAACATGGTGGCGGCCACCCCCACATGGCTGCGCATACCAATGCCGACGATCGACACCTTGCAGATTTTGGTATCGCCCACCACTTCTTGCGCACCGAGTTTGGGCACCACCACGGTTTTCAGCAGATCGATGGTCTTGGCATAGTCGCCATGGTTCACGGTAAAGCTGAAATCGGTCTTGCCGTCCTTGCTGATGTTCTGGATGATCATGTCAACCTCGATGTTGGCATCGGCCACCGCGCCCAGTATCTGGTAGGCAATGCCGGGCTTGTCGGGCACGCCCAGCACGGCGATTTTGGTCTCGTCGCGGGTAAACGCGATGCCTGAAACGATGGCTTGCTCCATGTTTTCGTCTTCCTCAAAAGTAATCAGTGTGCCGGACTTGGCTTCTTCAACAATATCGATGTCCCACGGGGTAAAGCTCGACAGCACCCGCAGCTTGACCTTGTACTTGCCGGCAAATTCGACCGAGCGAATCTGCAGCACCTTGGAGCCCATCGAGGCCATCTCCAGCATTTCTTCAAAGCTGACGGTGTGCAGTCGGCGCGCCTCGGGCACCACTCTCGGGTCGGTGGTATAGACACCATCAACATCGGTGTAGATCAGGCATTCATCGGCCTTCATTGCAGCCGCCACCGCCACCGCCGAGGTGTCCGAGCCGCCACGCCCCAGCGTGGTGATGTTGCCCTGCTCGTCCAGACCCTGAAAGCCGGTGACGATAACGACCCGGCCAGCGTCCAGATCGGCACGCACACGGGCATCGTCAATCGACTCGATGCGCGCCTTGGTATAAGCGCTGTTGGTGCGAATCGGCACCTGCCAGCCGGCATAGCTGACCGATTCGAGCCCCTGCGCCTGCAGGGCAATCGCTAGCAATGCGCTCGAAGCCTGCTCGCCGGTGGCGGCCAGCATGTCGAGTTCGCGGTTGTAGGCTTCGGTCAGTGTCGCCGGCGCCAGTTCTTTGGCCAGGGCCAGCAGACGGTTGGTTTCACCACTCATGGCACTCGGCACCACCACCATCTGGTGGCCGGTGCGCGCCCACTTGGCGACGCGCCGGGCGACCTGGCTGATGCGCTCGGTCGAGCCCATCGAGGTGCCGCCGTATTTGTGAACAATCAAAGACATTGTGAAGGGCTTAGGTTGGCGTTAAAAGCGCGGGATTGTACCAATGCAGCAACGCGCCACGCCGCACACAAAATCCGTTGGCCACCTTCAAATGCAGCGCGTGTCCCTTGGTTTGACAGGCGCTGATTTGGCGCATCAGTTCATTCAACTGCGCGGTGCTGGCCGCCACCTGATGGGTGGCTTGCAGCCAGTGGCGCAGCAGGTTGGCCAGTCTGGCCGGACTCAAAGCCTGCAGCGAACAAATATTCGGTGGCACGCCGCTCTGTGCCAAGTCCTGCACCGCAAGTTCCAGCAACAACTGCTGGGCTTGTGCCGCGTGGGCCGCACTGCGGGCAAAGGTATCACGAAACTGCGGAAAACATTGTTGCAAGGCCGGCAACAGGCGTGCCCGGATGCGGTTGCGGGTAAAGCGCTCGTTGCTGTTGCTGGGGTCTTCGACAAAAGCCGCACCCTGCCCGGCCAGCCACAGACGAATGTCGGCAGCGCTGACCTGCAACAACGGACGGTGGTAACAAATGCCGCCGCGCCGCCAGGTATGTGGCATGGCACTCAAGCCCGGCAAGCCAGAACCTCGGCCAAGCGCCAGCAGCAGGGTTTCAATCTGGTCATCAGCATGTTGTGCAATTGCTATTGAAGATATAGCTGGCAGCGCTTGACCAGCAAGGGCTAGAGCCTCAAGAGCCTTGTAACGGGCATGCCGGGCAGCGGCTTCCGGACTTTCACCCGAAGCATGACGGGCATCCACTTTTTGCACCTGCAAGGGCACGCCAAGCCCGGCACAAAACGCCCGGCAATGCTGCTCGAAGTGGTCTGCCGCCACTTGCAGGCCATGATGCACATGAAAAGCCTGCACCAAGCCGGGCCATTTTCTGGCACAGGCCAGCAGCAATGCGGTCGAGTCGGCGCCGCCACTGTAGGCCACGGCCAGTGGCAAGTCCGGCGCAAAGCGGGCCAGCGCTTGCGGCAAGGACAGCGTCACGGCCTGATTAGGCGACAGCCTGACAACAGTGCGACGCACCTGCCGCCTGTTGGCAGCCACCGGCAGGCGCTGACCCCGATGAATGTCATGGATTTACTTGGCCGGCTTGGTGTCGGTGAAGCGGCCATAACCTTGCAGCCGGGCATAGCGCCGGTCCAGCAATTCCGGTATTTTCAGATCGCTGACCTGGCGGAAGGCATCGTTGAGGGCGCGCTTGAGAAAAGACGCCATCTGTCTGGGGTCGCGGTGGGCGCCACCCACCGGCTCATTGACAATCTTGTCAATCACCCCGAGTGCCTTGAGCCGGTGGGCGGTGATGCCCAATGCGTCAGCCGCTTCCTGCGCCCGTTCGGAGGTTTTCCAGAGAATCGAGGCACAACCCTCGGGGCTGATCACCGAATAGACAGCATATTGCAGCATCAGCACCTGGTCCCCCACCGAAATGGCCAGTGCGCCACCCGAGCCGCCTTCACCGATGATGGTGACGATGATCGGCACTTCGAGCTGCGCCATCTCGAAAATGTTGCGGCCAATGGCTTCGGACTGGCTGCGCTCCTCGGCATCAATACCGGGGTAGGCTCCGGGCGTATCGACAAAGGTGAACACCGGCAGTTTGAATTTCTCGGCAGTCTTCATCAGCCGCAAGGCTTTGCGGTAGCCTTCTGGCTTGCTCATGCCGAAGTTGCGCAGGCCACGCTCCTTGGTGTCGCGGCCTTTTTGCTGGCCTATCACCATGCACGGTGTGCCATTAAAACGCGCCAATCCGCCGATGATGCTCAGGTCATCGGCAAAATGCCGGTCGCCATGCAGTTCGACAAAGTGGCTGAAGATGTCCGAAACATAGTCCAGCGTGTAGGGGCGCTCGGTGTGGCGGGCAATCTTGGTAATTTGCCAGGGTGTCAGGTCACTGTAGATGTCCTTGGTGAGTTGTTGGCTTTTTTTGGCCAACTGGTTGATTTCGGCTGAAATGTCCACGGCAGACTCGGTCTGCACATAGCGCAATTCTTCAATTTTGTTTTCCAACTCGGCTATCGGGGTTTCGAAATCGAGAAAACTTTTTTTAACCACACTTGGCTCCATTCAATATTGGGGACTGGGCAATGAGCTTTGCTTCGCTGAGCAAAAATTGACCTGTCCCGCAAGCTAAGGCAAACATCCGACAATCAGTTGGGGACAGAGCAACCTCACTTCGTGTAGATTGGTCTGTCCCGCAAGGCAAGGCAAACATCCGACAATCAGTTGGGGACAGAGCAACCTCACTTCGTGTAGATTGGTCTGTCCCGCAAGGCAAGGCAAACATCCGACAATCAGTTGGGGACAGAGCAATCTCACTTCGTGTAGATTGGTCTGTCCCGCAAGGTCTCAGTATTCCACCGGCGCCGGGTCGAGCGAGCGCCAAATGTACCAAGTGGCCACGCTGCGGTACGGTGCCCAGGCCAGGGCGACTTCGCGCGCATCGCTGCGGCTGACCAGTTCGCCTGAAAAATAGCATTTGCTGATGCCATTGATCAGGCCCACATCGTCGAGCGGCAACACATTGGGGCGCATCAGGTGAAAGATCAGAAACATCTCTGCGGTCCAGCGGCCAATGCCGCGAATCGCCACCAGTTCGTCAATGACCGCCTCGTCATCCATGCTGTCCCAGGCCGCCACATGCAAGGTACCCCGGTCAAAATGCAGTGCCAGATCAACGATGTATTCGACCTTGCGCGCACTCAGACCGGCCGCACGCATGTCCTCGATCTTCAGCCGCAGCACCTGCGCCGGGGTCATCAGTTCGGGTAGTTTGGCAAACCGGTCCCACACCGTCTGCGCCGCCTTGACCGAAATCTGCTGCCCCACCACGCTGCGCGCCAGGGTCATAAAGGCATCCCCCCGGCTTTGCAGGCAGGCTTTGCCACACTGGGGAATCAGCCGCTTCATGACCCGGTCTTTCTTCATCAAATGCTTGCAGGCATCCAGCCAGTAAACGGGTGCGGTGGTACCTTCAGCTATAGTTAATGGAGCAGTCATCGCTTATCTGACAAGGGCTAGCGGCATAAAACATGCAAAAATCATGACTTGACAACCTCCCAGCTTGTGCCATTGGCCGAGTCTTTCAGGACAATGCCCCGGCTTTGCAGCTCCAGGCGGATCTGGTCAGCCAAGGCAAAGTTTTTGGCCGCCTTGGCGTCAGCGCGCTGGGCAATGCGCTGGGCAATGGCCACCTCGTCAAGACCGGCACCGGCATGCAAAAATGCTTGCGGGTCGCCTTGCAGCAGCCCGAGGCAGCCGCCGAGCGCCTTGAGCAATCCGGCCAGTTCACCCGAGCGGGTGCGGTTGACCTCGGAGGCGAGGTCAAACAACACGGCCACGGCCTCCGGCGTGCCAAAGTCCTCGTCCATGGCGGCCTTGAAATGCGCTGCATAGGGCTTGGCCCAATCGATCACGATGTTCTCGGGCGACACCAAATCGAGTGCCGTGTACAGGCGCTTGAGCGACTGACGCGCATCATCCAGATGCACATCGCTGTAGTTCAGGGCGCTGCGGTAATGCGAGCGAACGATGAAAAAGCGCAAAGTCTCGGCATCAAAGCGCGCCAGAATTTCACGAATAGTGAAAAAATTGCCCAGGCTTTTGGACATCTTCTCGTGGTCGCGGGTGACAAAACCGTTGTGCATCCAGATGCGCGCCAGCGCCACCCCATGTGCCCCTTCGCTCTGGGCGATTTCGTTTTCATGGTGCGGAAACTGCAAATCGGCACCGCCGCCGTGGATATCGATGGTGTTGCCGAGCAAATCACCGCACATGGCCGAGCATTCAATGTGCCAGCCGGGACGCCCCGGCCCATAGGCACTGTCCCAGCGGGCATCGGCCGGCTCGCCCGGCTTGGCCGACTTCCACAGCACAAAGTCGAGCGGATCGGTCTTGCCATCGGCCACCGCGACCCGCTCGCCAGCGCGCAGCTCGTCAAGCGACTTGCCGCTGAGCTTGCCGTAGCCGGGCAATTTGCGCACGGCAAAGTTCACGTCGCCAGCGGCACTCTGGTAGGCCAGACCTTTGTTGTGAAGCAAGCCAATCAGCCCAAGCATCGACGGCACATAGTCGGTGGCGCGTGGTTCATGGGTTGGGCGCTCAATGCCCAACTGATCGGCATCCTGGTGCAGGGCCGCGACCATGCGGTCGGTCAGGGCGCGAATGCTTTCGCCGTTTTCAAGGGCGCGGCGAATGATCTTGTCGTCAATGTCGGTGACATTGCGCACATAGGTCACCCGGTAAGCACTGCATTTGAGCCAGCGCTGCACCACATCAAAGGCCAGCATCGAGCGCGCGTGCCCAAGATGGCACAGGTCATAAACCGTCATGCCGCACACGTACATGCGCACAAGGCCCGGCTGCAACGGCGAAAAAGGCTCCAGTGCCCGCGACAAGCTGTTGAAAATACGCAAACTCATGGGTGATAAAACTCTGAAAAACTCAAAAAATCGTTACAGTTGGCGGCCCAAAGCGAGCCATCCGGGATTGACTGGCGAGCCGTTGACAAAGTCGGAAAAAGCGGCCCTCAGATACAATCAACTTCAGTATAAGGCCCTGTCGCAGTCAATTGCCGGTCCCGCAAACTTGCCATCATCCTTCCATCTTGCCCATGAAACAACATCGTTCAGTCCTCACTGCCACCCTTCGCCTGCTGGCCTTGGTCGCATCCCTGTCAGTCTTGCCAGCACAAGCCGATGACTACGAAGATGTCACCCAGTTGCTGCGGTCCAACCAGTTTGCATCTGCCCTGACCCTGGTGGATCGCCATCTGGCAAGCAAGCCGGCCGACCCGCAAATGCGCTTTCTCAAGGGCGTGATTCTGCGCAATCTGGGCAAGCCGACCGAAGCCATCGCCATTTTCACCAAGCTCACCGATGACTATCCCGAGTTGCCCGAGCCTTACAACAACCTGGCCGTGCTGTACGCCAACCAGGGGCAATTTGACAAGGCCCGCATGGCGCTTGAAGTGGCCATTCGCACCAACCCGAGCTATGCCACCGCGCATGAAAACATCGGCGATATCTATGCCAGACTGGCCAGCCAGGCTTACAACAAGGCGTTGCAGCTCGACAGCGGCAACGCGGCGGTGCCGCCAAAATTGGCACTGATCCGGGAGATTTTCAAACCCAACCTGGGCGCAGCGCGCCCTGCCGCCAGCGCCGCCGTCACCACCGCAACACCAGCGCCGGCCAGCAAGCCGGAACCGGTGGCAGTGGCGGCAGTGGTCAAGCCGTCGGCACCGGCTGCCAGCCCGATGCCGCCGGTTGTTGCAGCCAAACCGGCAGCCGCTGCGGCAGACAGCGGCGCCACCCTGGCAGCACAGGCTGCGGTAGAGGCCTGGGCGCAGGCCTGGTCCGACAAAAACATGGCATCCTATTTGGGTGCCTACAGTCCGCAATTTGTGCCACCCGGCGGCCAGACACGCGCCGCCTGGGAAAAAGACCGTCACTTGCGTATCACCGGCAAGTCGAGCATCAGTGTCGATATTGCCGATCTGAAGCTGGCCATCAATGGCGACAAGGCAGTCGCCAGATTTCGCCAGTCTTACAAAGCCAATGCGCTTAACGTGTCGAGCCGCAAGACGCTGGAACTGCAAAAGTCCGGTTCGCGCTGGCTGATTACCAAAGAAGCCACTGGCAATTGAGTGCTGAACCAGTCATGCCGGGCAATCTTCCGGCGACCTGGGTCGCCGGTTTTTTGGCGCCCAGTCGGTAGCCATGTCCCGGCATACCCTTTTGTTCGGCTGGGCGTTGGCGCTGTCTGCTGCGCTGGCCAGCGGTTTTGCCGGTGCCCAGGCCAGTCGTCATGAAACAATGGCCAAAAAACCCGCGCCAGGGCGGGCCATCAAGTCACAAGTACGTGCGCCCAAAGCCGCAGCACGCCCAGGCAAGAACGTAGAACGTCTGACCAGGGTCAACCGGCCTGCCGCCAAAGAGCCGGAGCGTGCATCGAGGGCTGCGGCGGCCAAAACGCCGGCAGCGGCAGTTGCCAAAATGCCGGATCGCCCAAAGGATGGCATCGCAGAAGCCAGGCTGCTCGAAATCTACCGGCTGGTCGGCCAGACAGAAACCAGGGCCGCATTGCGACTGGCCGAAAAACTGGTCACCGACTTTCCCAACTTTGCGCTGGCGCAGTTGGTCTATGGCGACTTGCTGTCGGCCCGCTCGCAAACCATCAGCCAGTTTGGCAATGTCTCGCCCGAGCAACTCAAGCTGGGTGCCAGCACGCTTGATGCCTTGCGGATCGAATCGCAAATGCGGCTCCGGGCGCTGCGGGAACGCCCTCCCGCAGGGGCGGTGCCGTCCGAATTGTTGCGGCTGTCGGTGCTCAACAAACATGCGATTGCGGTGGATGCGTCACGGGCACGCCTGTACCTGTTTGAAAATCAGCCCGGTGGCCTGAAGCTGCTGGCCGACTATTACATTTCAATTGGCAAGCTCGGGCTGGAAAAAAACGCCGAGGGGGATCTGCGCACACCCTTGGGGGTGTATTTCATCACCAGCCAACTTGACCCCAAGACGCTCAAAGAACTTTACGGCATCGGCGCGCTGCCCATCAACTACCCCAATATGCTTGATCTCAAGCGCGGCAAGACCGGCAAGACCGGCAAGGGCATCTGGCTGCACGGCACGCCGCCTAATCAATTCTCGCGCCCGCCGCAAGACAGCGATGGCTGCGTAGTGCTGGCTAACCCGGACCTTGATCGCATCATCAAGACGGTCGAGATCCGCAGCACACCGGTGGTGATCTCGCGCCAACTCAAATGGGTGGCGCCCGAAAGCGCCAAAACCCTGGGCAATGACTTTGAGCGCCAACTGCAGGCTTGGGCCAAGGCCAAATCGGACGGCAATCTGAATGCGCTCTCCACTTTCTACGCCGCTGACTTTGGTCTCAACGGCAAGACGCTGACCGACTGGTTGCCCGAATTGCGGCAGGAAGTCGCCGAACAACGGGGTCTGACGCTAGAGATCAAAAATCTGAACCTGCTGCACTGGGTCGATACCGAAGAAACCATGGTGGTAACCTTTGGCGAACTGGTCGCCGGTCAGCGCACCGGTGTGACACGGCGACAATACTGGAGCCGCAAAGCCCGGACGTGGAAAATTTTTTATGAAGGAGTTTTGGGATGAATTTCACATCATTTAGCACGCTAGCCCGCACGGCTATTGCGTCGATAGCTATAGGTTTAATAGTGAGTCCAGCGCTGGCCGAGACCACACCGCAGGTCCGGTTTGCCACTTCTTCCGGCGATTTTGTGGTTGAGGTGTACCCTGACAAGGCACCCAAAACGGTCGAAAATTTTCTGCAATACGTCCGTGACAAGCACTACGACGGCAGCATCTTTCACCGTGTCATCGCCAATTTCATGGTGCAGGGCGGCGGCTACGATGCCAAATACGCAGAAAAGCCGACCCGGCCACCGGTTGCGCACGAAGGACGCGAGGCGCTGGCCAAAGGCGGCCCGCGCAATCTCAACGGCACCATCGCCATGGCACGCACCAGTGATCCACAGTCGGCTACCGCCCAGTTTTTCATCAATGTCAAAGATAACGCGTTTCTCGACGCGAACGCCCAATCGTTTGGCTACACGGTGTTTGGCAAGGTTATCTCGGGCATGGATGTGGTTGACAAAATCAGGCTCAGCCCCACCGGCGCCGGTGGGCCGTTCCCCACCGATGTTCCAAAAACCCCCATTCTTATCAACTCTGCAACCCTGGTGAAATAAATCATGAGCAACCCCCAAGTCGAACTCCACATTGCCAAGCATGGCGTCATCACGCTGGAACTCGATCAGGAGAAAGCCCCCAATACGGTGGCCAATTTTTTGAGCTATGTGAGCAAAGGCCATTACAACAACACCATCTTCCACCGCGTCATTCCCGGCTTCATGGTGCAAGGCGGCGGCATGGAGCGCGGCATGAAAGAAAAAAAGGGCGACGCCCCGATCAACAACGAAGCCAACAACGGCCTGAAAAACCTGAACTACACCGTGGCCATGGCCCGTACCAGCGACCCGCATTCCGCCACGGCGCAGTTTTTCATCAATGTGGCTGACAACAGCTTTCTGAACCACACCGCGCCCAGCGGATCGGGCTGGGGCTATGCGGTGTTTGGCAAGGTGGTAGCCGGCACCGAGGTGGTGGACCAGATCAAGGCTGTCGAAACCAGCCGCCAGGGCTACCACGACGATGTTCCGGTTGAAGACGTGGTGATTGAAAAGGCTGTGCTGCTCTGACAACCGGCCCCATCCATCAGCCAATTGGCAAACCTTCAACCGGCAGGGTCGCCATGTGCCCGGCACCGCAACAAGACCATCCGATCAGCCTGCCCAAGGTTTGGCCAGAGTTGATCGCAGCACCGCGCTGGCGGGTGGTCGATGTCATCTCTGACCTGCACCTGCAGGCCGCCGAGGGAGCCACCTTTGTCGCCTGGCAACACTACCTGGCCGACACCCCGGCGGATGCGGTGTTCATTCTGGGCGATTTGTTTGAGGTCTGGGTGGGTGACGATGTGCTTGGCAGCCCGGGTGATCGGCAGGTGAGCTTTGAAGCCCGGTGCCAGCAGGTGCTGGCCGGTGCAGCGCAGCGTCTGAGCCTGTATTTCATGCACGGCAATCGGGATTTTCTATTGGGCGATGACTTTGCCCAGGGTGCCTGCACGCACCTGCTGTCAGACCCGACGGTACTGGACTTCGATGCACAACGCTGGCTGCTGACCCATGGCGATGCGCTGTGCCTGGGCGACCTGGACTACCAGCAGTTTCGCGCCATGGTGCGAACCTGGGCTTGGCGCGATCACTTTTTGTCAAAACCCCTCAACGAGCGTCAGCGCATTGCCCGTGCGATGCGGGCGCAAAGCGAGTCCATCAAGGCCGCAGCAGGGGCGGTTACCGATATCGACAAACCGACCGCCTGCGCTTGGCTGCAGGCCAGCGCCAGCCGCACCCTGATTCACGGCCACACCCACCGGCCGGTCGATGAACTGCTGCAGCCTGCCAGCCAGCTAACACTGCAACGGCTGGTATTGTGCGACTGGGATGCCAGTGCCAAACCGCCAAGGCTGCAAGCACTGCGATTAAGCACCGGTCAGGCACCCCGGCGCATTGCGTTGTCTTCCGGGTTTTAATATCGCATAAAAACCGTCGATATGAAGTAATGGCCAAAGCGATAGATTCAGAAAATCGACTTGCATCCACCCTTGCATACTGCCGGAAAAAAAACCCGTGAGAATTAATCACGGCCAAGTTACTGACTTTACTGGAGGCGCGACCCAGAGTCGAACTGGGCTAGACGGATTTGCAATCCGGTAAAAATACTATTTCATCGTGTTGATTGGTGATGGTATAATCAATATAAATCAACATCTTATCTAAATTGCACTGTACAAGAGAGCAGCTTTTGTGTTGATCTAAATACGCCTTTATTTGTCAAAATTGCCTACAGATTGCCTACAGATTGCCTACAGATTGCCTACAGATTGCCTACAGATTTTGAGAACACCATGAAGCAGCAACTTAACCGAGTTCGTTTGACCGCTGGCCGGGTTTCTGAGTTTTCCTGTCCTGCTGGCAAGGCACAGTCTTTTCTGTGGGATACCGATACACCCACCCTGGCGCTGCGCGTGACACCGACCGGACGGAAAACCTACATTTTTGAGGCAAGGCTGAAAGGTTCGACCATACGAATCAATATCGGCACTGTGGCCGATTGGCCGATTGAAAAGGCACGCACCAAAGCGCAAGGCTTGAAGGTATTGATTGACAGTGGCACAGACCCGCGAGAGTTGGAGCGCCAGCAACAGGCAGATAAAGACAAAGCCAGTGCAGAACAAGCCGCACAACAGGCACGCCAAACCGCGCAGGATGCTGCGCAAGCTTTGACCGTTGGTGAAGCCTGGGCCACATACATTGCAGAGCGCAAAAACCATTGGGGTGAACGTCATTACAAAGACCATATCGAGAAAGCCGCACCGGGTGGCACGGATGGCAGGCGTGGTAAGACATTACCGGGGCCGCTGGCTGCGCTTATGCCGCTGCCATTACTTGAACTGACCGCGCCAGCAATAGAGCTATGGGCCGCGAGCGAGGCACAGACTCGCCCAACATCCGCCCGGCTTTCGTGGCGACTGCTGAAAGCGTTTCTCGGCTGGTGCAATGAACAACCTGCCTATGTTGGCCTGCTTTCTGGCAACCCTGCTAAAAACAAAAAGAGCCGCGAGGCATTGGGTAAACCCGCCGTTAAGTCGGATGTGCTACAAAAAGGACAATTGAACGCATGGTTTACCGCCATGCACCAAATACACAATCCGGTGGTGGCCGCTGCCTTGCAAACCATGCTTCTTACTGGCGCGAGGCCGGGCGAAGTGTTGTCGTTGCGCTGGGATGACGTGAATGTGAAGTGGAAAGGGATTCAAATAAGGGACAAGGTAGAAGGAACCCGCGAGATACCCGCAACACCCTATCTGCTGCACTTGCTATCCGCCCTGCCCCACCGCAATGAATATGTGTTTGCTGGCCTGCGTGCTGAGACCATTGCAAACCCAACAGAGCTACACGCCAGAGCCTGCAAAGTTGCTGGCATTGATGGCCTGACCCTGCACGGGTTACGCCGTTCGTTCAAGAGCCTGACCGAATGGTTAGAAATACCCGCTGGCGTTGTCGCGCAACTGATGGGCCACAAACCTAGTGCGACTGCCGAAAAGCATTACACCGTGCGTCCGCTCGACCTGCTGCGGGTCCATCACGAAAAGATAGAGGCATGGATACTGGAACAGGCCGGGGTTCAGTTCGACGCCAAGGTGGAACCGGGCAAACTGCGCGTGGTGGCAGGTTGACAGGGGTGATTTGATGCCAATACAATAAACCAGCAATGAAATTCACCTTTGACCCGGACAAGGACGTTATCAACATGGTCAAGCACGGGCTATCCTTGGCTGATGCGCCCCTGGTGTTTGATGCGCCCGACAAGCTGACATTGCAGTCACCGCAAAAGGGCGAAGCCCGATTGATGGATATTGCCTTGGTGCAGGTGGCTGGTGTGATGCTGGTACTGATTTATGTGATGCGAGAACCGGGCGAAGTGCGAGCCATTTCATTGCGACGTGCATCAAAACAGGAAAGGATGCTGTATGCCAAAAACTATCACTAAACCCACTGGCACCGATTGGGATCGCGTCAAACGCGAAGCCGCCGCTGATGCGCCCATTGATGACCAGTCCGGGCCGTATGACCCGAACGACACCGATGCCGTGTCTGCCTACTGGCAAAAGGCAACTATCACCCGTGGGCGAGGCAGACCGCCCGTTGCAGTCAAGCGCCCGACACTGAACATGCGTGTCGATGCTGACGTGCTGGACGCATTCAAGGCGACCGGGCCGGGCTGGCAGACCCGCATCAATGCCGTGCTGCGCAACGCTGTGGCGCATGGTGTGGCAAAGGCATAGCGGCCTGAAGATGCACAACCCTGCACATCCTGGCGAACTGCTTACCGGCTGGCTTGATGACCTGGGCGTAACCGTGACCGCATTCGCCGCCCACATTGGCATCAGTCGGGTGATGTTGTCTCGCGTGCTGCATTGCCATGCTGCTGTGAGTGCTGATATGGACTTGCGATTGTCCGAAGCCCTGGGCAGAACACCGGGCTACTGGCTGGCGATGCAGACTCAGCGTGATTTGTGGGTGGCGGGTGAGACTGCCAAAGAGCGCAAGAAAATCAAGCCTGTGGCGGTTCCAGAGTTGGCAATCGCATAAACAAGTTTCACCCCAGCTAGGCCCGCGAACCGAAAAGCGGGGTACCTTCACCCGCCTGCTGGGGCTCTCTTGAAGGGCACCTTGAAGGGACGCAACAATCATGAAAGCTTTTGAGTCACTGGCCTTAGCCCTGAGAGGGCAATATCACAAGACATTCGCACAACTCAACCCGGCAATCCGGCGGCGTGTTGACATGGATTTTGCACCATGGTCGTGGTTTGGTCTAACACCTCGTCAAAGATGCCATCATGCCAAGCGATGGGACGATGAAAATGACCCTGCCCGGCGCGAGATGCGAGAGGGGATCGAAGCATTGACGAATCCAGACAGTCCAGCTTATTCGTTAGAAGAAACGCAGCGTTTGCGAGGCGATTTCTTGCCTGAGAAGCGCCACGTTCAAATACAGAAAGTTTTACCACCTTTGGTCTGGGTCGAACCGCAAATACTCGGCATTCGGCCAGCACCTTCTTCAATAGCAAAAGAATCCCCTTCGGCGCGTGGTGTTCGCCTTCTGAAGACACTTGAACAAGAGGTTGAAGCATCAGGCGAACACGGTGCTCTTGCACGTGTCTATGTCCGTGAATTGGACATAAACCCAAAGGCTGACCGCTCAAACATCGGCAAACAGATCAAGAAAGCTCGTGGCGATATGGCCGACACAAAAAAGGGGGCCGGAATGTTTCGCTCTTTGGTCAAAAACGGAAAACGTGTGACCTGAATCCGCTGGTCTCTACCCGGAAAATACCCCACTTTTACCCGGTTCTCCAATGGCTCCTGGGTGTTGAAATTTACCCCGGATGACGGGGTATATATCTTCATTTTTTAATCCATTTGAACGCGAATCAACGTGTTTGAAAGGTTAAGAAATGAAGACTGAAAAACACCATGGCATCACCTCGCAAGAGATGACTGATGGTCCACAATTCCCTCCTCTGGAATCCGTCACCCGCCCCACAGTAGAGACAGCCGCCGCTGCCTTCTACCTGAACAGGCAGCCCCAAACGCTACGCATTTATGCGTGCCATGAAAACGGCCCCTTGCGCCCCATTCGTGTCCAGGGCCGCCTGCACTGGAAAACCGACGACCTGCGCCGCCTGCTGGGCGTTCACACCTTCGGTCACGCAGGAGCCGCAAAATGAACCATGGCCCCAACCACCTCTACAGCGAAACGATGAATGTCTGCACCCTGTGCAGCACGCCCCTGAAGGTCGTTCCGGCGCTGGGCATTTATCTCGTCGGCCATCGTGGTGCCATCCATTACCCGCTGTGCCACAAGTGTGTTAGAGCAGCCCAGAAAGGCCTGCCACCTGACCAGTTGCGCCAGCTTGACAACAAGCTGGAAGCACGGGCCACAGAACTTGGCCTGGCTCAACCCAATAACCGGAGGTCCAAAACATGAAAACTCAGCTCACCCCTGAACGTGACCAAGCGGTGCGGTTCCTCCAATTATTGGACCCGGAGGGCATTTTTACCTTCCAGGTTTTCGATGATGACAAGGTCCGCAAAAACATGAATCTGGCCCGTGTGCTGCACGGCTCATTGTCA
The DNA here is from genome assembly GCA_903873485.1 of uncultured beta proteobacterium. Classification (GTDB taxonomy): domain Bacteria; phylum Pseudomonadota; class Gammaproteobacteria; order Burkholderiales; family Burkholderiaceae_C; genus Rhodoferax. The sequence continues at coordinate 2,598 of CAIQOO010000093.1, read as the reverse complement.
CAGCACTGGGACGACCTTGCCAGTTTTAATCTGCGCGGTGCTGGTATTTTCGTCATGGTAAACAAGGGCGACGGCATCATCCATGCCGGTAGCAGAACCAGCCGTACTGAGGCTAATGTCATTGCAGTGCGCTCGCTCTTTGCTGATCTCGATGGTGCCCCACTGGCACCGGTGTTGCAAGCACTACCCCCAGACATCGTGATCGAGAGCAGTCCTGAGCGCTATCACGCCTACTGGCTGACCAACGACTGCCCACTTGAGGAATTCAAGCTACGCCAAAGTCAAATCGCAATCAAGTTCAACAGCGACCCCAATGTGTGCGACCTGCCGCGTGTCATGCGGCTGCCAGGCTCTTTTCATCAAAAAAGTGAGCCTTTCATGACCCGCATCATTTCCCTGGAGTAAATCAACATGGCAGCTAATCTCAAGCTCGTGACCAATGTCACCCGACGCCCATTCCTGACTATCGTCAAAGCACTGCAGCTCGACAAGATTGTGGTGTCCGATAAGGGCAAAGCCACGCGGTCTAAAAGCAGAGGGGGGCAATCCCCAATGCCGGCAGCCTTAAACGACGGCAGCATCCCGGAATCCAGTCGCAATAACACACTCGCCAGCCTGGCAGGCACCATGCGCCACCGGGGCATGAGCGAAGCGGCCATCATTGCGGCATTGCAAGCCGAAAACACGGCCAACTGCAGGCCGCCGCTAGACCCGGCGGAGGTCAGTGCCATTGCCACCAGCATCATTCGCTACCCAGCAGCCGATCCCGACACGCTGTTGAAGTCTTTGACAGATACAGGCAACGCAGCCCGCTTTGCTGCCCGCTACAGAGACCACGCACGGTTCATCTACGGACGGGGGTGGGTGATCTGGAACGAACTTAGGTGGCGGCAAGATGCGACAGGTCAAATCATGGAGTTGGCCAAAGAATTGGCCCGCACCATCCATTTAGAGGCAGCGGATATTAACGATGCCGCCATCAGCGATGCGGTGCGCAAGCATGCCAAAGCCAGCCTGCAGGCACCCAAGCTCAAAGCAATGTTGGACTTGGCTGAAAGCGAGCCTGATCTAGCAGCAGAATCCCTAAAGTTGGACTCGCATGACTTGCTGCTGGGTGTCGCCAATGGGGTGATCAACCTCAAAACAGGCAAACTACAACCCGCCAAGCGGGAAGACATGTTGACGCTGCACAGCGCAGTCACTTTTGATGCCAAAGCGCAATGCCATAGGTTCATCGCCTTCATCGATCAGGTCACAGGGGGCGACAGGCAGTTGGCCAATTATCTGCAGCGCGTCGTGGGTTACAGCTTGACAGGTCTGACCACTGAGCAGTGCCTGTTCTTTCTGTATGGCAAGGGTTTGAACGGCAAGAGCACGTTCTTGAGTGTGATCAAGGCGTTGGTGGGGACTGATTTTGCCAAGCAGACCCCGTCTGAGACATTGATGGCCAAGCGCACCAGTGGCACCAATGACATCGCCCGCTTGCAGAATGTCCGCGTGGTCATCGCCAACGAGGTGGAAGACGGGTCACTGTTGGCAGAATCACTGGTCAAACAGGTGACCGGTGGTGAGTCCGTGGCGGCCAAATTCCATTACGCAGAGTATTTTGAATTCATGCCAAAGTTCAAATTATTCATCGCCGGTAATCACAAACCCACAATCCGGGGACGAGATGATGGCATTTGGCGACGCATTCGCTTGGTGCCCTTCGTGGTCACCATCACGCCGGCACAAAAAGACCCTTACCTGCAAGAAAAACTGGTCGCGGAACTGCCTGGCATTCTGAACTGGGCCATCAAGGGCTGTCTGGACTGGCAAAAGAACTGCTTGCGAGAACCCAAGGTGGTCACAGACGCGGTCAGCAGCTACCGCGAAGAAATGGATGTCATTGGCCAGTGGATGGGTGAATGCTGCACGGTGGCCACCAACCTTGAAAGCAAAGCCGGTGATGCGTACCGAAGCTACAAGTTTTGGACCGATCAAAACGGCTACAAAGCTATGGCTGCGGGGACGTTCGGGCGTGACTTTGGAGATCGTTTCAAGAAGGTGAAACGCAAGGACGGCAACTATTTCTTGGGCATTAAGTGCGGTTAAGCGCCCACTGATCGGTGGAGGGTGGTGGAGGGCAAAAACGTAACTTTTTTTATATATTTTTTATTCACGTAGAAAAAGTTAAGTAAATGGCTTCCACCACCCTCCACCTTTTTGATGTTTTATCTGCATTTCCCTTCACAATGCAGATTCCAGTGCCCCCACACATGACTGCAATTTAGGCGATATTGATGCCCTCTCTGACAACCTGTCATCAGCTAACACCTTCAACGCTACTGCGCCAGCAATGCCATCGGCACTGCCTCGGCTTGTGAAGGTCAATGGACCGCTGCCCGTCCGGCCTCAATAACCTTGAGCAATTCGGCGTCAGAAAGGCTGTCAAGCCGCCCCATTTCCACCTGCCCTTGAACGCTCATATCCACCTTGATCCGCACTGGCTGATAGAAGCCGCAAACCTTCCCGATCTCTCGCCAGGCAGCGATCATGGCCATCGGCTCCCGCTTCTCCTTGGCCAGCGCAGCAGCCTCCTGGAGCTCATAGAGCAGC